>CAYMJG010000004.1:0-30437 GCA_964390855.1 uncultured Eubacteriales bacterium | reverse complement strand
CCACCGGCGGGAAACTGGGCGGGATGGCGGAGGCGGACGGCGTTACCCTGGTAAGAATACCCCGCGGTTGCGCGCCCCGGGCGGCCACTGGTTATTTGTTCATTCCCACCCTGGTGATCCTGCAACGATTGGGCATGCTGCCTGATTTAACCGGTGAGACGACCGCAATGGCCGGGTTTATCAAGGAACTGCATAATAAAATCGGATCGGAATCTCCCGAAGAGGAAAACGTATCCAAACAGATTGCCCAAAAGCTTTACCAAAAAATACCCGTGATCTGGGGTGTGTCCGGCAGATCCGAGGTAGTGGCGCAGAGGTGGAAGGGCCAGATTAACGAAAACGCCAAGGCGCCGGCATACTGGAACGTATTTCCGGAATTGAACCACAATGAAATAGTCGGTTTCCAATACCCCCGTGAAATTTTAAATAAAATTCACCTGGTTATCCTCAGGGACGAGCAGGATCATCCGCGGGTGCAAAAGCGTATTGAGGTGACCAAAGGCATAGTAAAAGACGTCGTGGACGGGGTTACCGAGGTCTGGTCCTCCGGCGACGGGGACCTGGCCAGGCTGTTTTCCCTGATATATACCGGAGACTACGCCAGTTTGTATCTGGCGGCGCTGTACGGCATCGATCCCGGGCCGGTTAAGGTAATAGATCTTCTTAAATGGGAACTGGCAGCGATGTGAGGCTTTTTGCGGACTATCACACCCATACCAAATACAGCGACGGCCGGGGCAGTCCGGCGCAGAACATTGAGGCGGCCGCCAGGCGGGGCTTGACGGAAGTCGCCTTAACGGACCACGGCCCGGCGGGCATCGGCATCGGCGTTGCGGGACCGGAAATGTTTTTAGCGATCAAGGAAGAAGTGGCCGCCCTGGCGCCTGCTCTGCCGGAGATTAAGGCGCTGGTGGGGGCCGAGGCGGCGGTGATCGGCAGCGACGGCCGCCTTGATTTGCCGAAGGGAATTATCAACCGGCTCGACCTGTTGATTGCCGGCCTTCATCCCTACTACATCCCCGGTAACCCGCGGGACGCCCTGCTGTTCACGCTGCCCAACCTGGCGGCCCGCTTTAACAGGAGCGCCCGCGAAAAAATGCGCAACGCCAATACCAAGGCGCTGGTTGAGACAGTGCATGGCTACCCGGTCGATATTATCAGTCACCCCAACCTGATGCTGCCCGTGGACGTGGATGAACTGGCCCGGTCCTGCGCCGGGAATGAAACCGCTCTTGAAGTAAATACGGGCCACAATTATAATAAAGAGGAAATCGTGCTTGCCGCGGCTCGCTGGGGAGCGGGTCTGGCTATAAACAGCGACGCCCACCGCCCCGAAAACGTCGGGGAATTGGCCTCCGGGCTGGCGCTGGTGGAAAGGCTCCGCTTCCCGGCAGAAATGATCATCAACGCCGTGCCCTGATCTTGCCAAACATGCCGCGGGGAACGGTTCCCGCGGCGTGGACAACCCTTGACCCGCAGGGATAATCATCGGGGCCATACTCCTGCCCCAAGGTAATGCCCAAGCGGGAGGCGTGTTCCTGTTCCTCTGTATCTCCATCCAACTGAAGGAGGTGTGGCCATGCCCACGCCAAAACTCGTCGTTGTAACCGGCCTTTCCGGGGCGGGCAAGACCCAGGCCCTGCACAGTTTGGAGGACCTGGGTTACTATTGCATTGACAACCTGCCCCCCGCTCTGATTCTTAAATTCGCCGATCTGTGTGCACAGGCCGCCAATAGAATTAATAAAATAGCATTGGGTGTTGACATCAGGGGCGGGGAATTCTTTCATGCCCTATTTGAAGTCCTGCATGAGCTGGACAGCCTGGGCATCCGCTACGAGATCCTCTTTTTGGAGGCTTCCGATGAAACCCTGGTGCGCCGTTTCAAGGAATCCAGGCGCCGCCACCCGCTGAGCGCTTACGGGGAGGTCCTGGAGGTGATCCGCCAGGAACGAAGCCTTTTAGAAGAACTAAGGGGCCGCGCCAACAAAATTATCAATACATCAGGGCTGGCGCCCAAACAACTGAAAGAGGAAATAGCGGCGACCTTTGCTGATCAGGCCGGCCATGCCGGTCTGCATATTACTGCCGTGTCCTTCGGTTTTAAATATGGCCTGCCGCTGGACTCCGACCTGGTTATTGACGTGCGTTTTCTGCCCAATCCGCATTACCAGCCTGAATTGAGCAGTTTAACGGGCAACGATCAGGCAGTCCTGGACTATGTCTTTAATTCCCCCGTTACCGGACAGTTTATGAACAGGTTTATAGACTTTGTTGAATTCCTGATTCCCGAATACATTAATGAAGGCAAAACTACCTTGTCCATCGCCATCGGCTGCACAGGGGGCCGGCACCGTTCAGTAGCCCTGGCCAACAGGGTGGGTCAGGTCCTGGGCGATAAAAAATACCGGGTGACTGTCCGGCACAGGGATATAAACAGGCCATAGGGTTGTTAATAAACTGATTTAGGGGCTGAGAAAATGGCCGCGCACAAATGGCTATACCCGGGGATGAAGGTCAAACGCTGGCTGTTGCTGGCCCTGGCCGGGCTTCTGGCGGCTGCGTTCGGGGCGGATCTTTTGCTGAAGGGCAGCCTGCTGGGGGATTTTGCCTCACCCTTCCACCACCTGGAGAAAGCCCTCTTAGGCAACCGCTACGATACGCCGGCTGGTGTTGTTATTGTCATGGCCGGCCTGGGCATCATGGTTTTTGGCATCCTGAGGACTTTTCATTCCATAGCGGGCGCGCTGGCGCCCGGTGAAGAGGGCCGGGCGGCGGATATAATCTACACCAGGCAGAGCCTCAAACGCGGGCCGAAAATTGTTGTTATCGGCGGCGGCACGGGGCTGTCAGTGCTGTTGCGGGGCTTGAAAAAATATACCAGCAATCTGACTGCCATTGTTACCGTGGCTGATGACGGGGGCAGTTCCGGCCGTCTCCGGGGGGAACTGGGCATACTGCCGCCGGGGGACATCAGGAACTGCCTGGTGGCCCTGGCTGATAAAGAACCGCTGATGGAGGAGCTGCTGCAGTACCGTTTTTCCAACGGCGTACTGGCGGGGCACAGCATGGGCAACCTGTTGCTGGCCGCCCTGGCCGACATGACCGGCAGGTTTGACCAGGCCGTGCATAGTTTAAGCAAGGTCCTGGCCATCCGCGGCCAGGTGCTGCCGGCGACGCTTTCCGATGTGACTCTATACGCCGAGTTGACGGATGGCCGGGTAGTGAAGGGTGAGTCAAAAATACCCCTCAACAACGGCGCTATCAAAAGGGTTTTTCTGAAACCGTCCCGTTGCCTGCCTTTGCCTGAAGCACTGGCGGCTATCGCGGAGGCGGACGCTGTTGTGCTGGGGCCGGGCAGCCTTTACACCAGTGTTATTCCGAACCTGCTGGTAAAAGGCATACCGGAGGCGCTCGCCAGAACGCCGGCGACTAAAATTTACGTCTGCAATGTCATGACCCAGCCGGGTGAGACCTCAGGCTATACGGCTTCTTCCCACCTGCAGGCGATTATCAGCCACACCGGTAAGTTAGTGGATTACGTGATCCTGAATACGGGGCAGGTGCCGCCCAGGCTGCGCTTTCGCTACCGGCAGGAAGGGGCTGAGCCGGTTGCGGCGGATGCCGGTGAAATAGAAAAACTGGGCATTAAAGCGGTTAGCGGGGACCTGATCTACAAGACGGACGTCGTCCGGCACCATCCGGACAGACTGGCCGGGGCCGTTTTGAGACTTGTTTACTCCGAAAAAGCCCTGCAGGAGGAAGGGAAAAATGCTAAAGAAAGTGAAGGTCCCGGGCGGGAACTGCAGCTATGATTCCCAGGGTTGAATCCCTGGTTTGCCTCACTCTGGGCGCCGCCTTTAGCATAACACAATTCATGCATGGCCGAATTGCTCAATAGCCCGTGGATTAAGCAGCCGCGGGCTATTCATACTCTTCAAGCCGTAAAAGCCGGAGTGTTTTTTGTGATATAATACAGGCAAAATGAAAGAGGGGGCGGCTATGTCTTTTTCGGCAGTAACAAAAAACGAATTAGCCCGGGTAACCGGCCGGCGTTCTTGCTGTCAACTGGCTGAGCTGTCCGCCCTGGTCAAGATGAACGGCAGTGTCCAGATCAGCAGCGGCCAACGTCTATCACTGCATATTACAACGGAAAACGCCGCAGTCGCCAGAAAAATTATATCGCTGGTAAAAAATCTCTTCGGCTTGCAAACAGAGGTACTGGCCCAGAGGAAAAAAAGGTTGAAAAAGAACTATGTCTACCTGATCCGCATTCCCTTTCAGAAGGGAATCAACGATATCCTCCTCCAGTTGGGCATGCTGGACGAATCGGGCCGCCTGAGGGATACCGCGCCCCGCAGCCTTTTACGCCGCGGGTGCTGCCGGCGCGCCTACCTGCGGGGGGTTTTCCTGGGCGGGGGTTCGGTCAACCGGCCCGAGGGCAATTACCACCTGGAAATAGTTACCGGCAATAAGCCGTTTGCTGAGGCGATCAGCGGCCTGATGACTAAATACAACCTGGCCACCAGGACGAGCCGGAGAAAAGGCTGGCACATTGTTTATCTGAAAGAGAGCGAGCATATCGCCAGATTTTTGAATATTATCGGCGCCCACTCCGCCCTGCTGAATTTTGAAAGCGCCCGGGTTTTTAAGGATGTGCGCAATAATGTCAACCGTTTGGTAAACTGCGAGACGGCCAACCTCAATAAGACTGTAAATGCCGCCGTCCGGCAGATTGAGAATATCAATTTAATCAGTGATACACTGGGATTGGAAAAAATACCGGAACCGCTCAGGGAGACCGCGGAACTGCGGCTGAAGCACCCGGGCGCCTGCCTGGCGGAGTTGGGAAAACTGATGCGGACACCCCTGGGTAAATCCGGGGTTAACCACCGCCTGAGAAAAATTGAAGAGATTGCTGAAAAAATACGCAACTGCCGGGCATGAAGCCGACACGCCTAAATCGACAGCGATAATTGAGCCCTGCAGCAGGAAAACGTCTTTTTTTTAGAGAATAGATTATAACATAACACAGTCCGCCATTTTTCTGGAGGAGTGAAGGGGTGAGCCAGGCAGTGAGAATGGGCCATGAACTGAATCTAACACAAACACAAAAATTAATTATGACCCCGGAACTGCGTCAGGCGATAACTGTGCTGCAGCTCTCTTCACTTGAATTGGAAGGATACATTGAGCAGCAGCTCCAGGAAAACCCCCTGCTGGAATTGTATGATGACGACGGGGAGAGAAACGCCGAGCTTTTGGATAAGGATAAAAAGGACGAGGCCGGAGATAATAGGGAATATGATCTGGATTGGGAACTATATTTCCAGGACAGCAGTGATCTGGGCCTGAACTATCATGAAGGAAAATGGGAACGGCCGGAATATAACTATGAAAATTTCATTTCCCGTTCTCTGACACTTTCCGAACACTTGCTTTTTCAGCTTTATCTAAATCCCTGTACCAGCAGGGAACGTTTAATCGCCGAGTATCTGATCGGCAATATAGATGAAAAGGGTTATCTGCGGGTATCACTGGAAGAGGCCGCGGACAGGTTAAAGGTAAATCAAATTGAAGCGGCCGGGGTTTTGCTGCTCATCCAGGGTTTTGACCCGCCCGGCGTCGGCGCCAGAAATCTACAGGAATGCCTGATGATCCAATTGAGCGCCCGGGGTATTGAAAACGGGCTGGTCAAAGGCTTGATTGAAAATTACCTGGAGCTCCTGGCCGGGGGGAGGATCACCCGGATAGCCCACGAGTTGGGCGTTACAGTGCAGGAAATCCAGGCGGCAGCCGATATTTTAAAGACGCTGGACCCTAAGCCGGGCCGCAATTTTTCGGATCCGGGCAATAACCGCTATATCACTCCCGATATCATTGTGGAAAAGGTGGAAGGCGAATATATAATTCTAGTCAACGACACCTTTGCGCCAAAAATAACGATTAACCCCACTTACCGTTCCGTGCTGGCCAAGGAAAAGAGCTGCGACTCGCAGACCCGCCGTTTTGTCGAGGGCAAATTGAATGCCGCTGTCTGGCTGATTAGAAGCATTGAGCAGAGGAGACTAACCCTGTATAAGGTGGCCAACTGCCTGGTGGACATGCAGCGGGGGTTTTTGGACCATGGCATCAAGTACCTTAAACCACTCAACCTAAAAGACGTTGCGGAGAGAGTCGGTCTGCACGAATCCACGATCAGCAGGGCCACCTCCAACAAATATATACAGACCCCGCAGGGTGTGTTTGAAATGAAGCATTTTTTTTGCACCGGCCTGCATAATAATACAGGGACAACCATCTCGTCCAGCTGCATAAAGGAGATGCTGCAGGAAATTATCGCCGCGGAGGACTGCCGGGTTCCGTTAAACGACCAGAAAATATGCGATTTACTCAAACAAAAGGGAATCAGGATTTCCAGGCGCACCGTGGCCAAGTACCGCAGCGAGTTAAATATCCCGGCCATCGGTAAGAGAATTAGGTATTAGGGCTAATAACAGGTTACATCCTTTTAGACACCTGGCGCGGCAGCAAAGGTGTCGTTTTATGAGATCAAGGCGCGGGATTTGTGCAATTATTTTAATTTGTAAAATGTGGTTAAGGGCAGGATCCCGGCAAACGGATGGAGAATACAGAAAGAATACAGAATAGTAATTAAATTCTTCGCAGGCAGGTATACCTATGAAAGGAGCGTATAACCATGGGATATAAAATAGGGATTAACGGGCTGGGCAGAATTGGCCGTGACGTGTTGCGGTGCGCGCTGGGGCGCCCGGACATCGAAGTTATGGCGGTAAATCACAAGTCCAGGAGGATCGAGGTAACTGACACGTACGCTCAATCTGTCGGTCATATGCTCAAATATGACTCCGTCTACGGTGTTTTTGATCAGGAGGTCGGCGCGACAAAGGACGCTATTGTAGTGAACGGCCGCCAGATCAGGATCCTGGCGGAAGGCGAACCAACCCTGCTGCCCTGGAAGGAACTAGGTGTGGATTACGTGGTGGAGTCAACCGGCAGGCTGAACAACCCGGCTGACGCCGTTAAACACATCCAGGCCGGCGCCAAAAAGGTAATTTTAACCGGCCCGGCCAAGGGCGAATGCCTGACCATAGTAATGGGCGTTAACGAAGGACAATACGATCCCGCCCAGCACCATGTGGTTTCCAACGCTTCCTGTACTACAAACTGCCTTGCACCGGTAGCAAAGGTGCTGAATGACAATTTTGGCATTGTCAAGGGTTTAATGACCACTGTGCACGCCTATACCAACGACCAGCAACTGCTGGACATGCCCCACCGTGATATGAGGCGGGGCAGGGCCGCCGGCTTATCCCTCATTCCTACAACCACCGGGGCGGCCAGGGCTGTGGCGCTGGTGCTCCCCGAGTTGAAAGGTAAAATTAACGGTTTTGCCATCAGGGCGCCCATCCCCGCTGTTTCAGCAGTAGATCTGGTAGTGGAACTGGACAAAACGGTGACGGCTGATGAAGTGAACGCCGCGCTCAGGGAAGCCGCCAACGGGTATTTACAGGGTATCCTGGGTTATTGCGACCTGCCCCTGGTGTCCGCCGACTTCAAGGGCGATCCCCATTCGGCGATCATCGATTCCATATCCACCATGGTCGTCGGCGATAATATGGCCAAGGTCATTGCCTGGTACGACAACGAGTGGGGTTATTCCGAACGGGTGCTGGATCTGCTTGTTCACATGGCTGCGCAGGACAAGTAGATACCGGCTGAACAGGAGTTTCAATAGAAATATGGTTATCGTTTATGGTAAAAGCGCTGTGAAATACAGACGGTTCGCCTGACCACCATCTCAGCACCGGGCAAGGTATCGGGTTGAGGCATGGGCGAACTGGCGTATTTTGTAGCGCTTTTACAAATACTAGAGACTATAGAAGGGAGGTATCGCGGCCATAGCTAAAAAAACTATCAGGGATGTTGATGTGAAGGGCAAAAGGGTCCTGGTGCGGGTCGACTTTAATGTCCCTCTAGATAAAAACAACAGGGTTGCGGACGACACCAGGATTGTCGAGGCGCTGCCGACGATCAGGTACCTGGTTGGGCAGGGTGCAAAAGTAATTCTTCTTTCCCACCTGGGCCGTCCAAAGGGACATTTTGAAGAAAAATTTAAAATGGATCCCGTGGCCGAAAAATTGTCCGGACTGCTTGGCCGGGAAGTGGCCAAGGTTGATGACTGTGTTGGCGAGGCGCCGCGCGGGGCTATCGAGCGGATGCAGGACGGCGCCGTAATTCTGCTGGAAAATGTCCGTTTTCACCCGGAAGAAGAAAAAAACGATGAAAAATTTTCCCGGCAGCTGGCTGAACTGGCCGATATTTATGTGAATGACGCTTTTGGCACAGCCCACCGGGCCCATGCCTCCACTGCCGGCGTATCCGACTTTTTGCCTGCGGTGGCGGGCTTTTTAATGGAAAAAGAGCTGGATATCCTGGGCCGGCTTCTCGAACACCCGGAACGGCCATTTGCAGCCATCATGGGCGGGGCCAAGGTTTCAGACAAAATTGCCGTAATTTCAAACCTGCTGGATAAGGTAGACACGGTGATCCTGGGCGGCGGCATGTCCAACACCTTTCTGCAGGCGCAAGGCTGTGATGTGGGCAAATCGCTGCTGGAAGCGGATAAGATCGATCTGGCCCGGGGTTTGCTTACTGAGGCAAAGAATAAAGGGGTAAAGCTGCTTCTGCCCGTAGACGTGGTCGTGGCCCAGGGCGCGGCGCCGGATGCCGGGCAGAAGACCGTTCCGGCCGGCCAAATCCCGGACGGGTGGATGGCCCTGGACATCGGCCGGCAGACCATAGCAGAATTTACGGAGGCCTTAAAAACGGCACATACTATAGTGTGGAACGGCCCCATGGGCGTTTTTGAAATGGCGCCGTTTGCCGGTGGCACTGAGGCAATCGCGCAGGCCATGGCCGAAAGCAAGGCCACCACAATAATCGGTGGCGGGGACACCGTCTCCGCCGTTAAAAAGGCCGGTGTTGCGGACAAAATCACCCATATCTCAACAGGAGGGGGCGCCTCCCTGGAATTCCTCGAGGGCAAGGTCCTCCCCGGCGTGGACGCCCTGCTGGACAAATAACGCGCCCGTGAACGTATTAACATCATTATGAATGGTTTCCTTAAAAGAAAGGAGCGCTGGTCAAATGTCGCGCAAGCCGTTGATTGCGGGAAACTGGAAAATGTTTAAAACTGTGCCCGAGGCCTTGGCCTTTGTCCGGGATATCAGGAAACCGGCGGACAGGCTGGAGCATATTGAAGTGGTTCTGTGCCCGCCCTTTACCGCCCTGGCCCGGATGTCGGAGGACCTGCGCGGTTCGGGCATTGCACTGGGCGCCCAGGACGTTTTCTGGGAGGACGAGGGCGCCTTTACCGGGGAAATATCGCCGCCAATGTTGAAAGACGCGGGATGCAGCTATGTGATTGTCGGCCACTCCGAGCGCCGGCAGTATTTTGGGGAGACCGACGAAAAGGTAAACCGGAAAGTCAAAGCTGCCCTAGCCCACGCGCTGACGCCGATTATGTGTGTCGGTGAGACACTTGATCAACGGGAAGCAGGCGTTACGGAAGAGATAGTGCGAAGGCAGACTGCAGCCGGTTTGGCCGGCCTTACAGCGGAGCAGGCAGCGGGCTTGGTCATAGCTTACGAGCCGGTATGGGCCATCGGCACAGGCCGGACAGCCTCGGATGAAGACGCCCAGGCGGCGATCGCCCGCATCCGGGACATTGTCCGTGAGCAGTTTGGAGCCGGATCCGCCGAAAAAATCCGCATTCTATACGGCGGCAGTGTAAAACCGCAGAACACGGCGGGGCTGATGTCCAAAAAAGATATCGACGGGGCGCTGGTAGGCGGCGCCAGCCTAAAAGCGGATGTCTTCCTGGAAATTATCAAAGCGGTACGAGGGGACGGTTCTCTAGTACCGAAGTAAATCGTTTAGCTTAACAATGGGCAGGATATTGCGGAAAAGGGATATTTTTAATGCAAGATCCCCATTAATCCCTTAAATGCGCCGAAGCAGACGGTACAAGAGAACCGTCCCCTTGTACTGTTTTTTGAATCGTTTGGAGGTAGTAGTTTGACAGAGGAAAAGCCGCTTGTTCTGGTGATACTGGACGGCTGGGGCGTCGGCCCCCGGGTTGAGGGAAACGCCATAGCCCGGGCTGGACTGCCCAACTACAACAGTTTTCTTGAGCAATACCCACATACTATCCTGGCTTGTTCTGGTGCAGACGTGGGCCTGCCGCAGGGTCAAATGGGCAACTCGGAGGTGGGCCATCTAAATATGGGCGCCGGCCGGATAGTATATCAGGACCTAACCAGGATCACCAGGGAAATCAGGCTGGGACATTTTTTTCAGAATAAGGTGTTGCTCGACGCGATAAACCATGCCAAAGGCAACGGCAGCGCCCTGCATTTGATGGGCCTGTTGTCCGACGGCGGGGTGCACAGCCATATCAGCCACCTCTTTGCCCTGCTTGATCTGGCGGCGCGGGAAAACATGCGCCGGGTGTTTATCCATGCCTTTCTAGACGGGCGTGACGTTCCGCCGGCCAACGCCAAAGAATATATTGCCTCCCTGGAGCAAAAACTAGAAGAAACCGGTTTTGGCGCCGTGGCCACTGTGATGGGACGTTATTACGGCATGGACAGGGATCGCCGCTGGGAGCGCACCGAACTGGCCTTCAACGCCATCGCTTGCGGCGAGGGCATTCATACGAAGACAGCGCTGGAGGCGGTGGACCGCGGTTACTACAGAAATGAGACGGATGAGTTCATTCAACCCACAGTGATAATCAACAGCTCCGGCGACGCCCTGGGCAACATAACCGGCGGCGACGCCGTCATTTTCTTTAACTTCCGGCCGGATCGCGCCCGCCAGATCACCAGGGCTTTTACGGACTGGGATTTTAAAGGTTTTGCCAGAAAAAACGGTTACCCGGACGTGCATTTTACCTGCATGACCCAGTACGATAAAAACATCGGTGCGCCGGTGGCCTTTAAACAGGAGTCCCTGAAGAACACCCTGGGGCAGGTGCTGAGCAAAAACGGCATCCGCCAGCTGCGCCTGGCGGAAACAGAGAAATATGCGCACGTGACATTTTTTTTCAACGGCGGCGTGGAAGAGCCGGACCCGCTGGAAGAGCGGATCCTGGTCCCCTCGCCCCGGGTGGCCACCTATGACCGCCAGCCGGAAATGAGCGCGCCGGAGGTGACCGGCAAATTCCTTGAAGCAATAAAGTCAGGCGAATATAAGGTAGTGATCATGAATTACGCCAACTCAGACATGGTCGGGCATACCGGGGATATGCGCGCCACAATCCAGGCGCTGGAGGTGGTGGACGGCTGCCTGGGCAAGGTAGTGCGGGCTGTCCTGGATAGGGAGGGCACGGTCCTGATCACCGCCGACCACGGCAACGCCGATGAAATGGCGGACAGTGAGGGCCGCATCGTTACCGCCCACACCACCAACCCGGTACCTTTCATATATATCAGCCGTAACACGGCGGGAGCCAGGCTGCGGGAGAACGGCAGCCTGCGGGATATAGCGCCTACTGTCCTGCAATTGCTGGGGATACCAAAGCCGGCGGAAATGACCGGAAGTTCACTAATTACAACTTGAGGAGTGATAACTAATGTCCACTATTATTGAAGAAATCATCGCCAGGGAAATATTGGATTCGCGCGGCAACCCCACTGTCGAGGTTGATCTCTACCTGGAGGACGGGACAATGGGCCGGGCGGCTGTTCCCTCCGGCGCTTCTACCGGCGCTTTTGAGGCGGTGGAGCTGCGGGATGGGGACAAATTGCGCTACAACGGCAAGGGGGTATTGACAGCGGTTGAGAATGTAAATTCCATTATCGCCCCCGAAATTGAGGGATTTGACGCCACCGACCAGATCGGTGTCGACCGGGCGATGATTGAGCTGGATGGCACCCCCAATAAGAGCCGGTTTGGCGCCAACGCCAGCCTGGCCGTGTCCATGGCCTGCGCCAAAGCAGCCGCCCAGGCGCTGGAGCTGCCCCTTTACCAATACTTGGGGGGCGCCAACGCCAAAGTGCTGCCGGCGCCGATGATGAATATTTTAAACGGCGGCAAGCACGCCGACAACAACATCGACATCCAGGAGTTCATGATCATGCCCCTCGGCGCGGAGAGTTTTGCCGGCGCGCTGAGGATGGGCGCCGAAGTCTATCACCAGCTGAAGGGTGTCCTGAAAAAGAAAGGTCTCAGCGCCGCTGTGGGCGACGAGGGCGGCTTTGCGCCGATGCTCGGCTCCAACGAAGAAGCGCTGGAGGTGATCATGGAGGCTATAGCAGCCTCAGGCTACAAACCGGGCGAAGAGATCATGATTGCCCTGGACCCGGCAGCCACAGAGTTTTACAAAGACGGCAAATATGTTTTTGAGGCGGAGGGGACTAGCCGCAACGCGGCGGAAATGGTGCAGTATTACGCCATGCTGGTGAATAAGTACCCGATTATTTCCATAGAAGACGGCCTGGCGGAAGAGGACTGGGCAGGGTGGAAAAAACTAACAGAAGCGCTGGGAAATAAGGTTCAGATCGTCGGCGACGACATTTTTGTCACCAATACTGAACGCCTTTTAAGAGGGATCAGGTCCGGCGTGGCCAATTCAATTTTAATCAAACTAAACCAGATCGGCACCATTACAGAGACCCTGGACACCATCGAGATGGCCAGGCAGGCCGGATACACCACGGTGGTTTCCCACCGCAGCGGTGAAACTGAAGACGCGACCATCGCCGACCTGGCTGTCGCAGTCAACGCCGGTCAGATTAAAACAGGCGCCCCGTGCCGGACGGACCGGGTGGCCAAATACAACCAGCTGCTCAGGATCGAGGAAGGACTTGGAGATTTGTCGCTGTACAGAGGCAGGCAGGGCTTTTACAATTTAAAATAAGCTGCGCGGGGACAGGCGGGGCTTTTGTAATTTAAGGTGGCCGTACATATGGAATAGGGCCTGTTCAACCTAAAGCAGGTGGCCGAAACATCGCGGGAAGTCAGTGTTGACACCTGGAATTCTTTATATTATAATGCTAGTTGTGGCTTTTAAGCTTTGTCTTTTATTTAAGGAGGGAAATTCTCAATTATGAAGACCTTTATGGCCAAGCCTGGCGATATGAAAAACCGCAAGTGGTACGTTCTGGACGCCGAAGGTAAGGTTTTGGGCAGGCTTGCTGTGGAGGCGGCCAAAATTCTGCGCGGTAAGCATAAGCCGGATTTCACACCGCATGTGGACACAGGTGACCATGTCATCGTAGTCAACGCGGAGAAGGTTAAATTAACCGGAAACAAGTTAAAGACCAAAAAATACTATAGACATTCCGGGTATCCCGGCGGTCTTAAAGTTGTAGATTATGAAAAACTGATGAAAACCAAACCTGAACTGGCCGTGGAAAAGGCGATTACCGGCATGTTGCCGCACAACCGCCTGGGCGCCGACATGGCCAGGAAGCTCAAGGTATACAAAGGTCCCGGGCATCCGCACCAGGCGCAAAAACCCGAAACCAGGCAGATGCAGTAGGGAAGGAGGAATAGACCAAAATTGGCAAAGGTTATGTTTTACGGTACCGGCCGTAGAAAAAATTCAGTGGCCAGGGTGTTCCTGGTCCCTGGTGAAGGCAATGTAATAATTAACAACAAGCCGATTAGCGAATATTTTGGCCGGCGGACACTGGAAATGGTCGTTCGCCAACCGATAGAATTGACCGGGGCTTCTTCCCGCTTTGACGTCCAGGCGAAAGTTCTGGGCGGCGGCATCAGCGGTCAGGCCGGCGCAATCAAGATGGGCATCGCCCGCGCATTGATCCAGGCCGACCCCAATTTGCGCCCGCTTTTAAAAAAAGCCGGTTTCCTGACCAGGGATCCGCGCATGAAAGAGCGCAAAAAATATGGCCTGCACAAGGCCCGCCGCGCTCCTCAATTCAGCAAACGTTAACAACCGGAGGAAGGGTAAAACCTTCCTTTTTTGTTATGAGATATGATATAATCGTTTATACTTTTTAACGGAAAGATCCTTTCCTGGAGGGAACTGTGGACCGTTTACTTTTTGTTTTTCTGCTTACCGCTTTCATCAACCTGATCAATACCTTGACCCGCAGTTCCCGTCTCTCCGGTGTCAGGACAAAACACCTGGCCACCGCTATCTCGCTTTTCAGCGTTGTTTACCTGGCGGCAAGTTTTGCCAACACCCTGCAGGCCCCGCTGCTGGCCTCCACGGTGGAGGGCTCCATAGACAAAGCCTATAACCAATCCTTGTTAATATCCCCCGACAACCCTACAGACAGCCCACTGTACCAGGAAACGCTGTTGGAATGGAACCACAAACTGCGCTTTGTAATGCTGGGCGCCACTCTGGGCACTGTGGTGGGTATGTTTTCCATCCCCAGTTTCGTCACCTCTTTTTCCAACGCGATTACCTCATTCGGCCAAACCGGCTCAGTTTTCAAGGTTATTTATCTTGTTTTCATATCGATGTTTAAGCGGGGCAGCGGCATCCTCAGGTTCAGGATGTCCTCCCGGGAAACGCTCAAAGGGTTGCTCACCGGGAAAATGAGCATTCCTAAAGGCTTTCTTTACTGGAACCTGGCCAGCTACAGCCTGTGGACGGTCAATGTGCTCTCCGGCCTGTATGCGGGCGCCCTTTACCCGGAATTTCGCTCAACGGCAGTGCT
Organism: uncultured Eubacteriales bacterium; assembly: GCA_964390855.1. Lineage (GTDB taxonomy): Bacteria > Bacillota > Desulfotomaculia > Desulfotomaculales > Pelotomaculaceae > Syntrophopropionicum. The sequence continues at coordinate 15,718 of CAYMJG010000004.1, read as the reverse complement.
CATGGCTTCCATAGTAGGCAACGCCGCCATTATTGTCAACGTGATGATGGTCGACCCAATCCTGGCCAAGGTGACTGACGACGTGGCCAGGGGGCTGAAAGACGAAATAGATTTAAAACAGATCGTTTTCTTCCTCGCTATTTCAAACCTGCTGGGCACGATCCTCAGCCAGGCTGTGTTTGAGCCCGTTGCTTGGGGTTTGCAAGTGCTGGCCCGGTGGATAACCTAGCCGGATCACGCCGGTCGCCTTTTCCCGCTACCAAACCAATGCCCCCTCTTATTCATATGCCGGCCGCATGATGCCGCACGCCGCACCGGACATTGGGGACGCAACGTGCCGGGGATATTCTTACGGCATCTTGGGCCGGACCCCCGTCTTCCAGGCGGGCTTCGGCGCGCCGCTCCAATCCGGAAAACCAACCGGGGATATACCCGGCCCCCTGTTCATCTGTAGATAATTGTACAAATTTGTTGTACAAATCTTTAGAGGATTTATCGATAGGATATGGAAATAAATGTTATCCTTAAGATGAATAAAGGGGGAATCCCACTGTCTTCCGTTATTATAAAAACGTTTAAAATCAGAAAACGCTACCTGGTTGTTCTGGTGTTCATTGTTTTCTTTTCTTTCTACCTGAGCCGAATTCAGAATGAAAGGGCTGAAAGGCGGGCTGTCGAAGCCATGTCCCTGGCGCTGGCCGGCAGGGTGATTGTGGTTGATCCCGGACATGGGGGAGACGAACCGGGTGTTGTCGGGAAAAGCGGGGTTCAGGAAAAGGAAATTACCCTGGCGGTAGGCAGGCTGCTGGCGGAAAATCTGTCCCGCGCCGGCGCTATGGTCATGATGACCAGGGAAACCGATAGCGACCTCAGTAGTCCGGCGACAGCCGGTTTGACGGCAAAAAAAAGGGAGGACCTGGCCGGCCGCGTAGCCCTGGCCAATGATCACCGGGCAGACCTGTATATCAGCGTCCACGTGAATAGTTCCCACGACCCCAACCGCCGCGGCGCCCGGGTTTATTACCAGCCGGGGGCGGACCAGGGCGGGAAGGCAGGCGGCTATATCCAGTCGGAGCTTTCCCGGGTTATAAAAAACACCGCTCCACTGCCGGCGGAGGTTGACTACTACATTACCAGAAACACATTAATGGCCGCTGTGGTAGTAGAGGTGGGTTATATCTCCAACCAGGCCGAGGAAAAGCTGCTTCAGGATCCGAATTACCAGAGTAAGCTGGCTCAGGCCATGTACAGCGGGGCGGTGAAATATTTTGCCGGGGAAAACCCGCCCGCCTTGAAACCGCCGGAAAAAGAGGGGATTATCCAAACCTTCAAGGAACTGCAAAGACCAACCCTGCCGGAGCCGTAATAAAGGGGACTGTGGCCCTGTGGGGCGGTGGACACGGCCGTTCTATATGGAAGCGCCAATTATTGTAAAATCTTGTCGAATACTGTCATGAATAACTTGTTGACAGAGCATTGCCGTTTTGATAATATAACTATAGAACATATGTTTGGGGCGGGCAAATACAAAACATTTACCTGCCCCAAATGTTTTTCTTTGCCCTCTCAAACAAATGTCAACATAACTGGCTAAGGAGGTGAAATAGTGGCAGTAAACAAGGTCCCTACAGGCACTGTGCTCAAGCTGGAATTCAACGTTGGAATTGGCGCCGGCGGCAACCCGGTTTACCGCACCAAAAGCCTGAACAATGTCAAGTCCGCCGCGACGGACCAGGCCCTCTTCGACGTTGCCGCTGCTGTTGCCGATATGCAGGATTACACGCTCAGCGGTGTTTCCCGCGTAGACAACGCCCAGCTGGCGGAGGACTAATATATGTTAACTAGCGCTAATTATTATGGTGGAAAGGAGGAAAAATGTATTGGCAGCTACTAGTAAAATACTGCGCATGGTTTTTAAAAGCCAGGCCGGGAAAAACGTTACCATTTCCCTGGACAACCCGCGCAGCGACCTGACCGGCACTGAAATTGAAGCAGCCATGGACCTGATTATTGACCGGAATATTTTTAATAGCTCGGGCGGTGATCTGGTTTCCAAGCAGGACATCAGGATTATTGACACCATCACGGACGATCTTTATGACCCGCCCGCCTAGAATACGGGCGTTAACATAGATTAAGCCGGGCCGGGGTCCAACCCCCCGCCCGGTGGCGAGTCTCTGGAATGAATCAAAATTAAAAGAGGAGTGGTTTAACTGGAGAATATCCTGCAGGCGGCGGGTAACGTTGGTTTTCCCATAGCCTTGGCCGCATACTTGCTGGTGCGCATCGAAGGCAAGCTGGAAGCGCTGACAGCCGGCATTGCCAGGCTGGCCGAAGCAGTAGCCGGTGAGCGGTAGCAGGAAAAGAAAGATATGCAAGATATGGTAAAGGGGCCGCCGGCTTAATACCGGCGGCTCTTAATTTATTTTCCAGGCCAAACCTCCCCAAATAATCCGGCGCCTTTTTTATAGCCCCCATTGCGGCAGCGTGCTATAATTGGGATAAAATGCCCAGGGGGTGCGTGAACTGTGAATATCCTGGTAACGGGCGGCGCCGGTTATATCGGCAGCCATACTACCTTGGAACTGGCCGGCAGGGGACACCGGGTGGTGGTGCTTGATAATTTAACAAAAGGCCATCGAGGCGCTGTGCGCGGCATAGAGTTTGTCCAGGGGGATACCGGCGACGCCGGGCTTTTAAAAGAGATTTTCAGGAAACACGGTATTGAGGCTGTAGTCCATTTTGCCGCCGGCAGCCTGGTCGGTGAGTCTGTGCGGCAGCCGTCGGCTTATTATCATAACAATGTGGTCAAGGGGCTGACCCTGTTGGACGCCATGGTGGAGTCCGGCGTGCGGCGCCTGGTTTTTTCTTCAACTGCGGCGGTGTACGGCGAGCCGCTGGAGATCCCGATTCCGGAGGAGCACCTTACCGCGCCTACCAACCCGTACGGGGCGACCAAGCTCGCTCTGGAGGGGGCTTTGCACTGGTACAATCAGGCCTATGGGCTGCAATACACTTCTCTGCGTTATTTTAACGCGGCCGGGGCGGATCCCGCCGGGGAGATCGGGGAGGACCATGACCCGGAGACACATTTGATCCCGCTGGTAGTCAAATCGGTGATGGGACTGCTCCCCCACCTGGAGGTCTATGGTACCGATTACCCGACACCCGACGGTACCTGCGTCAGGGACTACGTCCACGTAAGCGACCTGGCTGCGGCCCACGTCCTGGCCCTGGATGCCCTGGCCTCCGGATCACCCTCGGCTGTCTACAACCTGGGCAACGGCAACGGGTATAGCGTTCTGGAAGTGATTAAAACAGTGGAAGAGGTGGCCGGCAAACCGGTTAAAGTCCAATACGGGCCCAGGAGGCCGGGCGACCCGGCCGCGCTGGTGGCCGGCTCCCGTAAAATTATGGACGATCTGGGCTGGCGCCCGCGCTTCGCGGATTTAAAGACAATCATCGAAACAGCCTGGCGCTGGCACAGCGGCCATCCCACCGGTTTTGACAAGTAACCGGCGCAAACCAACCGCCGGCCAGGTATCAAGGCATGATCCGCCGGCGCCAAAACCGGGGCTTGACCATTACCGCTGGACAGGCTTGCAGGAAACCGTGTCGCCGGAATGCCGCCGGCAACCCAACACTGTCATGCTTGTTATCGTGGCATGCCTGGGTCAAAGGTTGTCAACAACCCCGTCCCCCTGACACCCCTGACATTTTTTAATTGTCGCGGGGGGCTTCTTCCTGGGAAAGCCAGGCGAAGGCTTTGGCTTTGTGCAGAGTGTTGTAGGTAATCAGGACGAAAGGACCGAGGATAAAGCCATAAAACCCAAGCAGTTCATAACCGGCGTAGAGGGAAATCAAAACGGCCAGGGGATCTATCCCAATATTCTCCCCGAGGATCTTCGGTTCCAGGGAGTGCTTGACAACCACCACCACAGCAAAGAGTACCAGCAGCCCCGCAGTCATATAGGTGTTTCCCGTGACCAGGTTGAAAATAATCAGGGGGACAAATACCGCGCCTACCCCGATCACCGGCACCGGGCTGAAGAGCCCGCTCAAAAGCGACACGGTAACAATGTATTCAGCGCCGATAATTGTCAGCCCAATCATAACAACTACAGCGGAAATAAGCGAAAGGACGGCCTGGGCTTTGATGTAGCCGATGGAGGCCCGGTAAAGGTCGTCAGCCATAAACTGAAGTTTGACGTGGTATTCTTCAGGTATGGAAGAGACCAGCCATTTTTTTATTTTTGGCAGGTCTTTACTGATGAAAAAGGTGGCGATAAGCATGATCACCACAATTAACAGTTGGTTAGGCAAATTGGTGATCAGGTGGAGTGTCCCCCCGGCAAGGGAGGAAAGGTTTTTGGAGAGGATCTCCAGAAATTTTTCGATGTTTCTGTCCAGATGTGCGGCAAATTCAGGCGGCAGACCCTCTGATATGGTTTGCAGCTTTTGTGCCAGCTGGAAGGACTGGTCCCTGAGTATGCCGATGAAATAAGGCAGGTTGGAAATAAGCCGGGCCAGTTCCCAGACCAGCGTTGCTATGGCATACCACATCAGCACCCCCAGGGAGCCCACAGTCACCAGCATAGCCGCGCCGGTGGCCGCCAGGCGGGAAATTTTCAACCTTAAAAAAAGTTTAACCACCGGTTCCATCGCCAGCGCCAGTATCAGCCCAAGTAAAAATGGCAGGAAATAGGGGATCACCAGTTTAAAGGCAATGGCGGCGATCACCAGTGTGGCGATGAGAATACCCAGGTTAATAATCATGTTCAGGTGCTTTTTATAAAATTCCCTCATGTCGGATGGCTCCAGTGCTGGATAATAGGGGTTAAAAAATAGAATGGGAATAAAATTTTAAAATCCCCTTTCTTTTGCAGGAAGGGGATTTTTTGGCCCTAGTCCGGTTCTTCCTCAACTTCCCTGGCCAGTTTGTCAAAAATTTTTTGCACCGGCAGGATTTCATTCAGCTTGTGTACGTTTTTACCCGTAAAGACGACGCCCTCGTCGACCTGGCCGAGGCGGGAATTTTCCAACGCTTTGATGATACAATATTCCCGGGAACATTCTTTTAGGCAGCCGTCGCATTCCTTCGGCCGGGGCGCCGATTTATCCAGTATTTTTTTAACGAAGGGGTTCAGCAACGCCCGGCCCGGCATCCCTACCGGGCTGGAAATAAGCACCACGTCGTCGGCGGTTGCTTTGAGGTACATCTGTTTAAAAGCCTCGGACACAGCGCATTCCACACTCAGTACAAAGCGGGTCGCCATTTGCACGCCGCTGGCGCCGAGCCTGATTGCCCTGGCGATGCCGTTGCCGTCCACGATACCTCCCGCAGCTATTACGGGTATTTTGACTGAAGCGATAATTTCCGGTAATATTTCTTCTATCGAACGGCAGGTTCCCAGGTGCCCCCCAGCCTCCACCCCTTCTGCTACCACAGCGGCAGCCCCCTGTTTTTCGGCAATTTTGGCCAGTTTGGCGGAGGACACGATGGATACTATCGGGGTACCGGATTCCCTGCCCCACTTGAAAATATCCCTGGAAAAGCCGGCCCCTGTAATAATGAGGTCGATTTTTTCCTCAATTGCCGTGTGTACCAGGGCGGCGAACTGCCGTACGGCAAACATGATGTTTATGCCGATGATCCCTTTCGAGTTGCTCCGCGCGGTCCTAATTTCATTTTTTAGCTCCTCCAGCGACATGCCGGTAGCGGCGATGATGCCGATGCCTCCGGCGTTGGCTACGGCGGTGGCGAGCGGCGCCGTGGATACCCGGATGGCCATACCTCCCTGGATGATTGGGTAACGGGGCGTCAGGCGCCCGATCTTCAGTGATGGAAATTTCATCAAGGTCCATTTTCTCCTTAAACAATTTACCCAGTATATATTATCCCAACGGTCAATTTAAATATAAGTCCAATTTGGAAAAATTGGCAACCCGGCGCTTTTCTATGTATTTTTCTGCCGATAACTCAAATATTCTATATAAAACACTATAATCCTTTGCACGGTGCAAAAACAGTGTAATATTTAACTTCCGTTTCAAAAGTTGTCGACAACCCCGTCCCCTTGACACCCTGGACACCGCCCCGGACGCCGGGCGCCAGGAAAACAGATTGACAGCCTGGATTATTTTAGATATAGTAAGAATGTTAAAAAAATATTTTCTTCGTTAGGTGAGGCTTCTACACAGACACATGCCACTGCCCGGAAATGTCGAGAGACGCCGACGGGTTAACAGGTACTGCCGGCTTAAGGTTTTACTTAATGTGGCTGGGTTTGACCCTAGCTGTGTACGTGTCAAAACTTTCACGAGTGGAGAAGGTTTATCTTGCGCGTTACTGGAAAAACCTTCTATTTAATGGGGGTTTTTTTGTTGTTTTGGGGTATGAAGGCATCGGCGGCTGCAAACCATACTACCGGGGCGGGGTACACCGTGGAACAGCCTGCTGTTGCCGGGGGAGGTGCTGGATGATGACAGTGTTTAATGAAAATCTGGTCGACACAATCCGCGATGCCCTGAGCACCGCTGAGTCAAGAGAAAATCTCCCGACCATGCTGGAGGACCTGCAGCCCTTTGATCTGGCCAGCATCCTGCCGGAATTTGAAAAGCAGGAGCAGCTTAGACTGATGTCCGTATTGCCGGCGAGCAAGGTCGCCGATGCGCTGGAGTACCTGGAGCCGGTGCAGCAGTACTGGTTTTTGTTCCACCTGGGCGAGCCCTTTGCCCGGGAAGTTTTAAACGGTATGTCCAGTGACATCATTGTTGATTTTTTTGCGGCGATCCACGCGCGCCAGGCGGACCGCCTGTTTAAATGGCTGCCGGAGGAATATCAGGCCAAGGTCAGGTCGCTGATGAGCTATCCCGAAAACACCGCCGGCGGCCTGGCCATCGTAGAATACGTCTCCGCCCGGCAAAATTGGACGGCGGAACAGGCCCTCGCCCACGTGCGCAAGATTGGCGCCCAGGCTGAAGTTGTTTCATATATATATGTGCTGGACGCGCCCGGCAGGCTTGTCGGCATTGTATCCCTGCGTGAACTGATCCTGGCCTCGCCGCAGACGAAACTATCCGAATTCATCAACCGCAATGTGATCTCCCTCAACGTCAATACCGACCAGGAAGAGGTAGCCCGGGTTTTCGGCCAGTACGACCTGGTCGCTTTGCCGGTTGTTGACGGGAGCAACAGGATGGCCGGGATCATCACCGTTGACGACGTTCTGGACGTCGTCGAAGAGGAGGCTACCGAGGACATCCAGCTCCTGGGCGGCAGCCAGCCGCTGGAGGAGCCCTATATGCAGGCCGGGTTTTTTTCACTGTACCGCAAGCGGATTGGCTGGCTGCTGGCCCTTTTTGTGGCCCAGGCTTTCACCAGCAACATCCTCAGGCATTACGAGGGGGTGCTGAGCGAGGTGATCACGCTGGCCCTATTCATCCCCCTGCTGATCGGTACCGGCGGCAACGCCGGATCACAGGCTTCCACGCTGGTAGTGCGGGCTCTCGCTGTGGGCGAGGTGGACGTCCGGGACTTTGCCCGGGTTGTCTGGCGTGAATCCCGGCTGGGGCTGCTGCTGGGCCTGACCATGGCCGTAGCCACCTTCATCAGGGCGATCACCATAGGCGGGTCGATGGATCTGGGTATTACGGTCTCCATCGCCGTCATGACTATAGTCACCGTCAGCTCTACAGTGGGAGCGGGCATCCCCATTGTGGGCAGGCGCCTGGGGATTGATCCGGCTGTGCTGGCGTCCCCCGTAATTTCCACCATTACCGATTCAACAGGCCTCTTCATATATTTCGAATTCGCCCGGCGCATCCTTTTGATTGGCCACTAGATAGAAAAAATTTTAGATAAATTCCTCACAATTTTTTAAAATGATGTTGTAAAATGTATTTATCATTTTCGGCAGTATTTTAAGGGGGAGATTTTCAATGTTTAAGTTTTTCAAAGTTCCCGCTGTGAAAATTGGGAGCGCTTTCCTGGTTTGTATGCTGGTTGTGGCGATGCTGTCATTTTTCGCCGGCCAGCGCTGGCTGCCGCGCGGCGCCTGGGCGGGCGCGGACGGCGCCGCGGCGCTGCAGGGCGCGCAGTTTACCGGGCTTGGCCCCGATGCCATTCCGGATATGGTTTCCAGAGTCGGCCCGGCTGTTGTCAGGATCAATACCACTACCACGATCAGTGGAAGAACGGATCCTTTTTTTAACGACCCGTTTTTCAGGCAGTTTTTTGGAGACCAGTTCAGCATTCCCTCAAAGCCGCAGGAGAGCCACGGCCTGGGTTCGGGCTTTATTGTATCCACTGACGGCTACATCCTTACAAACGAACATGTAATTGAAGGCGCCGGCCAGATTGAGGTCACTCTATCCAGCACGGACAAGCCATTTCCGGCCAGGCTGGTCGGCTCGGACAAGGACCTGGACCTGGCTGTGCTGAAAATTGAGGCGGGCAACGCGCTGCCCACTGTGACCCTGGGTGATTCCAACAGCGTCAGGGTCGGGGACTGGGTGGTGGCTATCGGCAATCCTTACGGCCTGGATCACACCGTTACAGTGGGGGTGATCAGCGCCAAGGGCCGGCCGATGACCATAGATGACCGGCAGTACCGCAACCTGCTGCAAACCGACGCCTCGATCAACCCCGGCAACAGCGGCGGCCCGCTGCTGGATTTAAAAGGTGAAATGGTGGGAATTAACACTGCTATCAACTCCCAGGCTCAGGGAATCGGTTTTGCCATTCCCAGCAGTACGGTCAAGTCTGCAATCGACGACTTGATTAACAAAGGTGGGGTAGCCCATCCCTGGCTTGGTGTTTACCTGCAACAGCTGACCGAGAGCACGGCCAAATCCTACGGGTTGAATGATCCCAGTGGCGCCCTGCTGGCCGAAGTGGTAGCCGGGGCTCCGGCAGATAAGGCGGGCCTGGCCAAAGGCGATGTTATTATTAGCTATAACGGCAACGCTGTGGCCAACCCCGATCAATTAGTAGAACTAGTACAGGGGACAGGCATCGGCAGTCAGGTGGAAATACAGTTTATCAGAAACAAAGAAACCAAAACGGTCCTGGCAACGATTGAAGCTAAACAGTAGGCAAACGCAAAATACGGCAGGCGGGCCTTCTCCATAATATGCCTGGTGTCCCGCGTTGACAAATACAAGCCGGATCGGGTACTATAAAGGGTATTAAGCAGGTAGGGATTGTTTGTTTAAACTTGACGGGATATTAATTATTTTAGAGGGGGGGTTTTTGTTTGAGGTTTTCTACGCGGTCACGGTATGGACTGCGGGCAATGCTGGAACTTGCGCTCAATTATGATCGGAAGGAGCCGACCCCGCTTTTTCAAATTGCTGAAAAACAGCTGATTTCCGAAGGTTATCTGGAACACATGATGACCGTTTTGCGTAAAGGGGGTCTGGTTCGCAGCGTGCGGGGCGCCCAGGGCGGCTATCTGCTGATGCGTGAGCCGGCCGGGATAACCGCCGGTGAAATCGTCAGGTGTCTGGAGGGGCCGCTCGGACCCACCGGTTGTGTCAGTGAAGAAGACCCGGAAAACTGTGCCCGGGCGGAATTTTGCGTGACCAGGCAACTATGGGAAAGGGTCAGGGAAGCAACAGCATCGGTTCTGGACAGCGTCTCCCTGGCTGATCTATGCGGGCAGGCGGAGGCCCTGCGCCGCTCGGGTGAAAAGGATCAGTGCTGTGGATGATATTGAATGCCAACGTGCCTGCCCTCCGCAGATTAGCGAAAACTATTGACAAATCCCGAGTGTTTTCATATGATATATGCATAATTCCGATTAGTTTACTATGTTTAGATTGTGCAAAAAATGCTGATAATTCGGGAGGTTTGGGTAGTGCGCAGTATTTATTTTGATCACAGCGGGACCACGCCTGTTCACCCTGAGGTAGCCGAGGAAATGTACAGGTACCTGACGGGGGACAACTTCGGCAACCCTTCCAGTGTCCACCGCTACGGCCTGCAAATCCGCCAAAAGGTAATGGAGGCCAGGGAAAGGGTAGCCGGGGTCCTCGGCGCCGCCGCCGGAGAGATCGTATTCACCAGCGGCGGGACAGAGTCGGATAACATGGCCATTCACGGTGCGGCCCACACCAACAAGAAAAAAGGCAATCACATTATCACCAGCGCCGTGGAGCATCATGCGGTCCTGAACACGGTCAAGGCATTGGGCAAGGAGGGCTTTGAGATCACCATTCTGCCGGTGGACCGGTACGGTATGGTGAGTGTCGAAGACGTGGCCGCCGCCATTAAGGACAATACAATTTTGATTACAATCATGCACGCCAACAACGAGGTGGGCACGATTATGCCGGTGGCCGGGATTGGCAGGCTGGCCAAGGAGCGCAAAATAATATTTCATGTTGACGCCGTGCAGAGTTTCGGTAAAATCCCGGTTAATGTAAAAGATCTGGGAGCGGACCTGCTGTCCCTGTCGGGGCACAAAATTTACGGGCCGAAAGGCGCCGGCATCCTCTATATCCGCAGAGGGACACCCTGGCGACAGACCATTTTTCACGGCGGCGCGCAGGAGCGCCTGCGCCGGGCGGGTACTGAGAATATACCCGGCATAATGGGGTTGGCCAGGGCCGTGGAACTGGCCGAGCGGGACCGGGAGTCCGAGAGCGCCAGGTTGGCGGTCCTGCGGGATAAATTAATACGGGGGCTAACCTGTATGGAGGACGTTAGCTTAACGGGCCATCCCACCAGGCGGCTGCCCAACCACGCCAGTTTCCTATTCAAATACATTGAAGGCGAATCCATGCTGTTAAGTCTTGATATGAAGGGGGTCGCGGCTTCTACAGGTTCCGCCTGTACATCCGGTTCGCTTGAACCTTCCCATGTGCTTATGGCCATGGGTGTCCCGCCCGAAGAGGCCCATGGATCGTTGCGAATCACCCTGGGTCATGACAACAATGAAAGCGACATCGACTATTTCCTTGAAGTGATTAAACCGGTCGTGCAAAAACTGCGGGACATGTCGCCGCTAAAGGATTGAGAAAAATGGATCAGATAAATGTTAGGGAATTATCAGAAAAAATACTCAAACTAAAAGAAGAACGCAGGGCGGTGATCCTGGCCCATTTCTACCAGCGCCCTGAGGTGCAGGATGTGGCGGATTTTATAGGCGATTCACTGGCCCTGTCCCAACAAGCCGCGAGTACGGATGCCGAGGTAATTGTTTTCTGCGGAGTACATTTTATGGCTGAGAGCGCATCCATACTATCGCCCGATAAGATCGTCGTCCTGCCTGATGAAAACGCCGGTTGTCCTATGGCCGACATGGTCGACGCCATTCAGCTGAAACGTAAAAAGAAGGAGGTCCCCGACGCCGCTGTGGTATGCTATGTTAATACTACAGCCGATGTCAAGGCGGAATGCGACATTGCCTGTACCTCGGCCAATGCCGTCAATGTCGTGGCTTCCTTGCCGGAAAGCCAACGTGTACTGTTTGTGCCGGACAAAAATTTGGGCCATTATATTATTTCTAAAACAGGCCGGGAGATGATCTTGTGGGAGGGTTGCTGCAGTACCCACGACCACCTGCCGGCCGCGGATGTCCTCAAGGCCAGGGAAGAACACCCGGAAGCCCTGTTAATGGTTCACCCGGAGTGCCGGCCGGAGGTGGTAGCCATGGCGGACAAGGTGGCCAGCACCGCCGGAATGATCAATTTTGCCTGTGAAAGCAGCGCTCGTGAATTTATAGTGGCCACTGAAGCGGGGATACTGCACCCCCTGCAAAAGCGCTGCCCGGATAAGCATTTTTATATGGCCTCGCAAAGCATGGTGTGTCCGAATATGAAAAAGACCACCTTGGATAAGGTATACAGGGCCCTTGTTACCCTTGAGCCCAGGGTTAACGTGCCGCGGGAGATCAGGGAAAGCGCCATTGTCTGCCTGGAAAGGATGCTGGAGGTTGTCTAGGAAAAGCACCCGTTGACAATTACTTGTGCTGTTTGCCTAAATTTATTCCCGCGCTAAATAACCTTTTCAGCCCCAGACATGGGGCTGAAATTATTATGGGATGTAAATATTATTGGATATAGAAAACGAAAGGCTGTGAAATATTTGTCGGGGATAGTTGACAACCTGATGGATTTGATTGGCAATACACCCCTTCTCAGGCTCAGGCGGGTGTCCCGGGGAGCGGCCGCCGGGATCATTGTCAAGGTGGAATCCTTTAATCCGGGCGGCAGTGTCAAAGACCGCATTGGATATAATATGATACTAAGAGCGGAGGAAAAGGGGTTATTGCAGCCCGGCTCCGTGATTATCGAACCCACCAGCGGCAATACGGGGATCGCTCTGGCGATGGTGGCCGCCGCGCGTGGTTACCGTTTGATTTTAACCATGCCCGAGACAATGAGCATGGAGCGCAGGAACCTGCTCAAAGCATACGGCGCGGAACTGGTGCTTACGCCGGGGCCTGAGGGGATGAATGGGGCCGTGCGCAAGGCGGAAGAGCTTTGTCGCGAAATACCCGGTTCCTACATGCCCCAGCAGTTTGAAAACCCATCCAACCCGGAAGTCCACCAGCTGACTACCGCAGAAGAGATCTGGCGCGACACGGGCGGAAGGGTGGACATTGTCGTGGGCGGTGTGGGTACTGGTGGAACCGTCACGGGCATTGCCCGGGCCTTAAAGGCACGCAAAGAGGGGTTGAAGATCATTGCCGTAGAGCCGGCTGATTCACCGCTGCTGTCGGCTGGAAAAGCGGGGCCCCACAGGATCCAGGGGATCGGGGCAAACTTTATCCCGGCAGTGCTGGACCTGCCCCTGGTGGATGAAATAATCAGGGTGAGCAATGAAGAGGCCTTCGCCACCGGGCGGCGGCTGGCCAGGGAAGAGGGGCTGCTGGTGGGCATCTCTTCCGGCGCGGCTGTCTGCGCAGCGCTTGAACTGGCCCGCCGCGAGGAAAACCGGGGCAAACTAATCGTTGCTATTCTGCCCGACGGCGGTGAAAGGTATCTCAGTACACCTTCCTACCTTGATTAGTAGAGGGCAGTAATGTTAAAGTACTGAGGTAAACGGATATCTTCACCCATTATGCTCTGTAAAATAACTTTTTTGTTGTTCTTCGTTTGTTTTTTTAATGCCAAAATTGGGGAGGCTGGATTTGATGTTCAGCGGGTTGCGAAAAAATATCCGGGTCGTTATGGAGCGGGATCCCGCCGCCAAGTCGACGCTGGAAATAATTCTTTGTTATCCGGGCTTTCACGCCGTTATTATGCACAGGCTGGCCCACCGTTTCTACAGGCGCCGCTGGTTTGTCACGGCGCGGCTGATATCCCATATCTCCCGCCTGCTGACCGGTATTGAAATCCACCCCGGCGCTAAAATCGGCGAAGGGGTGTTTATCGATCACGGTTCCGGGGTGGTAATCGGCGAGACCGCCGAGGTGGGCGACAACGTCACCATATACCAGGGCGTTACCCTGGGTGGCACGGGCAAGGGCAAAGAAAAAAGGCACCCGACCATCGGCAATAACGTGGTGGTCAGCGCGGGCGCCAAGGTGCTGGGCTCCTTCACCGTCGGGGACAATTCCAAAATCGGCGCCGGCTCAGTGGTTTTAAAAGCTGTCCCGCCCGACAGCACAGTGGTGGGGGTGCCCGGCAAGGTGGTGGCCAGGAACGGCCGCAAAGTTGAAGCGCGGAAAGAATATGAAATAGACCTGCGCCACGACTTGCTGCCGGACCCCGTGGCCGATATGATCCTTTGCCTGCAGAAAAAGATCGAAGGCCTGGAAAAACGGATCATTCAAATGGAAGGTTGTCAAGGGGACGGGGTTGTTGACAACCTTCATGGCGCCGGGGGGACGGGGTGATGGCGCCGGTTAAAGCGCGAATAGGCAGGTGGCGCCAATCCCCCGCACCGGTTTCTATTTTGTGTAGGCAACCAGGACGATATCCTTGTTACTGAGGTTGTTCAGGCTTGATTCCGTTTGTTGAACAAGTTTTAATTGCTCACCCGATAAATTTGCAAAATCCATATCTTTTCTGTCTGCTGCCATTTTTAACTCCTCCTTAAAACCTGTTATTTGATTCCGGTCGTCAGTAATAGTATTTTTGCAAATACAGAAAAATAAACTTGATATTATAGGAAAAAGGAGCCTGCCGGATGGCAGGCTCCTTCACTTGTGCGTCCGTGTCGCTTCCGGGGAAATAAGGCCCCTACAGCGTTGTAAAGATAAGCAGCAGAAAGATGCCGTATATGGCCACGGGGTAGATCATGTGGCCGGCCCTCAGCTCCTTTTTTCTCGCGGCAATCAGGTAGATGATAATGCTTGAAAGCAGCGCCAATCCCGCGCTTACCGCGGCCAGGGTGGAGATCGACCACGGTGTCAGCATGATCCCGATAGTGGGGATGATCGAACCTTGAAAGACCATCGCCCCGGTGATGTTCCCCATGGCCAGAGTGTCTTTGCCGCCCTTAACCCAGATGATGCTGTTGAATTTTTCCGGCAACTCGGTGGCAATGGGTGTAATGATGATCGATAGGACTAGGGCCGGCATCATCACCGCAGCTGCCAGGTTGCTGAGCGCGTCAACAAAATAATGCGCGCCGCCGGCAATTAAACTGAGGCTGATCAGCACCTGTATGATAATCATGGAAAGGGGCGGCTCCCCGCCTTTTTTCCACAGGTACAGGGGCGGTATGTCCAGCTCGGAGAGGGTATCCCCGTCACCGAGGGTCTTGACTACATAATAACCGTACCCGGCTAACAGCACCACGGCAATCGGGATTTTTATCACCATGTAGGGAATGAATGCCGCCGCCGCCGCCAGGGAATAAAAGCAGATAAAGTATTTCAGATCTCTCATCACGATGGAGCGTTTAACATCTATGCAGCTACTGCCCCGGCAGAATACCATTTTGGAGACGCCGACCACGCCAAAGGCCAGGGTGCTGAGCATAAAGGGGGCTCCCAGTATCGCCCCGATCCCTATCTCAGTGGCCGTCCCCGCGGGGGCAAAAAGGATCGCGATCAGGGGCACCATGGTTTCGGGCAGCGCTGTTCCTACCGCCGCCAGGACGCTGCCGACCGCTCCCTCGGAGAGGTTCAGCTTTTTGCCCAGCCATTCTATTCCGTTAGTGAATATCTTCGCGCCGGCCAGGATTGTGAGCAGTCCTGCGGCAAGCGCCAGGATAGTGCCTGTACCCATTAATAACACCCCTTGTCCAGTTAGACTAATGAAAAAGACCCCCGTACCTTTCTAACAGAAAGAACGAAGGTCTTGCCTAACCGTTGCGGGTTTGCGGGAACCGGGTATCGCTACCGTGATGACGGCTCCTGCTCCGGGGTTATTTCCCCGGCGGCTACTCCCCTTGGATCTTTATCACTAAAAACATTATCACAGCTATTGCTGTGCAAGTCAAGCATTTTGTTTGTTTCCGCCGAACGGGACAAGGGGGCGCGCGCTTATTGTGTTTATTGGTTTGGAAAATATTTTAAGGCGGTTTTTATTCATCGGTGAACCTTTGCGGAGCCAAAAGCGTCTAATTTAATAGATATCCCAAGCGGCGCATTGTTTGAAAATTAAATAGGGGTCATTACCGCTCTAAATTATTTTAAGGAGGCTTTCCAAAGGCATATGAAAAACAAATGGATTATTGTTGCCATTATCGCCGCATTGGCCGTTGGTTCTGTTGCCGAGGCTTTTGCCGGCAGACCTGTGAAGCTGCTGGTAAACGGCC
>CAYMJG010000003.1:0-76157 GCA_964390855.1 uncultured Eubacteriales bacterium | reverse complement strand
ATGGAGTGGCGGTGGAACTGCAGAACAGTATCAGAAATGCCATTGAAAACATGACTGGTCTCAGTGTAGTTAATATTAACGTAAATATCCAGGGCTTGTCTTTTGGTCAGGAGAACAAAGAGGAGACTGGACAGGCCGGCAAATAATGAAATGTTCGAAACAAAAGACGGCGGCATTTGCTTTGCGCCCGTTCCGCAGTGGGAGCGGCTTTAGTCCTCCAGACGGACCATGGCCACTAATCCATTGCCCCGGACGCCGCTGATCCATAATCATGGCCATACATAAAAAATGGTTTAATCACAGCTTACGATTAGACCATTTTTCATGGGAATTACAGGTTAGGGAAGGTCATATATTTTATATGCCTTTTTGTGAATCAGGCAATCCTTTGCAGCGCCAGGCGGGCGCTCATCGCCTGCTGGTACAACTGGAGATATTCCACCCCTGACCGGGCCCAGGAGAAATCAAGCTCCATGGCGTTTTTAACCAATCTCTCCCACTGTTCCGGTTGTTCCCGGAACAACCGCAAAGCCCTCTTGATGGCGTTGAACAGTTCCTCGCCCGAGTAGTCATAGAAACCGAACCCGTTGCCCGAGTCGTTTTCCGGGTTGTATTCATTCACAGTGTCGGCCAGCCCGCCTGTAAATCTTACTATTGGAATGGTGCCGTAACGCAGGCTGATCAATTGTCCCAAACCGCAGGGCTCAAAACGTGACGGCATCAGGAACATATCCGCGCCGGCATAAATACGCTGTGCTAAAATGGCGTTGAATCCCAGGTAAAGTCCCATTTTTTCCGGAAAACGGCCCCTGATTCGCTCAAACATATCTTCATAGAATTTATCGCCGCTGCCCAGGACGGCAAACTGAATATCCTCCGACATCATCCGGTCAACGATTTCCGCAATCAGGTCCAGTCCTTTCTGGTCCACCAGGCGGGTAATCAATCCAAGCAGCGGGACATCCCTTACCGGAAGCCCCATTTCCTTTTGCAGGGCGTACCTGTTTTCCTTCTTGTGGGTGACGCTGGATGAGTCATAATTGCGGTGGATCCGCGCGTCTGTTTTGGGATTAAACTCATGGATATTAATCCCGTTGACAATACCGTAAAGATCCCGCGATCTTTTTCTAAGCAGGCCGTCCATCCGCTCGCCCAGTTCCGGCCTCTGGATTTCAGCAGCATAGGTGCGGCTTA
Organism: uncultured Eubacteriales bacterium; assembly: GCA_964390855.1. GTDB lineage: Bacteria > Bacillota > Desulfotomaculia > Desulfotomaculales > Pelotomaculaceae > Syntrophopropionicum. The sequence goes on along the minus strand of CAYMJG010000003.1, from coordinate 74,963 downwards.
CGGTATTAACAATATCCGCATAGACGATCCCTGCTTTCATAAAGCTCACTGAACCATAAAACTCCAGCCTATCGGGGTGGTAGAATTCATCGCCCAGCCCCAAAATATGCAGGGTTTCTTTGGGGAAGTTGCCTTGGTATTGGAGATTATGGATAGTAAATACAGTGGCGATCCTGTTGTAGAAATGATCCTTCCGGTAATGTGTTTTTAAAAACAAGGGAATTGGGCCGGACTGCCAATCATTGCAGTGGATTATGTCCGGTTGCCAGTCCAGTTTCGGCAGCATTTCCAGTACGGCGCGGCAGAAAAAGGTAAAACGTTCCGCTTCGTCATCAAACATATACATTCTGTCCCGGTAAAAATAGTGATGGTTATCAACCAGGTATACCGGGATAGTTTTATGTATCCCATGGTATTGTGACTCTATGCTGCTCTCTCTGATTATTGCTGTTTCATAGCGGTTTTTTAGGGGGACAGGAAAATCCAGTTTGTAGGCCCCGGACTCAATCTGCTGATAGCGGGGCATTGCTACCCTGACATCATTGCCCATGTTATCATTACCAACTACAGCAAGGGCCTTGGGCAGTGACCCGGCGACATCCGCCAGACCTCCTGTTTTGGCAAACGGCACGACCTCGGGGGATACAACTAATATTTTTAAGGGACGATCAAACATATTGGGGTACCTCCATTTCATATTTTTGTCCTGTTGGAAATATTTCCGCAGTTTCCCTCAGCGCCTGTGCAGCTATTTCAGGCGGTGTAGGGTTGATAAAGTAGCCGGTGCCCAGTTCAAAACCCGCCATTATAGTCAGGCGGGGCATTATCTCCAGATGCCAGTGAAAATGCCCCTCTTCTTCCTGGTTTACGGGCGCTGTATGCAGCACTACATTGTAGGGTATATTCCTGATCATTGATGTTAGTTTACCTAGGGTATTCCTTAAAACATTTGCCAGATCCACAACCTGCTCCTCCCTGATCAGGGCGAAGTCATGCTGGTGTTCCCTTGGTACTATCCAGGTTTCGAAGGGAAAGCGCGAGGCAAAAGGGCTGAAGCTGATGAACTGGGCGCCTTCAATGATCATCCTTTCTTTTTCTGAAATCTCCTGTTCAATCATGTCGCACATTACACATGAGCCGTGCTTGCCGGCATACGCCTTCATGCCTTCAATCTCTCTTCTCAGATCTTCGGGAACAAAGGGCACGGCTATTAATTGAGAATGGGTGTGCTCAAGTGACGCGCCAGCCACGCGACCGGTGTTTTTAAAAATTTGTATGTATTTTAGTCTGGCGTCTTTACGCAAATCCCGAGAGCGGTCCCTCCATAACCAAATTATTTCTTCCACCTGTTTTATCGTTTGTTCGTTCATGCCTGTAATATGATTGCTCGATTCAATAATCACCTCGTGGGCGCCGATACCGTCCATATACTGATAAATACCCCGGGACATCCGGCTGGACCCGGCATGGATATTTAGAGCAGGAAATTTGTTGGGTACCGCCCTGACCCACCATCCCGGTGTGTCTTTAGCTGTACCCGGCTCGCGATAGGCAATTATTTCCGGGGGTGTCTGTTCTTCGTTTCCCTCACAAAAAAAACATCTCTGTAAGCTGCTTTCATCGTTTATCTCTTTGTAGTCATTGGGACGTTTCCCTCTTTCAGTGGCGATAATTACCCAACGGTTGACGATTGGATCCTTTCTCCATTCGGGCATTGCCCTACCTCCTGCCTCAATTTCAGATTTATTTTCATAATATGTAGCCATTTCAATCCAGTGCGAAATATTAACTCATAATGAGGGTACCGCAATTTGCATAATTTTATGCGTCTAAAATCTGTCCTATTGCCGGTTCTTTTCAATTAAAAAAGGAAAAAGTCAGATTTAATCGAATACTACAATTTAATGGTACTCTTATAGAAGGGGGTTGCTTTTATGGCAAGTGATTTGGTCTGTATTAAGGGGACCAGGAACGGGCTTTTGATTTTATTGGACCCAAACAAGGACTATGATGAGATTAGGCAAACCCTAAGAACTAAAATGGAATCAGCCAGGGGATTTTTTAAAGGTGCGAAATTTTCCCTATCCCAGGGGCCTGATGAAATTCCCGTTAAGCAAAAAGATGAACTTGAAAATATATGCCGGCAGTACGGTTTGATTCCCAGCAAAGAAATAGCGGCGCCTGCGCGGATTATGTGGAAAGAAAGAAATGCCCCTGCATCAACGCGTCCTGCTGCTAAACCCGAAATAGGTGAAGCCGCGTTAATGGTCGGACGCTCGCTTCGGTCAGGCCAGAGTGTGGTCAATGACGGGCATATTGTTGTGCTGGGAGATGTAAACCCGGGGGCGGAGGTCGTGTCGGGCGGGGATATAATGGTTATTGGCAGTTGCCGGGGTACGATTCACGCCGGGGCGTGGGGAAACCGTTCGGCGAAAGTGATCGCCCGCAGGTTAAGCCCTACCTCGCTTAGTATTGCAGGGACAAGGCTAAGCCCGGAAAAAACAAAACCGATGCAAAATCAGTATTTTACCGTGCGGCTTTCCGGAGAGGATTTTATTTTTGAGAAATACATGCCTGGACGTTGAGCGCTGTAAGTATCCCGGCAACAGATTTGGCGTCACATATCTCACCTGAGAGGATCATCTCCAACGCTTGTTTCCGGCTGACCGTTACAACATCAATAAATTCATCATCATCCAGGCTCTGTTTTTTTAATCTCAGATCGGTTGCCAGAAAAAGGTGTATTTGTTCGTTTGTAAAACCAGGGGTGCTATAGAAGCTGATCAGGTGCTTAAGGTTGCCCGCCTCATACCCCGTCTCCTCCGTCAGTTCCCTACCGGCGCATAAAGCGTAATCTTCCCCCTGTTCCAGTGTCCCCGCCGGCACCTCCAGCAGGGGCATCCCCACTGCGTATCTATACTGCCTGACCAGGAGCAGTTCCCCTTTTTCGTTTATCGGGACTATGGCCACAGCCCCTGCATGTTCTACCACCTCACGCCCGGTGGTTTTTCCGTTCGGTAGGGAAACCTCATCGAGCCGCAGATTAATAATCCTGCCCTGGAATATTCTCTTGGACGAAATTGTTAACTCCTTATAATCCGACATCAAATCACCCCCATGCTTAATCATAAACGACCGGCAAAACATATGCCGCCTTTGTTTTGCGTTGTTTCTATTATTCTTTAATACATGAAATTAATCCTGCCGCACTCTTCCAGTACAGGCTGCATACCGGCTATTTTTTGCTAATTTATAGAGGAATTTCGTACTTCTGCATAGAATTTATCCATAAAAAATATTCAATGACATATGCAGCCAATTCACTCTGTATAGTTTAGTAGACATTAATTATCATGGGGGAATACTGGATTGAACAAAAAAATAGGCATTCCTAGTGCCCTTCTTTATTATCTTTACTACCCGTTCTGGAAGGCCTTTTTCAATGAAATCGGGGTCCAGGTAGTCACATCAAGCAATACGACAAAAAACATTCTGGATAAGGGTGTACGTGAGGCGCTGGCTGATGCCTGCGTGCCAATCAAACTTTTTTTCGGTCATGTCATGGATCTGAAGAACAAGTGTGACTGCCTTTTTATTCCACGCGTTGTCTGCCTTAACGGGAGGACTATTTACTGCCCCAAATTTTTGGGTTTGCCGGATATGATCCGCCATTCGCTTGACGGCCTCCCTCCCATCATTGATGTGCGCATAGACGTCCGGCAGGGGCACCTGGCCAGGATCAAGGCTTATTTGGAAATAGGTTCATATTTCGGCGTCGGCCGCAATATTGCCCTCAAGGCATATTACAAGGCCTGGGTGATCCTGTACCGTTATAATCAATTTTTGCGGCAGGGGTTAACACCGCTGGATGCTATGGAACTCATAAATAACCCAAATAATGGGGAATTAATGTTGCCGGCCAAAACAAATCTTAAATTTGCCGTCCTCGGTTACCCGTATAACATTTATGATCGCTTTATCAGCGTCAATTTACTGGGTAAGTTAAAAAAAATGGGGGTCGGTGTTTTAACTATGGAAAATATCAATCCCCTGGTACTGGCATGCCAAAGGAATTGCGGCTTGCCCAAACATTTGTTTTGGACCTTTAGTGACGCGGCGCTAAAGGCAGCCCACTATCTTTTCAGGCAGGGACGGGTTGACGCGGTGCTCCACCTTACTGCCTTCGGATGCGGCCCTGATTCTTTGTTAAATAAATTTATCGAATTGGAAGCAAAGCAGCACAGGGACATCCCCTTTATGACCTTGATGATAGACGAACAAACCGGGGAAGCAGGTATGGCTACCCGCCTGGAGGCATTTGTGGATATGGTCAGACGCAGGAAGGAGGTTTTCACTTGTCAAAACTAACATTTCCCAGGATGGGCGAATCCTGGCGCACCTTTAAAATGCTCCTGGAAGATTTGGGTAATGAGGTCGTCGTGCCGCCACGTCCCAGTAAACGCACGCTTGATCTCGGTGTCAGGTATTCTCCTGAATTTGCCTGTTTTCCGCTTAAAATATTAATGGGAACATACCTGGAAACTGTTGAAATGGGTGCGGACACTATTGTTACCTCGGGCGGTGAAGGCCCCTGCAGAGCAGGTGAATACGCCATGCTGCATCAAAAATTATTAAAGGACCTCGGGCATGATATCAAAATGATCGTTTTTGAACATCCCCGGCGCCAGCCGCTTAACTTTATTCACAACGTTAGGACCCTGAATAAAAATCGTACTTCCATAAGGGGTGTTATTGCCCACATTAAAAGAGCCTGGCGCAAGCTGCAGGCATTGGATAACGCAGAAAAGCTAAGTCACGTTGTCAGACCCAGAGAAATTACCCGCGGGACAACATCAAAAACGTACTACAAGGGACTGGGTTGGATAGATCAAGCCTATACCACAGAGCAAATTATTGAAGCAGAGGGGGCCGCCTTAAAAGCGTTGCGAGGAGTACCTCAGGATCCGGAAAGAGAAGTTTTAAAGGTTGGCATTGTCGGTGAAATATATGTCCTGCTGGAACCGGCAAGTAACTTGGAAATGGAGGAGACCCTGGGTCACCTGGGAGTAGAAGTGGAGAGGTCTATGTTCCTTACCGGTTGGACCAGGGACAACACATGGACTGAGACCACCGAATGGGTTACTGTTAAGGACGCTGCGGCGCCTTATCTGCCTGAACTAGTGGGGGGCCATGGGCGCGATTCCATCGGCAATACCATATTATGTGCCAAACGGGGATTTGACGGCATGATTCAGATCGCCCCTTTTACCTGTATTCCCGAAATCGTTGCCCGCACCATTCTTCCCCGTGTCAGCAGGGATTACGACATACCGGTCCTGACATTTTTTCTTGATGAGCAAACTGGAAAAGCAGGTATGTCCACCAGGTTGGAAGCATTCACCGATCTGATGAGAAGAAAAAAACGCCTGCAGCACGGGAAATTTACATTAACAGGTTAGGTGGAAAGGTCAGGTTATGAAAGCATATCTAGGCATTGATGTCGGATCGGTCAGTATAAATTTTGTTGTTATAAGCGAGGCCGGTGAAGTCATTTCCGGCCTTTATCTGCGCACAAAAGGCCGGCCGATTCAGGTGATTCAGGAAGGATTGAAAAAGACAGCGGAATTAATCCTGCCTGATTATGAGATTATCGGCGCCGGAGCCACCGGCAGCGGCCGTTACCTGGCAGGCATAATGGTCGGCGCCGACGTTGTGAAAAACGAGATTACTGCCCATGCCGTGGCTGCCTCAATGATGGTTCCAGATGTGCAGACAGTTTTTGAAATAGGCGGGCAGGATTCAAAAATCATTATCATTAGAGACGGCATTGTAACAGATTTTGCCATGAATACTGTCTGCGCGGCCGGCACAGGATCATTTCTCGATCAGCAGGCAGCGCGCCTGAACATACCGATCGATCAGTTTGGCGGTCTGGCTCTCCAGTCCAGTGTGCCGGTGAGGATTGCCGGACGCTGCACTGTGTTTGCGGAGTCGGACATGATCCACAAGCAGCAAATGGGACACCAAATCCCCGATATTATTAACGGCCTCTGTGAAGCCCTGGTGCGGAACTACCTCAATAATGTAGGAAAGGGTAAGGAAATACTGCCTCCCATTGTATTTCAGGGAGGTGTGGCGGCCAACGTGGGAATAAAGGCGGCCTTTGAAAGGGCCCTGGGTGAGCCGGTATTGATACCCGGGCACTTTGACATAATGGGCGCCATCGGGGTGGCCCAGCTGGCCCGGGAGGAAGTGCAGAATAAACGAACCAGTTTTAAAGGTTTTGAAATTATCGGCCTTCCTTACCGTACCGGTAGTTTTGAATGTGATGGTTGTTCCAATGCATGTGAGGTAGTAGAAATATATGAAGGGGAACAGGTCATTGGGCGCTGGGGTTCACGCTGTTCGAAATGGGATATTGTTTAGTTTAACAACCTTATAACCTATTCCCTATTTGATTAACCCGGGCCAAACAGACGATATCCCCCTGGGAGATAAATTTTACACAGGAACGGTACAACGGGAAGGCAGACAGCTTAATTTTAGCTGTCTGCCTTCCCAAATTACCCAGTCATGATCTGTCCCAAGTAGCCGTAGTCCCTAGTTTTTGGGTTATTTATTTTCCTGTGAATAACTGAGTAACAACAACTCCGTTTGATGATTTAACAATGCCTATACCGATTGTGGTATGCATCGGGTTCAGAATATTAACCCTGTGCCCCTCACTGTTCATGAAAAGCGCATGCGCCCTCTCGGTTGTAGAAGCATTTGCAATATTTTCAGCTCCCATAACCCGGTATGAAACACCAGCTTTTTTTTCCATGTCCAGTGCGCTGCCATAAGTTGGGGAGTTATGGCTGAAATAGTTTTTCTCATACATATCCTGGCTTTTCATCCTTGCCAGCTCAACCAATTTAGCGTCCACGTTAAATGCTGCCAGCCCTGCTTTTGCTCGCTCCTGATTGACCAGTTCCAACATCAGGCTCTCGTCGGCGTTCAGAACTGTGGATCCCTGACCCTCAGTTGGTGTGGTTGGTGTAACCGGTGTGGTTGGTGTAACCGGTATTGTTGGCGTAGACGGTATTGTTGGTCTGATTGCCGGGTATCTGCTATAGTTGCCGCCATAATAGCTTTCCCAATATGACCCCGTCGTTGTTGCCGGTTTTGCTGGTGTTGTGGGCGTTACCGGCGCCGCGGGTATAGCAGGTGTTGCGGGTGCCTTCTGTGTTGGCTGTTTTATGCCGCTGCTCCCGTAGTACTTATCCCAATAGGAGTACATTGGGCTGTCAACCGGGTATGGGTTAACAGCCGCGTAAGCGGCAGTCAGAGTGAAAAAAAGCATTAACAAACAGGTTGCAAACATATACAATACGCGCCTGATTCCGGACATATCCATTTCCCCTTTCCCACTGGTTTTGCTGTGATATGGTTTAATTATTGCTACCAATGAGAAATTATATATTTCCTTTTTATTTTTGACAAAGCCCTTTCTGGAACCTGAACGGGCTTTTAATTCCATGAAATATATTTTTCGTCTGAGCAATGGATTATGTGCAAAATAAGGGCAGCATGGAAGGTTTTGTACAATATTATGTTTATAATGCAGTGACCCGGCACGCCGGGTTAGCAGCGCCCTCAACCGCCTGAAAAGGGTATACCGATTGAACTGATCGCGGCCCTGATCCTGCCCGGAAATACCCTGGTGGGGTTATAAGAAATTTTTACACAGTCAGGCGGATAGATCTGTACATTGCTGACACCCTCAATAGCCATGATCGCTTCTTGAAGTCCTTTGGCTTTTTCAGCGTTCTGTAACCCTTTTATGACAAGATTCAATAAATACACTATAACTACTCCCTGTTTTATATTAATTTAATTAGGAGCGGGCGTGCCGCTCCTAATTCTTAGGGACCTGCTACAGGCGGGCATTGCGGCGGGAATAATGCAGGCGGACACACAAACGGGCCTACCGGGGAAACATGTTCGCACAGCGCCGGTGTGCAGAAACCAAAGCTGGGAATCAGAATCTTTACTATGGCCACAGACTGTATGACAACACAGAGATCAAATGTGCAGCTAATATGGTTGCACAGTATCAGACAGGGCCCGCAGGCGGCATTGACAATCTCACAGTTTGTGCATGTTCCCTCGGGAGCACAGAGTATAACAGTTTTGGTAAAGCTAAATTGCTGATCACTTATTGTTTTAATTTTTTCTCCCTCAGCGTTGAATATCGTCAGTTTATAGTTAACTACTACTGCAAAGGTAACATTGGACCTTCCTGTTTCGTCGGGGGCGGAGCGGCTAACCTCGTGGCAGCAGGCGTTTTTGATGCTGCAACTAACTGTCGCCCCGGGCGGTGGAATATGGTCACCCAGGAAGGTGCAGATGTTCTCACGGCGCTCCGCCTGGTAACAAAAATCGTAAACCTTGGGCACTTCGATACAGATGGTTTCAAATTGTCTTAAGCATTCCGCTTCCATAAATTAATGACCTCCTCATTTTTTCGGTTCCATTACCTACCAATACAAAATATGCCAGAGATCTAATATAGGTGAAAATATTTTGAGGGAAATTATGTATAACTTTTGTCTGTAATAATGCATATGATATTGGGAGGTGATCCAGTTGATTCAAAAAAAATATTTAAACCGTTACCGCCTGGCCGCAGAAAAAAGACCGCCCTCCCCCGGGCCGGATCAAGCAGTGCCGGAAAACAAAAGCGCCGGTAGTGAAAAAAGCGCACTCCGGGATCAGCCTGATGCTGAAATAGAACAACTGAATAGTATTGAAAGGGATACTGCCGGAATGCATGGGGAAAAAAGTGTTGTCGACAGGTATAAAGAAATAGCGCCCGGCATATACCAGTTTCTTCGGCCGGCGCACGGTGGTGAGGAATGCAACGTGCAACCCGAATTAACCCATTTCTGCCTGCCCCAGGTTATAAATATTAATAGCGCCTGCGAGCCGGAATTCCAACGGGTTGATGGAGTGCCGGGGCCCTATCAGCATTATGGTACACCAGTTTACCAATTTACCTGAAAAAAACCTTCTAAACCCGCTGTCAGCGGTTACACGAAAGAATAAAAAAACGCCCGCTTGGGCGGGCGTGGCCGGGGGTTATCACTGTTAAACGGCTTGTTTGGCGCGTTTTTCAAAAAAAGAGCAGATCTTTAAAATAATAAATACCAGGGGATTCCTCATCCGTCTTTCCATTCTTTTATACCCTTCTCTGGTCGCAGCCAGTTCCTGCTGGGCGATCAGGTAAGAACGCTGAAAATCTTCTTCTGACTTGATAGTTATTCTTAAATCGTTGCTCAAGTCTTTGACTTCTTCCTGCAACCTGTTGTACTCAATTGACGCCGAGGATTTCTCCCTTTCCAGCTTTAGCTTTAAATCTATTATCTCAGTTTGCAGTTCAGCAATTCTAATGCCGTGCTGCTCTTTTATTTCAGCCAGTTTTATTTTGTTTTCCCTATCCCTTTCTTTATAATGCTGGAGTTTTGTGAACAGCCCCTCCAGGTTGCCGTGATTTTTAGCCAGCAGTTCCTTAAGCCGCAACGATTCTTCCTGGGCATCCCCGGCTCTTTTTACCCATAACCGGCATTGATGCAAAATACTATTGGCCCTGGCCTCAAGTTTTGCCAGATGCTCTCTGTAGCGTAAAATTTCCCTTTTGCGCAGCGACAGGAGCAAGTCCTTCTCGGCCATCTGGGTTAACAAATATTCATGCCGACCGGCCAACTCCATTCTTTCAGCCAGAGCTGCGGCTGTCTCCCTTTGCCCCGAGACAGCTTCCTGTAAATGTTTTTGCATCGTCCCCAGCTTGTTTTTCCAACTGGCCCGGTCATCACGCCAGCGATTTTTTTGCCTGTTCACAACACCAAGAAATTTCTTTAAAATGTCCTCATACAGTACCCTCGTGGCAGGGTTATAGGACCAGACACCCTCTCCAACCATTTCAAAGTATGAAAATTTTTTTAATACCCCTTCCAGAGTCTTAATATCTGTACTACGCCAGGAGTTAATCAATTTATGAAGTTGTTGCAATGAAAGGCCGCCGGGATGGATTTTCATAGCCTTTACCAAAAGGTTCTTAAGGGAATAGTGGCTGGTTTCTACCTCCCATTCAGTCAATCCCCAATAACCATTATCCAACTGGATAAACCTGCCGTCTGAAATCAGACTGACCTCTTCTGATATTGATCTCCTGGCCTTTTTCTTTTTAGAGTTGGCATTTTTCAATATTTCTTTCAGGTTTAAGGATTGACCCTTTTTCAGCAGTAAAGAGTAAAATTGGTCATTCTCTTTGTTTCCTTCCAAATCCAAACGCCAATTGTCCCTTTCTTTGTAAAAACAGGGATTTTGATTCAAGCAAAGAGAAACCCTTTCTTCAACCTGCAATAGTGAATAATCCTTAAGCATTTTTCTTTGTACGTGAGGCGCCAGTTCCGCCACAGACAAGGCCTCAAAGAAAAAAAGTGTTTTCTTCAGTACATCGGTCAGGGAATTAAGCTTCCCACCCATTTACATTTCTCACCTACCTTGCAAAGTATAGGGGCTTTAATAATAAATTCATTTAAAACTTTCAAATCCCTTTATTTTCCATACGAATTTTTATAGTTTTATTAATTTGTTATTCAACAAAATTTTCAAGAAAAACAGTAAAATTAGGCGCTGTTACAGTTGATTAAAAATACCAAACTGCAATATAATAAAGGTAAGCGGTTGATATGGGGTTATAAGTGGTTAAATAACATCCTCAACGGCTGGGAAACATACCGGCCAAAAATAATAACTAGCCGCCAACGGTTGTAAACCATGGTTTAATGGGAAAAGACCGATCATCTTTGATGGGAGGTGGAGTGTTCGTGCTTGCCTGCTGTGAGATTGAAAATACCATGAAATTAACTGATGAATACCTTTTGGAAGGTCCGGCGGTATCCCTTGAAAACCTTAAAATTAATCAGCATTTAACCAACTTCCGGCCGGCGGAGGCGCAAAAAAAGGCCTTGATGGCCATAGCTCAAATGCCCAGGGGGATGATTTACATTGCCCGTTCGGGTCGTGAAATTGTCGGTTATATAACATTTCACTATCCAGACGAGTATTTCAGGTGGAGTAAGCATCCAAAGGTATTGGAATTGGGCGCTATCGAGATAAGTCCTGCCTGGCGCAAAAAAGGCATCGCTGAAGCTTTACTAAAGGAGGCCTTCCGCAACCCGGTAATGGAGGAGTTTATTATTGTCACGCTTGAATTCTACTGGCACTGGGACCTGAAGGGCAGCGGCCTGGAGGTTTATGAGTACCAGAAAATGCTTGAAAAACTTTTTGGGATGGTCAACCTCAAAAGACGCGCGACGGATGACCCGGATATTACAGAGCATCCCGCCAATGTTTTGATGGTCAGATTTGGGGAAAATGTCAGCGATAAAGATGTTTTGTTGTTTGAAGATATGTTGTTTGAGGGAAGGGCTGAATTTCATTAAAAAAGCCTGCTTGCCATGGTGGCGAAGCAGGCTTTTTGATTGCTTGTAAAAAGTATACATTGTGGATAAGTGACCTGCTTACGTTAGCGGCGATATTGAGCCCTAATTCAAAGAGCGAAATGAACCCGGGGATTAGCGAGGCCATTGTTTGAGGCGCGAAGCGACGAGTTTGGCGGAGCCCCGGAGGGGAATGAGCCCGGACAATAATAACGGGCGAACCTGAGCTGCGTTGCAAGCCTGCAGTTCGCCCGAAGAGCGAATTTGTTCTTTTGGTACACCTGGGCCAAGGTGCATCGGTCCTACCCTATTTAAGGCTGTAGTTGGGGGCCTCCTTGGTAATCGTGACATCGTGGGGATGGCTTTCCTTCAGACCGGAGGCAGTACAGCGCATAAACCTGGACCTGGTTTTAAGCTCATAGATATTGCGGGTACCCGTGTAGCCCATACCTGCTCTTAGTCCACCAATTAACTGATACACTGTTTCAGACAGAGAACCTTTGAAGGGAACCCTTCCCTCCACTCCTTCCGGCACCAGTTTGTTATCGCTTTCTGTTTCTTCCTGAAAATAACGGTCCCTGCTGCCGCCTTTCATAGCCGACAGGGAACCCATACCACGATATACCTTGTAGCTGCGGCCCTGATATATTTCAATGTCCCCGGGGCTTTCCTCGGTACCGGCCAGCAGGCTGCCAAGCATGACCACATCTGCGCCCGCCGCAATAGCTTTTGTTATATCCCCCGAATATTTAACGCCACCGTCAGCTATAATTGGTATCCCATGCTTACAGGCTTCGTTGGCGCTGTCATATATGGCTGTTATCTGGGGTACCCCGATGCCGGCGATAACCCTGGTTGTACAGATTGACCCGGGGCCAATGCCTACCTTAACAGCATCCACACCTGCTTTGATTAGATCCCCTGTCCCTTCTGCAGTGGCCACATTGCCGGCAATCACCGCGACCGCGGGGTATTGATCCTTGATCCTGGCTACCAGGCCAATCACGCCTTTGGAATGACCGTGTGCCGTGTCAACCACCAGGACGTCCACGCTGGCCCTGACCAGTGCCTGCACCCGTTCCATTGTGTCGGAGGCCACCCCGACTGCCGCCGCCACAATCAGCCGGCCTTTCTTATCTTTTGCCGCATTGGGGTACTGGCGGGTTTTTTCAATATCCTTGATCGTGATCAGGCCGCGCAACATAAATTTGTCGTCTACAATCGGCAATTTTTCTATCTTATATTTTTTCAGGATCTCTTTCGCCTGGTCTACTGTCGTGCCCTGCGGGGCGGTAACCAGGTTTTCTTTGGTCATCACATCTTCGACTTTTTTGGTAAAATCACGTTCAAAACGGAGGTCGCGGTTGGTAAGGATACCGACAAGCCTCCCGTTCACAGTAATCGGCACACCGGATATCCGGTATCTTTCCATTAACACCAGAGCCTCGCTGACCAGGCTGTCAGGCGGAAGAAAGATTGGGTCCGATATGATGCCGTGCTCTGAACGCTTAACCCGATCTACCTCCAGTGACTGACGCTCGATTGGCATATTTTTATGGATAACGCCGATACCCCCCTCGCGGGCGATAGCAATAGCCATTCGCGATTCGGTAACAGTATCCATGCCGGCGCTGATCAATGGTATATTTAGTTTTATCTCTTTAGTGAGATTTGTGGTGGTATCAACATCCCTGGGCAGGACATCCGCTGCATCAGGAATGAGCATAACATCGTCAAAGGTGAGACCTTCCCTGCTAAACTTATCCGGTCGCATTTGCTCTTCCCCCTTGCAATAATGTAAACAAGCATTTTTGTGTATTTGTCTATTATAGCATAGTTATCCCAGGGATGTACAAGCAATTTAACCCTCAGTCCTGGCCCATTACCGAATCGATGCCGTGGCTATAGAAACGGTCCCGTAAGTGATAAATAAGGTTTTCTGATACACCTAATTCTTCAGCTATCTCCCCGTTGGTTTTATCATTCTTTACGCCTTCTATGAAACTGTCTGCATCCACCCCCACCTCGCCGGCTATTTCCCTGAGGCTTGGTCCTGGACTCCAGGGTACCCTGCTCCGTGTAAAAGAATCATTTTCTACCATAATAATAACACCCCCCGGGTTTTTATTTATTGTTACCGCCCGTGGGGCAGTTAATGCGTATATTTTCTGTTCAGGGTGATTCAAGGTGTGAGCAATCATTAAAAAGCATTAGTATGCCTTTATTCCATTCAGGAAAATCGATAATATTTAAACTGGCATTATCCTGGCGCAGACGCCAGTGTTCATTCAGATCCATACCCAGCACACTGCCCACGATAACCCTGATTACTCCACCGTGTGTTACCAGCAAAACATTGCTCCCATTGCTATTTTCTACTATGTTTTTGACAACCGCGACAACCCTTTGGACTAGGTCACCCAGTGACTCGCCACCCGGCAGTCTGGTTTGCAGGGGCGTTTTCCACCATTGTTTTATAATATCCGGGTACATCCCCTGTATCTCTTTAATGCTAAACCCTTCCCAGCGGCCAAAGTTCATCTCCCTTAATTCACGCAGCATCAATACATCCCGGTTCTCGTGGTGCCGGGCGATGATCCGAGCGGTTTCACCAGCCCTGGCCAGGTCACTGGCGTAGAACTGATCAAATTTTAAACAGGCCAGACGCTTGCCCAGTTGTTCAGCCTGTCGCCGTCCATTGTCAGACAGCGTCACGTTGGTGTGGCCCTGCAGCTTTGAAGCAACATTCCAAACGGTTTCTCCATGTCTGATTAGATATATGCGGCAACCCATTATATTTTTATTTTCCTTTCAGCACATCTTTTATATTCCTAAGCAAAATTTCATTCTCCCGCCTGTTTTTTACCGCTACCCTGACGTAACGGCCGGCAAGACCGCTAAACCCATGGCAATCCCTGACCAGAATGCCGCGCCTGCCCAGAAGTTCTACTAATTCACCTGATTTAAATCCGCTTTTGCTTATGTTCAACAGGATAAAGTTAGCCGCACCCGGCAGCGGTCTTAAGCCGGGGATGCCCTGCAGCCCCTCAAAAAGATATGCTTTTTCTTTGTGCACCAGCGCATTGGTCCGCTCCATGTGTTCCCGGTCATTAAGGCCCGCAATACCTGCTATTTGGGCCAGGGTATTCACATTCCACGGGTCTTTTGCGGCGTTCATCCTGCCAATTATGTCTTCAGGTGCGGCAATCGCCCCCAGACGCAAACCCGGTATGCCGAAAAATTTCGTCAGGGAATATAAAACAGCCAGGTTGGCACAGTCCCCTACGGCAGGCATCACGGAATAAAGGGCGCGCTGTGGCACAAAGTCCATAAAAGCCTCATCTATTACAACCAGTACACCGTGCTTGGAAGAGTGTGTCAATATTTGTTCTATATCAGTTCTCTTTACCAGTCGTCCGGTTGGGTTATTGGGATTACAAATAAATAACAGGTCAACCTGCGGCAAAAAACTGATAATTTTCTCCACCGGCAGGCTAAACCCTTCTTTTTCAGCCATTTCAACTGTAATCGCTTCCCCGCCCTGGCTTAGGACCGCAAGCCCGTACTCACAAAAGGTCGGGATAGGAATAAGCGCCTTGTTGCACCCGGTAACACGCACCAACAGGTAAATCAGTTCGGCCGCGCCGTTACCCATTAAAAGCCGCCTTTCATCGATACCCAGGTAACCCGCCAGATGTTCCTTCAATTCCGTACAGTCGGGGTCTGGATAATTAACAATTGTGTCGAGATTACATACTATGGCCTCAAAAACCTTTTTTGAAGGTCCCAGCGGGTTGATATTAGCGCTGAAATCGATAACTTTCTCCTTGGATAACCCATATTTTTTTGAGGCGAGGGTTATATTGCCCCCATGAATATGTACAAATTGCCGCAAAAAGCCAAACCCCCTCCACATTGGGGATATATTCCGACCCCAAAGGAATACCTAAAAGGTGAGATATGTCCCCATTCCTCCGTCATTGTTTCTACAAACATAGGGTTACTAGCCTACCAACAACACATAACCGGCCAGCAGCAGCAAAACCTCACTCAGTTCATTGATTAGTCCGTATATGTCACCAGTGAGACCGCCCAGCTCCTTGTTCACCTTCCTGCCAACAAGACAGGCGATCAAACCGCCAGTCAGCATCAAGATCGCCCCGTAAACTCCGAGTACAATGCCGGCGGCCAGTCCCGTTAAAACGGTTGCCAGAAACAGTTCCCCGACGCCGCAGTATTTCTTGTAGATGGCGCCCAACCCTTCCTGCCTGGCATAAGGGAATACAAATATGGCTAGGGTCATATTCCAGCGGCTTATCGCCAGTGTCACAACCAGCAGTTTAGCCAGCATGCCAGCGGGAATTGCGGCCAGCAAGCTGAATTTAAACAACAGCAGGCAGATTGCCCCAAGCACACCAAATGCGCCCACCCGGCTATCCCGCATAATTTCCAGCTTTTTTTCACGTTGCCGGCCGCTGAATAAACCGTCTATGCTGTCCATGAAACCGTCCAGGTGGATTCCACCGGTTAAAACAACCATTAATACAATTAGCAGGGAAGCCAGCAGATGCACCGGCAAATAGTACCCTGTTGCCCATATTCCCCCCGCCATGATAGCGCCTATTAAAACGCCTGCCAGTGGAAAAAACGCTGTAGCCCGGCCGCAGGACGTCTCATCAAAGGATGCATGGGGCAAGGGCAGCCTGGTTAAGTGTTGCAGGGCGAATAAAATGCTTTTCAATATATATATTCATCCCTTTCAGCAAGCGCAACCGGTACCATGAAGGGCCAAACAGATAGTTAAGGACGTAAAGAATAAAAAATAATAAACCCGGTTAAAAGAGCAATACCTGAGGACAGGTACATCAACCGCACTGTTTGTTTAATATGGCCCGGCGCCAGGGGTGTAAGAGATTTTCCCATATAGGCCCTAAACGAGCCGCAGCCGTTGTAATAATTCATCCCGCCAAGCTGTATACCCAGCGCGCCGGCAACCGCCGCCTCAGGGATGCCGCTGTTGGGGCTGGGATGGCCCTTGGCGTCCCTTAGCACCGCTTGCAGCGCTTCTTTGGGGTTCATCCGCAATATCCAGGCGGCAGCTAACAAAAACAACCCGGTCAATCGGGCAGGAATGTAATTGGCGATGTCGTCAAGCCTTGCCGCAGCCATGCCAAAATGGATATAACGATCATTCTTATAACCGAGCATGGAGTCCAGGGTGTTTACGGCACGGTATGCCATAGCCAGAGGGGCGCCGCCAATGAAAGCGTAAAACAGCGGCGCCACCACAGCGTCAACTATATTCTCGGCTACAGTTTCCACAGATGCCCTAATCACGGATCCGGGCTCCATTTGATCAGTATCCCGGCCAACAATCATCCCCACCTTGCGGCGGGCATCTCCCAGATTACCGTCCTCCAGCAGAATGGTAATTTCACCGGCTGCTCTGGCCAGACCACGCGCCGCTATAGTTGAAGATATCAGCCACACCGATAAAATCGCGCCGGCCCAGAAATTGATATTGGACAACCAGCCCGTCAGCAGAAAGGTCAGAGCCCAACTAACGGCTGTGACTAGCAGCGCGGTGAGAATGCCCATAGTTTTCAGGACCGCCGGGTTTTGGGAAATCCGGCGGGACAGGCGCTCTAAAATATTTATTGCTTTGCCGATTAGCACCACAGGATGAGGTATCCAGGCCGGATCCCCCACCAGCAGGTCTAAAAGAAACGCCGCCATTACATACAAACCGATGTTTTCCAGCATAACCATTTAACCGGTCCGTTAAAATTATTTTATTCCCATAACCACATAGATTTTTTTCATGTCCAAACTAGACCGCACCAGCGCTGCAAGCTTGTCCAGGTCTTTATTGCGTTGCGTAGCGGCCGGTATTGATGCGGCAAGCGCAAGCGGCATGAAACCTTTTTTTGCACGAAGGTTGTTGAGGACCTGCCGTCTGAACCTGTGATTATCAAAAATGCCATGGATGTATGTGCCGAAAACCAGGCCGTCCCGGCTGACTGCCCCGTCAGGAGTGTTCACTTCCCTGCCGGAGCTTTCCACTATCCTGAACGCGGGACAGACGTCCGGCGCCAGTTCGGTCTTGCCCATGTGTATCTCATAACCGGTGATTTCATTCCCTTCAGTTCCCGTTAACAGCGACCCTGCCCCGGATACCACTGCCCGCACCCGCGTGGTAACCTTTTCACTGTAAAACGTTGTAGATATATTTAAAAGTTGCAGCCCGTCTATACGGGAAATTGTTGATTCAGCATGAAGCGGATCATTTAGTTCACTGCCCAGCATCTGGAATCCGCCGCAGATACCGATAACGGGCGTACCGGAGTTGCTCAAGTCCGCAATCCTGTCTGCCAGGCCGGATCTTTGCAAAAAATACAGGTCTTCAATAGTGTTCTTACTGCCCGGTATGATTATTAGGTCCGGCTTTTCCAACTGGTTACCCCGGACCGCATAACTCAGCCTTACGTCGGGTTCATCTTCCAAAGGATCAAAATCAGTAAAGTTGGCTATGTGGGGGAGGCGAATGACTGCTATATCCAGACATTCATGCCCAGTGAGATTTAGAGAGGGGCTCCTGTCTGAGGGGATAGTATCCTCCTCCTGGATCCTGAATTCCTGGAAATAAGGTACAACCCCAAAAACAGCCCGTCCGGTTTTCTGCTCGAGGAAGTCCACGGCGGGCTGAAATAAATTCAGGTCTCCCCTGAATTTATTAATCACAAAACCTGCTATTCGGGCGCGGTCCTGATCCGAAACCAATTCCAGGGTGCCGACCACGGATGCCAGGGCCCCACCTTTGTCTATGTCGGCGACAAGCAGGACAGGGGCGCCGGCCATCCTGGCGATGCGCATGTTGACAATTTCATGTTCCTGCAAATTTATTTCAGCCGGGCTGCCGGCCCCCTCAATAACCACAATATCGTAGGCCTGGCGCAAGCGGTTCAAGGCCTCCCCGATAATACGCAGGGCCCCGGTGGCATAATCAAGATGGTATTGCCTGGCTGAAAAATTCCCCACGGGCTTGCCCAGAACAACCACCTGCGAGGAAGCGTTGCCGGTGGGCTTCAATAGGATCGGGTTCATGTCCACAGTCGGCTCGATGCAGGCAGCCTCAGCCTGCACTACTTGCGCGCGCCCCATTTCGCCGCCGTCTTTCGTCACAAAAGAGTTTAAAGCCATGTTTTGTGATTTAAACGGCGCCACCCTGTATCCGTCTTGTACAAAAATACGGCACAGCGCCGCAACCAGCACGCTCTTGCCCACATGTGATGCGGTGCCCTGGATCATAATAGTCCTGGCATTAATCGCAATCACTCCATTTCTGACTATTCTGCGAGCCGTCTTTTATTTCCATGGGAATTCCCGCTATTACCAGAAAAACACTGCCGGCTCCCGCAGCCAGAATCTGGTTGGCTTTGCCGGCCAGGTCCCTGAATAGCCTGCCCAGATGATGTTCCGGTACGACGCCCAGGCCAACCTCATTGGAAACAATAATCAGGTCCAGGCCCTTTTTTGTTGTTTCCACCAGGCCGGCAACCTGCTCCAGTATCCGCCTTTCTATAATATCCGGAGCAATATCAGGCGCAAGACGCTGTTGTTCAAAAAGCAGGTTTGTTAACCATACAGTAGCGCAATCCAGAAGAAAAACGTCTCCCTTGCCGCCTTTGTTCAACAGCCCCAGGATATCTATTTCTTCCTCAACGGTCAGCCAATCCTTGGCGCGGCGTTCCTGGTGAAGCCTCACCCTGGCAGCCATTTCTTCATCAATCACCGCCGCTGTGGCAATGTAAATTACCCTTTTGCCGGACTGTTCCGCCATTCTTTCAGCAAATTCGCTTTTACCGCTGCGTGATCCGCCCAGCACTAATGTGAGTTTCCCCTGCATGTGTTGCACCAACCCATACTAAAAAATTACCCCGGCCAGGCAGTCCGGGGGAAAATCGGGCAGTATTACCCGCCGCCCCCTTTACCACGAAGGACATCCGGCTGGAACCCCACAGACAGGTATCCTGGCTTCCGGTCATGTGCCGGACAACTAGCTTTGTCCAATATGAACCGGTCACAGTGGCGGGACCGCTCAGGTTTTTACCTGATTCCCCTGCTTGCCGAGCATGCGGCGCCTGTGGTTACTTTATTTTAATAATTCTATAATGGGCTCCTAAATCCTCCAGGATAATCAGATGAATCGCATTACACTAAAATAATCAAAAAAAATACCCCAACACCGGTTTGTCGAGAATAATAAATATTTGCAAAAATTTAATTAATCAACATTTGGTAGATTAATGTGAATAAAGGTGTGGATAAGTGACTATTTTGATGAATTGCGGGAGTTCACATCATGCAGTCTTGACTCCAGCTCGACGATCTGCCGGTTTTTGTGAAGTAACCATTTAGCGTAGCGATAGTTGTCCTGGTGCAACCTGCGGTTTTCTTTTTCGAGCCTGTTCAAAAAACCTGCTTTATCTTTTTCGATTTTTTCGATCAGGTTCATCAGTACCCGCCGGCTTAACCTTAGTTGTTCTACCTTTTCCTCAAGCTCTTGCACCCTAGCTTTAAGGTATGGCAGATCAATCCTGTCATACATGCCTTATCACCTCACCGGGCATTCCCATCATAGTATATGCCTGATGTAAGTTGTTTAGACGATTATGACAGCCCCCCTAGCTCTGTGAGTTCTTCAAAGGGTTTACAAAAGAATTTACAAGATTAAATAATAATAAAACCAAACCCTGTAAATTAATTAAATACTGTAAATCAAGCCCATTTGTTTAAAATTTTATTTAAAAGAAAAATTTTCTCTAATCCGCCGCACGGCTTCAGCCAGGAGCGCTTCGTCTTCCACCATGGCAATTCTTACGTAACCCTCACCCTGTCGGCCAAAAGCATTGCCGGGGACAACAACGATCCCCGTCTTCTCCAATAAATCAGAAACCAAAGCATACGAAGAAGTGTATCCCGGCGGCAGGGGCGCCCATATAAACATGGAAGCGATCGGTTTGGGAATATCCCAGCCGATTTCATGCAAACCGTCCAACAGCACATCCCTGCGCCGCTGATAGATCCCAGCCATTTCTGCCACACAGTCCTGGGGGCCTGTGAGGGCGGCAATTCCAGCCTCCTGCACCGCGAGAAACACACCGTAATCTATATTTGATTTAATTAAGGCCAGATTGGAAACGACGTCTCTGTTTCCAGCAAGGAATCCCAGCCTGCAGCCGGCCATATTATAGGTTTTTGACACGGAGTAGAATTCCACGCCCACCTCCCTGGCGCCTTCGACCTCCAGAAAGCTCATCGGTTTAAAATTGTCATAGGCCAGTTCGGAATAAGCCGCATCATGACAGACCAAAATGTCATGCTTGCGGGCAAACTCAACCACATGTTTGAAAAAGCCGGGGTCCGCGGGGGCGGCGGTTGGGTTATTCGGATAATTGATCCAGATCATTTTTGACCTTTTTGCAATATGTTCCGGAACACAGGACAGATCCGGCAGAAAATTATTTTCGGCCAACAGCGGCAATGGATGGATCTCTCCCTGGGCGATCAGTATACTGAAGCTGTAAATGGGATACCCGGGATCGGGGATAAGCGCTACATCGCCCGGGTCGATATAGGCCATGGCCAGGTGGGCCAATCCGTCCTGTGAACCCATAAGAGCCAGTATTTCAGTCTCCGGGTCAAGATCAACATTGAAACGTTTTTTATACCAGCCGGCTACCGCCTCGTATAGACGGGGTAAACCAGTCAGCGAATATGAATAATTTTTCGGGTTGCTGACCGATTTCCGCAGGGCTGTTATTATATGGGGAGCAGGAGGAAGATCGGGGCTGCCTACGCTGAGATTGATAGTTTTGCCGCCTCCTGCCTCAAACCTTTTCCTTTTTTGATCAAGATCATTGAAAATTCCTGAGGATAGAATGTCCATACGCCTTGCCTTTTTCATGCCAACCTCCCGGTGTTAACCTTAATTGCCGTATTTATTTGTTTTAGCCACTCTTTTTTTCAGTTTCTCAACAACACTAAAAGGGACGGTAATCGCGCCAAACCTGTTTCCATCCTTTTGTTCGGGGCTGTGATAATCGGATCCCCCTGTAGTAATCAAGCCCTTTTGCCTGGCAAGCTGTTTAAAATAGGTTGTTTGTTCAGGAGAATGAGACGGATGATCAGCTTCGATGCCTACTAGGCCGGCTTTGATTAAGTCTTCTAACGAAAACCCCGGCCTGTTCAGGCCCGGGTGAGCAAGGACAGGCGCACCGCCTGCTGACTTTATCAAGGTCACCGCTTCGACAGGGGCCATTTTATGCCTTGGTATGTAGGCAGGACGTCCTTCACCGAGATATCTTTCAAATGCTTCATATATTGTTTTCACGGCGCCAATCTTAATCATTGCCCTGGCCAGATGAGGCCTGCCCATCGATCCACGTTGGGAAATATCCATGATCATCCCCATCGTAACATCAAATCCAAGTTCTTGTAGCTTTTTAACCATTTTTTCCATACGTTGAATTCTTGCCTTACGTAAAATCTCCAGCTCCTCTATAAACAAGCGGTCATTTATATCCACCAGGTAACCGAGAATATGTATTTCTTCCCCTTGCAGGTATGATCCCAATTCCACTCCCGGGATCACCTCAACCCCCTTTGCCAGGCCTTCGTATAATGCCGGTTTAATACCGGCGAGTGTGTCGTGATCTGTTATCGCTATGGCCTCCAGGTTAATAGACCTGGCCATTCCGATAATTTCCTCGGGGGTTGACCCGCCATCAGAACAGGTAGTATGGATATGCATATCTATCCGCATTTTATGGCACCACCAATTTTTTCGACATGTATCCAGGTAAAACCTTCCCGGGGTACTAAAAGTGTCCCCGGTTTTTGATTAATATCCCTTTGGATAAAAATAAAACCCGTTTATAAACAGATAATAAACAGGTTTTTTAATTATTATATTTTAAAGATTAACTGATTACCGTGGTTCAACAATAAGCTTTATAGCGGTCCTTTCTTCCCCGTCGATAATTATGTCGGTAAAGGCCGGTATGCAAATCAGGTCAACCCCGCTTGGCGCTACAAAACCCCTGGCTATTGCTACCGCTTTTACTGCCTGGTTTAATGCTCCCGCGCCAATCGCTTGCATTTCGGCGCAACCCCGCTCGCGGAGCACACCTGCCAGGGCGCCTGCAACAGAATTTGGGTTGGACTTGGCTGAAACCTTTAATACATCCATTTGTTTAAAACCTCCTCCATTACTTTGTATAGACTTGGATTCCTGATCTTCCTGTATGATGTATATTTCGCTAACCGCTAAAAAATTCCTTTCATTCTACCTTAATATTTTAATAGTATCATAATATTCAAACTATTGTCCTATTCGTAATTCTGTACACGTTTAATAGAAACAGCCTCTCCGGTATCTTCATCAATTTCAATTATTGCACCGTTAAATTGAAAAGGCCCTGTGGCAACCTCAAAATACCGGGGAATACCACTGGTGAATTTTTCGATAACAGCATCTTTTTTGACGCCGATTACTGAATCCATTGGTCCTGTCATACCCAGATCGGTTATGTAAGCAGTCCCCCCGGGCAGGATTCTTTCATCTGCAGTCTGCACGTGGGTATGGGTTCCCACTACTGCTGTCACGCACCCGGACAGAAACCAGCCCATGGCCATTTTTTCCGATGTAGCTTCCGCATGAAAGTCAACAATCACAATCCTTGTTTGTTCCTTTATTTTTTTTATGATCTGATCAACCCGGCGGAAGGGACAGTCCAGGGCCTCCAGAAAAACCCTGCCGGCAAGATTAATTACACAAAGGGCTATATTTCCCGGGGCGGAATAAATTCCCCAGCCGGCACCGGGTGTACCCGGGGGATAATTAGCTGGTCTGACTATGCGCGGTTCCCTATCCAGGAAGGTAAAAGCTTCCCTTTTATTCCATACATGGTTGCCCATGGTAAGGACATCCACACCGTTTGAAAACAGGTCCCGGGCGGTATCTTCCGTAATGCCTCTGCCGCCGGCGGCATTTTCACCATTTGCTATTACAAAATCCAGATTAAATTCTTTTCTCAGGCTGCCTACGTTAATTTTGACCGCCCGACGGCCGGAACGACCTACTATATCACCGATTGTCAGCAGGCGCAATGTCTTACCCCCTGTTATTTGTTAAAAACCAGGACTTTGCCTTCTTCGCGAAAGGCAAAGAGGTATTTATTTTCCGCTGAGCCTTTTATGGATTGCAGCATATGTTCGATCATTTCTTCCTGGGCGATAATGTCTTCTTCTATAAGACGATCATTTTCTTCCGTGACCAGGTTGGAATTGAGGTACTGGCGGAACAATTCCACTATCAGGGTTATTTCCTCCTGAGCCAGGGAGTTTACGTCACGCTGCACCTCAATCATGGTCAGGTTGTCGCAGACATTATGATTTATAGCAACCAGAAGGTTTTCCCTGCCTTCCAGCAAATTGTATACTTCAATACTGTTCAATAGCCTTTCTTTTAAACTGGCCAGTTCGTTATCAGCCAATACCCGTGAATATATAAATGTAAACTTCAATAATTGTTTTTCCGGAAAAAAATTAATGGTGGACACTTCCGGATAACGCACCAATATTGATATCAAAAGCCCCACACTGTCTGTCAGCCCTTCCCCGCCGCATTTGTAGTTCAAATCCCATACACCTTCCTTAAAAAAACCTGCCGAATAATTAGTGATTCTGTTTTATAAACATTATTCCTGCTTATTTAAGCCCAAGCCTTCTGAAATATTATTCCATAAAAAAACAATATTGGATGTGCAAATAAATAAGAGACATATCCGCGCGGAGGACTTATGTTCCTCCACCCGGTATGTCCCCTATCCCAGCAAATTCGGTTTGCTTTTATATTGGGCCATTTACTTGGCGTATTCGACAACTCTGGTCTCCCGGATAATAACCACTTTTATCTGGCCGGGGTAATCCAGTTCATTTTCAATTCTCTTGGCAACCTCCCGCACTAATCGTACAGCAGCAAGATCGTCAATCTTGTCCGGCTTAACCATGATCCTTACCTCACGACCGGCCTGGATTGCAAAAGATTTCTCAACGCCTTCGAACGAGCCGGCTATTTCCTCAAGTTTTGTTAACCGTTTAATGTATGATTCCAGAGTCTCCCTGCGCGCCCCAGGCCTTGCTGCGGATACCGCATCAGCAGCCTGCACAAGTACAGCAATAATGGTCTTGGGCTCCTCGTCCCCGTGGTGGGCGGCAATGGCATGAATAATTTCCGGTGATTCACGGTATTTCCTAGCAAGATCAACACCTATAGCTACATGAGGGCCTTCCATTTCATGATCGACTGATTTGCCCAGGTCGTGCAACAGGCCTGCTCTTTTAGCTACCTGAACGTCCACACCTAGTTCTGCAGCCATCAAACCGGAAAGGTGGGCCACCTCGATAGAGTGTTTAAGGACATTTTGGCCATAGCTTGTGCGGAACTTAAGCCGCCCGAGCAGGGTAACAATCTCGGGGTGCAGTCCATGTACGCCGGTCTCAAAGGTGGCCTGTTCACCAGCCTCATGGATCTGCGTATTTACATCCTTTTGGGCCTTTTCGACCATCTCCTCAATACGCGCCGGGTGTATTCTCCCGTCTACAATCAACCTTTCCAGGGCAATTCTGGCCACTTCCCTGCGAATCGGATCAAAACCTGATAAAATGACGGCTTCCGGGGTATCATCGATAATCAAGTCTATACCGGTCAGCGTTTCAAAAGCCCTTATATTCCTGCCTTCACGGCCGATAATACGGCCTTTCATTTCATCGCTTGGCAGCGGTATAACCGCCACGGTAGCTTCAGCCACATGATCTGCGGCGCACCTTTGAATGGCCAGGGAAATAATATTGCGGGCGCGTTTTTCCCCCTCCTCCCTGGCTTTGTTCTCAATGTCTTTGATCATTATGGCCGCCTCATGTTGGATTTCCTTTTCAATATCTGCTAGCAGAATCTGTCTGGCCTCGTCAGATGTTAAACTGGATATTCGCTCCAACTCGATCAATTGCCGGTTATAGATATCTGATAGTTTTGTCTTGACAGCCTCAATTTCCAAGTCCTTTTTATTCAGGTCTTCTTCCTTTTTTTCTATAGAATCCACCTTGCGATCCAAGGTTTCTTCCTTTTGCACCAGACGACGCTCAAGCCTTTGCAGTTCCGACCTGCGTTCCCTGTTCTCCTTTTCTACCTCATTACGGAGTTTTAGAACCTCTTCCTTGGCTTCTAGAAGGACCTCTCTTTTCTTGGCTTCTACCCCTTTGTCAGCCTCTTCTAATATTTTCTTGGCTTCCGCCTCAGCGGAGATAATTTTAGCTTCCGCCAGGTATTTCCTTAGAAAATATCCTAAAACAAAAGTAACCAGAGCAGCTATAACAATAACAACAACAGTCTCCAAATCCATACAACTCACCTCCCTTGCAAAATAATAAGAATAAAAAAACAAAAAAACACCGAGTAAGACTCGGTAGAAAATACAATGACACTACTTATATACTTGTCCAGTTCCAGGTAAGGAAAATTAGCCCGCTTGGATGAGCGCAACCTAAAAGTTCGGCCAAAAACAACTGCCCAACTCTTACCCCCCCGACAATATTGGATTTTATCTATAATAAAACCCGTACAAAGTAGTATACAATTCTATTTTCTCCCAGCATTAATTGTACAGGTTTTTTGCAGCACTGTCAAGGCTGACAGTGTTATATCTCACCGCACCCGAGGGCTTGCACAACATTTTTTATAACACTATAGGAGAAGCCCTTTCGTTGAAGAAAGCCTGCCAGAAGGGGGTAAGGACAATCTCCGCGGCGCATCGCCATCTTCTTCCGCGCCAATTTCAAGGCGGAGTTAAATTCATCTTCAGGCCTGAACCCCGCAAGGGCTTCATTGACCAGATCAATATGGACACCTTTGCTCAGCAATTCCTGCCGCAGCCCATAGCTGCCTTTTTTACCCGCCCGGCCTGTTATCCAATAACGCGCAAAAGCCCGATCATCAATATAACCAAGTCGCTTCAGGTGTTTTATAATGGTATCTGTAACCTCGTTTGAATAACCCTTACATTCAAGCCGCCATTTTAACTCGGACTCTGAGCGGGGACGGTAGTTCATCAGTTTATAGGCGAATAACCTGGCCCGATCTATTTCACTGTCCACTTATTTATTCACTTTAGCCGGCGCGGTGGGGACAGGGGCGTTAGGGTCCCTATCTCCAGCCGGATTGAGGGCCTGGCGGATTTTCTGTTCAATTTCGTTGGTTAGTTCAGGATGTTCCCTGAGGTATTCTTTGGCGTTTTCCCGGCCCTGGCCGATCCTGTCCTCCCCATAAGAATACCAGGCGCCGCTTTTATTGATGATGTTCTTTTCCACGGCAATATCCAGAATACTTCCTTCTTTGGATATGCCGGTTCCGTACATTATATCAAACTCCGCCACCTTAAACGGCGGGGCGACCTTATTTTTGACCACCTTTGCCCTGGTGCGGTTGCCGATGATATCGGTTCCTTGTTTGATATTGTCCTGTTTACGTACCTCAAGCCGTATCGTGGAGTAGAATTTTAATGCGCGCCCGCCTGTGGTTGTTTCCGGCGAGCCATAAATTACCCCCACCTTTTCACGGATCTGGTTGATAAAAATTACTGTTGTTCTCGATCTGCTGATCACACCGGTAAGCTTGCGCAGGGCCTGGGACATCAAACGCGCCTGCAGGCCGACGTGGGTGTCTCCCATTTCCCCTTCTATTTCTGCCCGGGGCACCAGCGCAGCCACACTGTCCACAACAATCACATCGACAGCCCCGCTGCGCACAAGCGCCTCAGCGATTTCCAGCGCCTGTTCGCCTGTATCGGGCTGTGAGACCAGGAGGTTTTCAATATCCACACCTAAATTTCTGGCATAGGCCGGGTCAAGGGCGTGCTCGGCATCGATAAATGCCGCTGTTCCTCCCGACTTCTGGGCCTCCGCGATAATGTGCAGGGCGACTGTAGTCTTACCGGATGATTCGGGGCCGAATACCTCGATAACCCGGCCGCGAGGTATTCCTCCCACCCCCAGGGCTATATCCAGGGAAAGAGCGCCGCTGGGAATAACTTCAACGTTCATTTTGGCTGATGCCGCTCCCAGCTTCATAATGGAACCCTTGCCGAATTGTTTCTCAATTTGCGCCAGAGCCGAGTCCAGAGCCCTTTGTTTATCCGTCAATGGCTTCCCCCCCAATCCAAACTATTAGAACACCAGTTCGTTATTTCATCTTATTATAATGGTTATTTCTGGCTGGTGTCAATACTAATATTTTAACTTTTGCCCCGCGCGGGTTCCACGCTGACGCGGCGCCCCCTAATCGTCCGGTGATGCAGGCAGCTGATTACGCGGCTGGCCCATTCCTCAGCAACCTCTACAAAAGCAAATTTCTCATAAATATTTATATTTCCAATGCTGCTTTCCAAAATACCGGCCTCTTGCGCAATCGCCTTTACCAGATCCGTGGTCCGGATGTTATCTTTTCTGCCGATGGTCATAAAAAGCCTGGTCATGCCGGGACGGGCGCCTGTATTGCCGAAGGATTCAACGATCATCAAATCGTCGCTGTTCTCATCCAAATTGAGCGAAAGCTTCAATGCCGCGGCCGCCACGTCCATGGGGTCATATTCATCAACAAGAGAATCGACAATATTACGGTAATACGCCAGTTTTCCCTCTTCAAGCATCAGGAGAAGCTTCTCCTTGATACTTTCCTTCTGGCGCTCGTGGATATCCGCCTGGGAAGGCAGTTTGCCGCGGCGGATGCGTGTTTTAGTAAGGTCCTCAATAAGCCTGAGCTGCCTGTAGTCACGCGGGCTAACCAGTGTAACGGCTACTCCGCTTTTACCGGCCCGCCCTGTCCGGCCGATTCTGTGCACATAAAACTCCGGGTCCTGCGGGACATCATAGTTGATCACATGTGAAACATTATCTATGTCCAACCCACGCGCCGCCACGTCTGTGGCCACCAGGTAGTCGACCCGGCCGGTGCGGAACTGGCGCATGACGTGGTTTCGTTGGTACTGGCTCAGGTCGCCGTGCAATGCGGCGGCCGGGTAACCCCTGGCCTGCAGGCCGGCCACGAGCTCGTCCACACCACGCTTGGTCCGGCAGAAAATGATCGCCAGTGTGACAGTCGTGGAGTCAAGAACACGGCACAGGCTCTCCAGTTTATTGGGCTCTCTGGTTTCGTAATATACCTGCTCGATCTGGGGAAGGGTTAAATTTTGTTTGCTGACTGTGATAAATTCCGGGTTGTGCAGATATTTTCCTGCCAGGCGCCTTATTTCCTGCGGCATCGTGGCGGAAAAAAGAAGCGTCTGGCGCTCCCCGGGCGTGGCCTGCAGGATGGATTCAATATCCTCAATAAATCCCATGTCCAGCATTTCATCCGCTTCATCCAGCACCACTACCTTCACATTGTCCAGTGACAATGTTTTTCTGCTTAAATGATCCAGGAGACGGCCCGGGGTGCCAATCACAACCTGCACACCTTGCTTGAGACCCCTGATCTGACGGTCTATTGATTGGCCGCCGTAGATGGGCATCGTCCGTATCCGGCGGTATTTACCTATCCTGGAAATTTCCTCGGCAACCTGGATCGCCAGTTCCCTGGTCGGTGTTACAATCAAGGCTTGCACGCCGCCATGTTTCGTATTGGCCATTTCTACAATGGGAATACCAAATGCCGCCGTCTTGCCGGTTCCTGTTTGCGCCTGCCCGATCACATCCCTTCCCTCCTGGAGAAGAGGCACTGTTTGTTGCTGGATTGGCGTGGGTTCCTCAAAGCCCATATCAGTTAGGGCCTGCGCCACCCTTCGATGAATATTAAGCCCGCCAAAAAAAACAGATTCTTTTAATGCAGTCAAATTTTTAGTTCCTCTCTGTATAAACTATATTTTGTCTAAAAGGTACTGCCTGGTCATATTCAGTGCGGCGTTCACAGTACCCTGCCTAACGGCTGCCCTTACACCCGGAAAATGATGTTCACGGCAGATTGTGATATGGTCCGCTGCCAGTGCTATATAGACCAATCCTTTGGGCTTGGCCGCGGTCCCGCCCGACGGCCCGGCTATCCCTGTTACGGCCAGTCCCAGGTGCGCGTTTGTGCGGGCGCGCACACCCACCGCCATGGCGATTGCCGTTTCTCTGCTTACCGCTCCGTAACGGTCCAGTATTTCCTTATTCACACCGAGGGCCCTGTTTTTCATCTCGTTGCTGTAGGAAACAATGCCACCCTTAAAATAGGCGGAACTGCCCGGTATGCCGGTTAGTCCGGCAGCAATGAGCCCGCCCGTACAGGACTCCGCAATGCCGATTGTCAGTCCTTTTTTCAATAAAAGTTTTCCGGTTAGTTCCTCTAGTATTTCATCGTCATAGGCAAAAATATATTTCTCTATGCGCAGCCTGACCTTTTCGGCAAAATCCGCTAGTAATTTTTCAACCTGATTATGCGCAAGGCCGCGCGCGGAAACACGCACCTGGATCTCGCCCGGTTTGGCCAGGTAGGCAATCCCGGGGTTACCCTGCCCGCCAATATTCTTTAGCAGGTCCTGCACAGCCGACTCTGAAATGCCGGTAAGCTTGAAAATTCTGTACTTGATTACGCTGCCGCCGGCAATTTTTTTGGAAAGGTAAGCGATCACAGCGCCTTCGAACATGGGAATTAGCTCACGAGGCGGGCCTGGCAACATCATTACTATTTTACCGGCAAACTCCAGGACAGCCCCCGGTGCGGTACCCACGCTGTTCGGCAGGATCCTGGCGCCACGGGGAAAATATGCCTGTTTGACATTGCTTTCCGGCATTATTGTGCCGCGGTTTTCAAAGATCTCCCTTATTATTTCAAGGGATTCCTGATCAAGGATTAACGGCAGTCCCAGGATCCCGGCCACAACCTCGGTGGTAATGTCGTCGGTGGTAGGGCCAAGGCCGCCGGTTATAATGATTAGTTCGGATGAACTGTCCAGTGCCTGCTGCAAAACCCCGATCATTGCCTCCCGGCTATCGCCGACAGTAGTGTTTAGAACAACCTCAATTCCCATACCTGAGAGCATTATCCCCAGGTACTGGGAATGGGTGTTTAAAATATGGCCCAGCAAAAGCTCTGTGCCGGTAAAAATCAACTCTGCTTTCAAATTGCCACATCCCCAATGCTAAATTATAACATATTACCAGCCAAAAACAAAAGTATTGTAAAATTTCTTTGCATATAGATATTGCCCGAATAATAATAAAGCCGCTGCGCGGGTTTCGGCCCCGACTTGCAGCGGCTGGTTTTTGTATTTGTCATTGCCGTTGTGCCCGCATGATTTCGCGGAAATGTTCCCCGGAGATCCTTTCTTTTTCGAGCAATATTTCAACTGTCTGGGTAATAATATTTTTTGATTCAGTAATATATTTTTTTACCCTTTCTTCCTGTTCCCTGACTATCCCGGTTATGGTTTGGTGTTTTAATTCCTGTGGCAGGCTGTCGGGGCAAATTACACCCAGTTCGGTCATGCCGCTGCACAGCATAGTGTGGGCAGTCTGCACAGCCTGCTCAAAATCACTGGATGAGCCGGTGCTGCGGGCGCCTAAAATTATTTCTTCAGCCACTGAGCCCGCCAGCATAATAGCTATCTGGTTCTCAAGAAAATCCTTGGTATAAAGATAGGTGTCATCATCCGGGGTCTGGCGCATATATCCCAGTGCGTCGCCGCGCGGCGTGACGGTGAGTGTGGAAACAGATCCCCGGCGCACTGTTTCGCTGAGCAAGGCATGTCCTGATTCGTGCACGGCCACCCTTTTCATTTCAGCCTCTGACGGCTTCTTGTCAAGCTTGCCTCCCATCATAACCTTATCAATTGATTCGTTAAAGTGGCGCTGGCTGACTTCCTTTGCCCCTTCCCTCATGGCCAGAATGGCTGCTTCATTGGCCAGGCTTTCCAGGTGTGCTCCGGAAAAGCCGAAGGTATCCTTGGCTATTACATCCAGAGCCACGTCTTCAGCCAGAGGTTTGTTCCTTGTATGAAGCTTTAATATTTCCAGCCTGCCCTCTTTATCAGGCAAGCCCACCTTAACCCGCCGGTCAAAACGGCCCGGTCTTAAAAGGGCAGGGTCAAGCATGTCGTCACGGTTGGTGGCGGCAACGAGCAACACCCTTACCTGATCGTCAACCTTCAGGCCATCCATTTCTACCAGTAATTGGTTAAGGGTCTGGTCATACTCCATATGGCTGGTAGCCTTGCCGCGCTTTCCTCCTAAAATTTCTATTTCATCGATGAACACGAGCGCATTTTCTTTTTTTTGCCGGGCAGCTGTTTCCCGGGCAGACTGAAAAAGTTTTCTCACCCTCTGGGCCCCTACACCGGCATACATTTCGATAAACTCAGAACCTGATGCCGCCACAAAAACCGCGTCTGTATATCCTGCCGCCGCCTTGGCCATCAAGGTTTTCCCGGTACCGGGCGGGCCGGTCAGCAGAATGCCCTTTAGCGGGCGAATACCAAGGTGTTTTATGCCACAATGGTTTCTTATAAAGTCTAGGGCTTCCTTGAGTTCCTTGATAGCGGATTCCTGTCCCCCAATATCTTCAAAAGAGAAATTGCGCTGTTCCGGCGCGCTGCCGGTTGCAAAGTTTTTAACGTTAATTAACCCCTTCATCCTGGCGAAGTAGTATAACGCCCCGGCCGCCAACGCCAAAAATAAAAAAGGGGTGACATCATAGCCCATTATAAGCATGGATACTACAGCCGCAAGGCTGATACCCAAACTGATTTCCTTAATCATTGTCGCTACCTCCGGCAACAGGTGTATTATTCCCAGGGGCTTGACAGGCGCTGCGGGAAATAACCTTGTCCAGTGTGTGATCCCCGTGCCGCAAGCGCAAATAAATATTCTCCTGGTCAATGGTGATATCGGCTTCCGCACCGCAAGCTGCCGCCTGGCTGCTGATTGTTCCAGCCATTTCCACGAAATCACCCCGGACCTGCGCCTGGTAAACGGAATACTGACACCTGTACCAGACCTGATCCAGTGTATCATCTTTGTTGTTATCAAGGACAAACATAAAATCTCTGTTGCCCATGACGCGTTCCAGATTTTTTTTCATTTCCTTGTAGGGGTTCATCAAGCCCGTGTCACTCTTAAAATGCACAGATACCAGCAGCATACCGCCTTCTTTGCCGATGTGATATGACTCAACAGCCTGGTTGGCGCTCAAAACATTATTAAGCGGCCCACTGATAAAATACCCTTGATACAGCCGCTGGGCGCCAAAAATAAGCGCCATGCTGATTAGTAGGGAAAGAATAATTATGTGTGGTTTTAAGCCTTTCCACGGCATGAAAATCCCCTTTCTAAAAACAAAGCAATCCAATCCAGCCACACCATTATAGCACAGGTATTAATTGAACTCCCTAGTAAATGGCTGGATAATAGCCGCTTGGGTAAAAGAAAACAGGCGCCAAATATTATGGTGCCTGCCGTTTGTTTTGTGATGATTTTAAGGGTTATCAGGATCGGATAGAAATTTGTTTCTTTTTTCGTGCTGTACTAGCGCCGCCAGTTTTTAATCAATACCTCTTTTACAGCGCCACGCCTTGCGGAATTGGAGTTAATCATTCTTTTTGCCTGAACTGTAATGATCTCAAAACCGCCTATGCCATATATTTTTCTTATGAAATCAGTATCGGCATTGCTCAAAAGGCATTTTACACCGCGTTCGGTCAGCCTTGCGTAAACATTACGAAGTCGCAACTGCTCGTTTTCATCAAATCCATTCGCCTGATATCCGGTAAAATTTATGTTGCCGGGGCTATGGTAGGGTGGATCATAGTAAACAAAGGATTTCATATCCGCATTTTGTGTCACAGCGGCAAAATCGCCACTTAGTATTTCAACTTCATTATTTCGCAGGTAGTTGTGAACTGCCCGTAGAACCGGTTCCTCGCAAATAGCGGGGTTTTTATATCTGCCGTAGGGAACATTTAAAAAGCCACGGGAATTTACCCGGTACAAGCCGTTGTAGCAGGTTTTGTTTAAGAATATCAGACGCGCGGCTTTATGGACATCGTCGAGGCGCTGAAAGGAACTCAGGTCTCTGTCCTGCGCCCGCACCTTGTAATAATAGCTTTTACTATTATGCTTTTGATGAATACGCAAGGCATCAATCAATTCTTCAATATGATACCGGATAACACGATAGGTAAGTATTAGCTGGGAATTAAGGTCGTTGATTACCGCCCGCTTTGGCTGCAGGTCAAAGAGTACGGCGCCCGCGCCCACGAACGGTTCATAATATGTATATTCACTGATGTGCGCCGGCAAATTCTTTCTAATTTCCAACAGAAGCTGGCGCTTTCCCCCTGCCCATTTCAAATATGGCCTAGCCAAAAAATTTTTCCCAGGCATTGTCACAACCTCACTTATATGACATGTGCAGAACGGGAACACACCGTTTTGGAGAAAACCGGCTTATTCAGCCAGCGCCCCTTTTAGAT
The DNA here is from genome assembly GCA_964390855.1 of uncultured Eubacteriales bacterium. Classification (GTDB taxonomy): domain Bacteria; phylum Bacillota; class Desulfotomaculia; order Desulfotomaculales; family Pelotomaculaceae; genus Syntrophopropionicum. The sequence continues at coordinate 40,915 of CAYMJG010000003.1, read as the reverse complement.
CATACCAGGAGGCTTCTTTGATCAGCACCTGTACAAAATCCCCATTGTTTATTTTTCTGTTTGCTTTGAAAAATATCTTTTGATCAATATCAGGGGCGTCACCCTCAGACCTTCCTGTATAGAGTTGGTTTTTTCCCAATCCTTCAACCAGGACTGTCACCGTTTTGCCAATCTTGCCAAGGTTATTGTTCAGAGAGATCCGGCGCTGGTGCTCCATCGCCCTTTCCCGCCGTTCATTCATTATATCCGCCGGTATCTGTCCGGCCATTTTCGCCGCCGCCGTATTCTCTTCGCAGGAATAAGTAAAAACACCGGCGCGTTCAAATTTTACCTGTGACATAAAGTCCAGCAGTTCCTGAAAATCTGCCTCGGTTTCCCCGGGGAACCCAACAATGAATGAAGTGCGCAGGGTAATCCCCGGTATGGATTGGCGCAGTTTTTCCACAAGTTTGAGATAATCATCCCTGTTTCCCCGCCTGTTCATCCGGCTGAGGACCTTGCCGGAGGCATGCTGCAGAGGCAGATCAAGGTAACGGCAAATTTTACTGTTATTGGCCATAGATTTGATCAGGTTGTCGGTCAAATAGGTGGGGTAGGCATAAAGGATCCTAACCCAGACCAGCCCCTCGATTTGCTCCATCCCAGCCAGTAGCTCGGGAAGGGCTAACCTGGAGTATATGTCCAGCCCGTAAAGGGTGGTATCCTGGGCGGTAATGATCAATTCTTTCACACCCCGGCTGGCCAGACCCGCCGCCTCATCGAGGATATCCTCTATTTCCCTGCTCCTGTATGGCCCCCTAATATCCGGTATTACACAATATGAGCAGCGGTTATTGCAGCCCTCCGCGATTTTCAGATAAGCAGTGTAGGGCGGTGTCGCCCGGATCCTGGTTTGTGCCGCCTGGTGCAGGTAGCCGGGCGCCCCGATCAGCAAAACCCGTTCTCCCGCAAGTGTACGGCGAATAGCTCCGGCAATCTCCGCAATGGCGCCGGTTCCGACAAGTCCGTCTATTTCCGGTATTTCCTGCAAAAGTTCCTGCGGATAACGCTGGGCCAGACATCCGGTCACTATAATGGAGCGGCACTTGCCGTCTATCTTGCATCGGGCCAGTTCCAGAATAGTGTTTATGGACTCCTCCTTGGCTTGATCAATAAATGAACATGTGTTTATTATCAGTACATCTGCTTTTTGTTCCCTGTTTGTGATTAAGAAACCAGCGTCTTTTATGAAGCCGAGCATGATTTCAGAATCAACCAGGTTTTTCGGGCAGCCCAAGCTGACCAGTCCGATCGTTAATGTCATCTGCAATCCTTTCTAGAAAATAAAATGCAGGTTTTTAAAGGCCTTTAAACAGTCCTGTAGTTTACAAACTGCAAGGGTATGGCAAACTCGTAATCCTTAATAATTTTGATTACTTCCTGGAGATCATCACGGTTTTTACCGCTTATTCTGACCTGATCCCCCTGTATGCTTACCTGGACCTTGAGTTTGCTGTCTTTAACCAGCCTGATAATGATCTTTGACTGCTCCTTGTCCACACCCTGCACCAGGTTAAGTTTCCGGCGGACCGTGTCTTTCGCGGCAGGCTCTATTTTCCCGTACCTCAGCGCCTTGATATTAATGCCCCGTTTGACCAACCTGGTTTCCAGGATGTCCACAACATTTCTGAGCTTGAAATCATCGTCACCGATTAGCGTGATCTCCTCCCCGTCGAAGATGATATCGCTGCTGCTCCCCTTAAAATCAAAACGGGTGCGCAGTTCCCGCACGGCCTGATCTACAGAGTTTCTGACCTCCTGCATGTCTACCCGTGAAACGATATCAAAAGTGTTTTCTTTAGCCACAAAAAACACCTGCCTTATGTTTTCTATTAAATGTACAACTTAAAATAAAAAATGTCAAAGGTTAGCCTTAGCGGTAAATATTTAACTATTCCTTCCTGTATCTAGTGTTGGCGTCTTCCTTGCATTTTTCAAATCGGTGGCGTGGAATGGTTTCAAGTGCACGTTCCTCTAAAAGGGAAAATTGGCATGTGTGTCGAAAGATAAAAATAAATTCAGTAACAGGAGGAAATCACCGTGGCAGTTTACTCCTTTGATGGTAGTGACCTGAAATTAATCCTCCGCGGCTCGGTGGAATTATTGGGGCAATCAAGAGAGCATATCGATTCTCTAAATGTATTTCCCGTTCCGGATGGCGATACCGGTTCAAATATGTACCAGACCTTGATTGCCGCCCTGGAAGAGGCCCTGCTGCTGGAAACCGATCATATCGGCATGGTGGCTGAAGCAGCGGCCAGAGGCGCTCTGGTCGGCGCAAGGGGTAATTCGGGGGTAATCCTGTCCCAGATCCTGCAGGGTTTTGCTCAAACTATTAGTACCAGGGAAACGGCGACTGCCTCTGACTTTGCCGCCGCTCTCGATAATGGTTCCCAGATGGCCTACCGGGCGGTAATGGACCCCGTTGAAGGCACAATTCTTACTGTTGTCAAAAAGTCCGCCGAGGGTGCTGCCGGCCGCCGCAGCTTTGACCTGCTCAGGATCATGGCGGCGGCGCTTAAAAGCGCTTTTACTGCCCTTGAGAAAACGCCCGACCTTCTGCCGGAGCTAAAAAGGGCCGGTGTGGTCGACGCGGGCGGCCAGGGTTTCGTTACCATTTTGGAAGGGGCCAGACGCGCTTTGAAGTCGGCTTCACCTACGGCAAAATTGTCTCCCATAGCGCAGGGCGTGGTTAAAGCAAATGTTTTATCCGCATCAGGTTCAGTAAACCATCATCACTCCCAGCCGATCAGGTTTGCTTATTGTACCGAGCTTATTTTAAGGGGCGAGAGACTGGCGCAAGAAACTATTAAAAAAAATCTTATGCCGCTTGGGGACTGCCTGATGGTTGTTGGCAGCGTTCAATTATTAAAAATACACATCCACACAAACCATCCCGGTCTTGTGCTGGAAAACTGCCTCAAGCACGGTACGCTGCATGATCTCAAAATAAGCAACATGCATGAACAAAACGAAAAAACGGCCCTGCCGGATGGGGGATCGGCCCTGCCGGGCAAAACCTTCGGTATTGTGTCCGTTGGTGCGGGTGAAGGCATAATTTCGATCATGAAAAGCCTCGGCGCGGATGTCGTAGTCGCCGGCGGCCAAACCCTCAACCCCAGCACCGGTGAAATATTGGAGGCGGTAAGCGGGGTCCCCGCGGAAAAAATAATAATACTGCCGAACAACAAAAATATTATTCTTTCAGCCGGCCAGGTCCAGACGATGTCGACAAAAAAGATCACAGTGATCCCATCCAAGAATATCCCCCAGGGCATCAGCGCCCTGTTAACCCTGGACGCCGGGGATAGTTTTAAAACCGCCGTAGAAAAGATGGGCGGAGCTCTCGCCACTGTCCGTACAGCCGAGGTAACCCGTGCCATACGCGATTCCGTGTATGGAAAACTGCACATCAAGAAAGGGCAGTATATCAGTATTTTAGACGGGGATTTAAAAACCTGCGGATCCGATCTGGCCTTGCTGTTGGAAGACACTATGAAATTGCTAGATGAGGGCGAAGGCAAGCTGATTACCCTTTATTGCGGGGAAAACATGCCCAGGGAAAGGGTCGAGGCAATTATCGAAGGGGCGCGGGGAAATTTCAGCGGCAGTGAATTTGAAATACAAGAAGGCGGCCAGCCGGTATATGACCTGATTATATCCATTGAGTAAGTCGTTAAAACAAATTTTGGATCTGTCCCAACGAGTTCCATGGCAAGAAATAGCAAGCAGGGTGTGATAATGCTGTGAACAAGGTAAAGATAGTAACCGACAGCACCGCTGATCTGCCGAAAGATTTGGCGGCAAAGTACAACGTTACTATAGTTCCCCTGATGGTTATATTTAACGATAATGAAACATTCAGGGACGGTGTGGATATAGACGCAAAGCAGTTTTACACGCGCCAGGTAGAAAGAAAGGAGTATTCCAGGACATCCCAGCCCACGCCGGCGGAGTTTCTGGGGGTGTACAGGGAACTGTCCAAAAGCGGCGGCAGCGTCATCTCCATACATCTTTCCTCCGCCTTGAGCGGTACCTGTCAGTCTGCCCGAATGGCCAGGGACATGCTGCCGCTGGCGGATATAGCGGTAGTAGATTCCAGGATGGCCGGAATGGGGCTGGGAATGATAGCCCTGGAGGCAGCCCGCGCGGCAGACGCTGGTAAGGGTAAGGACGAAATTCTCGGGCTTGTGAGAAAGATGATCTCAGAGGGAATGCTGTATTTTATTGTGGATACCCTGGAATACCTGGCCCGGGGTGGGAGGATCGGTAAGGCGCAGGCCATGCTGGGCAATATCCTCAGTATTAAGCCGATATTGTACCTAAAGGAAGGGATCGTGCATCCTCTGGAAAAAACCAGGGGCAGGGCGAAAGCTATTGACAGGCTGGTGCAAATCATCGGGGAGAAGGTTGGCAAACGCAGGGTCAAAGTGACTTTGATGCATGGGATGGACCCTGCGGGGATGAAGTTACTGTATGATCAGATTATGCCGCTTTTGAACTGTGACGAACCCGTATGTTCAACCCTCGGCGCTGTGATCGGCACCCACACCGGCCTGGGCACGCTGGGAATCGGTGTCTTTCCGGAGTAAAACAAAAATTAAACAAATTGACAGACATTCATGCCGCTAAAGCGGCGCCGGCAGGTTATGAAAATAACCTTATAATTATTAGTACAGGTTTTGTTCAGTCAGATTATTTAAACTAACCCGCATCTGTCACCTGCACAGGTGTTACTGAACCGGGGGGGCTTTGAACTCCCGCTCCACAACGTCCCCCCAAGCTCCAAGAAACCCCAGATTCTGCTCGTTTTCCAGCACCTCCACCACCCCAGCGTTGCCCAGGGTAATACGAATACTTTCTTTGCCTTCAAAAGAGTTCGATTCCCCTGCCGCCAGTTCTCCCTGAAAAGCTTCTTTCCCGTCAACTATCGCCAGGATCCAACACCTGTGGCTTTTTACATTAAGGACTATTTTTACGCCGGAAGCATTGGCAGCATCACCCTGGACGGGGTCCGGCTGCCCACCGTTATCCTGGGTGGCAGTTTGCTCTTTTATTTGCTGTCCATTTTTTACAGCAGCGTGGTTTGTCCATAAACCTTTTCCCCCGTAGATAACGGTAACAACAACCGCCGCTATGAGCAGCACTGCCGCAATATGAGGCCATTGCAGCTGTTTTCTGGCGGCAACAGTCTTCTTATCCGCTATCCTACTGGTTACAGCCTTTTTTTCTGCCGGTTCTTTGTCATGTTCCGCGTGAACGGTCTCCCCAGCCTGTTTTTGTTTAAAAGCATCCATGATTTCATTAAGGTTGATGTCTAAATATCTGGCGTAGTTTTTAAGAAATGCTTTGGCGTAGGTAGGCCCCGGCAATACTTCAAACTTTTCCATCTCTAATGCCATAATGTATTTCTTGCGAATTTTAGTTTCTTCCTCTACATCCTCCAGGGTAAGCCCCTTGGCCAGCCTTGTCTCTTTTAACTTTTTGCCAATTTCCATCATTTCGCCTCCTAATAACCAGGATGACTTTTACTGTCGTGGCTGTTTTGCGTTGCGGCTTGTGACAAAGCTCATTATTTGCATTGCCGCTTTTTCTACATTACTTGTATTGACAGAGCAGTCGTACTGATCACTTGGTCCATCCGGGTATTTATACAGCGGGTCATAATATTTTGTCAGCAAATATGAAAAAACCGGCTCGAATTTTTTTTCTTCCAGCAACTTATTTAACGCTTCCACCTTGGCCCGGCCCAGCCTTTTCGCCAGCGACAAGGTGGCTTCCTGCAGTTCTGCTACATTATGTGCGGAACCATCGGTATAAATATTACTGATCCGTTTGACTCTTTCTTCCAGAGGAGCATAGAGCAGGACCCGGCAGCCGTTCCCAATCGCCTTCATCAGCGGCGCCGGGACCAGCAGTTTGCCTATCCTTCTGCTTTCGCATTCTACTATAAAAGCCTCTTTTTTACCTATTGACAATAAAAATTTAACAATTTCACTCTCAAAAGCTTTTTGCGTCGGCGAAGGCGGAAGCCCGATTTTGCCGTAAACCGATCCCCTGTGCCTGGCCAGACCTTCAAGATCAAGAACAGGCAGCCCTTTTTGTCCAAGAAATTGCAGTATCTCTGTCTTCCCCACCCCTGTCAGCCCGTGCAATACGACAGCCGTTTGGGTCAGCTCTTCTTTTTCCAGATAGCCGTTCACATAGCGCCGGTAAGACTTGTACCCGCCGATTATGCGGTATACATTGTAACCCATGTTGTCGAACACTTGCGCCATAAATTCGCTGCGCTCACCGCCGCGCCAGCAAAAAACAAGCAGATCTTCGGCACCGGTATGCCCCAGTGCAGTGGCCATTTTCGACGGCAGTTTCGGCCCCACCAGTTCTAAAGCGAGTTTCCTGGCTGAAACCGGACCCTCCTTACGGTACAGGATCCCCACCATAGCCCTCTCCTCATTGTTTAAAACAGGGAGGTTAATGGCTCCAGGTATTGTGTCTTCCCGGAATTCATCCTCCGAACGGACATCCAGCAACAAGGTGTTTTTCATTTTAAGTGCTTCGTCAATTGTGATTTCTGTGATCATATTGAGTTTATTCCGGACCTCATTATTAATTACTTGAGACTAAAATACAATATTTATAGTGATCCATTCACAGTATTTTGCGGTATCATAAACAGTTTTATATTTTTAACTTCTGAAACATTTATGCGCATTATTAACAATAAAAATGTATCTAAAAAAGATTTTAAAAAAGTCCCTCCAATTCCGTTAAAACCCTGTTCTTACTTTGCCTTTCTGAAAACTTGATTGTACTGCTCCAGTGTCATTAATATGGACCGTGGTTTGCTTCCCTCATAGCCGCCCACGATGCCCCTCTGTTCCATTATATCGATCAAGCGCGCTGCCCTGGCATATCCGATATGCAGCCTTCGTTGCAGCATGGAGATAGAGGCATGTCCGCTTTCAATCAAAATCTTGACCGCCTGCGGCAACAGTCCATCTTCCATTTCGGGCATTGTTTCTTCTTCATGTTCCACAGTTAGTATTTTTTCATCATAGACCGGTTCGGCCTGTTTTTTTAGGTAGGCGACCAGATCCTCCACCTCGTGATCGGACAGGTAGGCGCCCTGAATCCGCACCGGTTTGGGCGCCCCAACAGGGTTAAAAAGCATATCACCTTTCCCCAGCAGTTTTTCCGCTCCAGCCATGTCCAGGATTGTACGGGAGTCTATTTGTGACGAAACAGCAAATGAAATCCTTGATGGAATGTTGGCTTTGATTAACCCGGTAATAACATCAACCGAGGGACGCTGCGTAGCGACAACCAGGTGTATGCCGGCGGCTCTGGCCATTTGCGCCAGCCTGCACACAGCGTCCTCTACGTCCGCCGGCGCCACCATCATAAGGTCTGCCAGCTCATCGATAATAACAACAATCAGGGGCAGCGGGTGACAAGAACCCTGTTCTTTGTTTTTAAACAGTTTATTGTAACGGGTTACATCGCGCACCCCTGCCTGCGCAAAAAATTCATAACGGCGTTCCATCTCTCTTACTGCCCAGCGCAACGCGGTGGCAGCCTTCTTGGAATCTGTGACTACCGGGTTTACCAGGTGCGGTATGCCGTTATATGTCGCCAGTTCTACCATTTTGGGATCGATCATCAGCAGTTTAACCTCATCCGGGCCGGCTTTGAAAAGAATGCTGGCAATTAACGTGTTCAGGCATACGCTTTTACCGGAGCCCGTGGCGCCCGCTATTAATAAATGCGGCATTTTAGCAAGGTCAGTCACCACCGGGTTGCCCGCAATATCCTTGCCCAGCGCTATTGTAAGCCTGGATCCGGACTGGACAAACTCCTGCGCCTCGAGAAGATCCCGCAGGTGGACCATGGAGATCTCCTTATTGGGTACCTCTATTCCCACGGCGGCCTTGCCGGGAATAGGCGCCTCAATACGCACGTCCGGCGCAGCCATTGACAGGGCGATATCATCTGCCAGGCTTACAATCCGGCTGACCTTTACTCCGGGAGGAGGCTGGATTTCATAGCGGGTAATGGCCGGCCCCCGGGAGACCTGCAGGATTTTGGCTTTTACCCCGAAACTCTCCAGGGTTTCCTCTAATTTATGTATATTATCACTGATATCCTTGCTTAAGCGGTTGCTTTTAATGCGGTGCGACCGTGCCAGGATAGAAATAGGCGGTAGTTGGAACAGAGATATTTCTTGCATCTGATCCCCGGTGAAGACTGGAAAGGTTTCGGCTTCTTGCGTCTCCTCCGCGGTATTTTCCCGGACAGTATCAGGGTTGATCCGTACACTTTTTTTTACATTGATGGAGGACACGGGCAGCCGTTCTTTTTCTCTTTTTTCTTTTATTCTATTCTGCCCCTTTACTATCGAATACTGCTCCCCCTCATGGTCAACGATCACTTGCGGGGCAGTTTCTATCACCTTGTCATCCTCCACCTCTTCAAAAAGAAAATTCATGATCCGCCGCGCAATTTTTTTGCTGGTTTCCCGCACCTTAACGACAAAGCCCTTGGCCATGGCCGTTGTTGATAGATTTGTTAGCAGCAGCAGCGCGATTAGGCCAAAGGTAATTAATACAACATAGGTGCCAACGACGCCAAATGACTTTATAATTACAAAACTAATCAGGGCGCCGATTAACCCCCCGCCATCGCCTGCAAAGCCTGCTGAAAAGGAATCCTCAACCGGTATTACCAGATGAAACAACGCAAGTACAATCAGGAACAACAATACGGCCCCGTACATTCTTTCTGAAACACTGGCCTGGATCCGTTTGCGCACAAACTTTGCTCCAATCAGGATTAAAAGGAATGGGAAAATAAATCGCCCCTCGCCGGCGATGCCTTTCAACACCTTTTCAATAAAACTACTGAGCAGGCCGGCGTCAGGCAAAAGAAGGCAGACGATTCCCAGAACACCCAGCGCCACCAGGGCGATACCAAATATTTCGTACTTTAATTCATCTTTTATTTGACCAAGAGCACCCATTATTACCCTCCCAGGAATAATATACCACAGTTTGGCTGGAATTCCTTTAAATAAATAGCCCTCCCGGCATAATGAGAGGGCCGTTACGGTTTCAAGTTTTAACTGCGTGCTATTACATTCTAACGTAAACCAGCACGATCACCGCAAACCCGACGATGAACCGGTACCACACAAACACGGAGAAACTCCGTTCCGACAGGTATCTCAGCAAAAACCCAATTGACAGGATGCCTACCACTGCGGACGATAAGACCCCTGTGATAAACGCGATGTTAATATCCGCGGGAGCTATATTTTTTAGTTGCATTACCCCAGCACCAAAAATGATTGGGGCAGACAGCAGAAATGAAAAGCGCGCCGCGGTTTGGCGGGTAAGGCCAAGCGCCCGCCCCGCGGTCATGGTTACACCGGAGCGGGAAACACCCGGTATTATGGCAAAAGCCTGTGATAACCCAATCAGCAGGCTGTCCGTAAAGGATATCCCATTCATATTCTTCCTTTTAATTGCACGCCGGTCAACCAGATAAAGTATTAATCCCATAATGATCAGCATAGCTGCGATAAGCAGCGGTTCTCTAAAAACGGTCTCCGCCTGTTCTTCTAAAACATAACCGGCCAGCGCTCCGGGAATGGTCGCAATCAGCAGATACCAGAACAGAGAAGCCTTTTGTGTGCTCCTGCGCTTGATAATTGCTTCAGTGAAAAGTTCCACCCAATCCCTCCAGAAAAATGCTATTACTGCAAGAAGTGTTCCCATGTGCAGTGCCACGTCGAACACCAGACCGGGATCCTCCCAGCCAAACACCCATGGCGCCAGGGCCAGGTGAGCGGAACTGGATATGGGGAGAAATTCCCCCAGACCCTGGATGATGCCCAAAACCAGGGCTTGGAATACAGTCAAAAAAACACCTCCCGTAACTAAACACTTAATAATTATAGCACGGGAGGCCTGTCTCCTGATAAACAAATTAATACATTTATCTGTTTCATAAAATATTTTCACAGGCACGAAGCTGAGCCGGTTCCCTCATCTTACCTCTCAATTATGCTACCGGGGGCCATTTCCGGCTTGAGATAGTCGAAGGGATCGGTGCTTAAAAGTTTTACTATCCTTTGTTTGCCAAAGTCAGCTTCTTCTACCAGTACAGACACACCTTTATATTGTATTTCCCTATAACTGGGGTATTTGGTTTTGTCGAAACCTTCCAGCACCAGTTCCAACTGCATCGGTGTATATAGTATCACTGGGGCGGCACCTCTTTCCTGTCTTTTTTCCATTCCTCGATCAAGTCATTTAGTTTTTTTACAGCATCGCCTATCCCGCCGACCTGATTAATCAGCCCTACGTCCACAGCTTCCCGGCCAATTAAAACTGTGCCGATGTCTCTGGCCAGTTCCCCGGTGCGAAACATCAATTCGCGGAATTTTTCCTCAGTAATTTTTGAATGCGCTGTGGTGAAACGAACCACCCTGTCCTGCATTTTGTCCAGGTATTCATAGGTCTGCGGCACACCGATAACCAGCCCGTTAAGACGGATGGGATGGATGGTCATACTGGCCGTATTGGCAATAAAAGAATAATGCGTGCCCACGGCTATCGGTACACCGATGGAGTGTCCCCCGCCCAGGACCACAGACACTGTCGGCTTGGACATGCCGGCGATCATCTCTGCTATGGCCAGACCGGCCTCCACGTCTCCTCCTACCGTGTTAAGGACAATCAGAATGCCCTCAACTTCAGGAGCCTGCTCAAGGGCCACCAGCTGAGGAATCATATGTTCGTACTTGGTGGTCTTATTCTGCGGCGGCAGGACCAGGTGTCCTTCAATCTGGCCGATGATCGTCAGACAATGAATATTACTTTTTATCTCCGGCGCTGCTGATGCCCCCACCTCTTTCATTTCCTCCAGGGAGCTTTTAGATTTGCCGGAGACTCTGCGGCTGGGCCTGGGATCCCGATCCGGATCGTTGTTCCGATCCGGATCATCATGCCGTTGCGGTTCCGGCTCAACGCCCGGATCGGGGGGCAAGGTAGGGGTATAGGGGAAAACACCCGGTTCAGGTTCAAAACCTTGATTTTTCATAAACTTTCACTCCAGCATATTATTTTATTTTATGATTAGCGATGTAAGGCATTCTTCTTAGTATGTATTTATAACAAAAAAAATACACAGGCTTTTTCCTGTGTATTTGCAACCCCAAAATACTATTGCAGTGATTTTAAATACACAATAATGTCTTTAAAATCAGCATAGTACCTGGCGCTGACTCCGTTATCCCGGCAGAAGCGGTATAGTTCCTTTTTGGCGAAAACAATGTCGGCCCTGGTGGCGGGGCAGGTGTCGGAATATCCGTCCCCGACATATACGACAGTGTTTCCTACCCCTTTCAGTTCCTCCATCAGCCTGGATTTGCAGGTCCCACATATGCCGCATGCCGGATTTGTGCCGGGACATTCTATTTTAAAACTGCCGTCGTAAATCATCCTGTTGGCATAGTAGGGCACGTCTATATTAAAATTTTTAAACACTGTTTCAATACAAAGGTCATAACCGTCACTGAGCACATAAACCCTGTGGCCTTTTTCCCGGCAAAACTCCAGAAATTCCTTGAAATACTCGTCTATCTCCATGGTGTCCAGCAGCCTTTTTAAATCGTCCGGGCCGGCCTGAAAGAGACTAAAGGTCATATTTGCGCATTGCTCTGTGGAAATCTCCTTCCTTTCCCAGCGCGCATTTATTTCACGCCAGCCGGCGCCGGCGAAAGCCTTGACCATGGCGGCGCAGACATCCTGTTTGGTGATTGTCCCGTCGAAATCTACAAATAAAACTATCCCCTGCTCTTTCACTTTCATGCCCACATCTTCTTTCACAAACCTTCTCCGCTCAAAACCTTGTTCATATAGCGAACAGCGCACATTTTACCGCACATAGTGCAAGATTCAGCTTCTTTTGGCATGGACTCGGCCCTGTAACGCATAGCCTTTTCCGGATCCAAAGCCAGTTCGAACATTTTCGGCCAATCCAGGTTGCGCCTGGCCTCGCTCATTTCCTCATCCCAACGTGCGGCTCCCGGCGCACCCCTGGCGATATCGGCGGCGTGGGCGGCAATGCGGGAGGCCATGATCCCTTCCCTCATATCTTCCAGTGTCGGCAGTCGCAGATGTTCCGCCGGTGTGACATAACACAGGAAATCAGCCCCGTTGGCGGCCGCGATTGCGCCCCCGATTGCGCTAGTAATATGATCGTAGCCCGGGGCGATATCTGTTACCAGCGGCCCCAACACATAAAACGGGGCGCCGTGGCACAATTTTTTTTCTAAAAGCATATTCGGCGCAATCTCGTTTAAAGCCATATGCCCGGGTCCTTCGATTATAACCTGGACGTCCTTTTCCCAGGCCCGTTTTGTCAGTTCTCCAAGGATAATCAACTCCTGGATCTGGGAAGGGTCGGTAGCGTCCTTGATGCTGCCGGGCCTGCAGGCGTCGCCCAGGCTGAGGGTAACGTCGTAATTGCGGCAGATATCAAGAAGTTCATCAAAATATTCAAAGAAAGGGTTTTCCCGGTTGTTTATTTCCATCCAGGCAAACAGCAGGGCGCCGCCCCTGGACACAATATTGGTCAGCCGTGGATTTTTTTTAAACCTGGCGGCAGTCTCCCTGTTAATTCCCGCATGAACAGTCATAAAGTCGACACCGTCATGGGCATGTTTTTCCACCACCCCCAGGAATTCTTCCGCCGTTATTTTTTCCAGTTCCTTATCGTAGAACCCTACGGCGTCATAGACAGGCACGGTACCAATCGCAGCCGGAGAGACGGCCACCAGCCTGCGCCTGAACACCTCTGTCTGACCATAGCAGCTCAGGTCCATAATTGCGTCGGCTTTCAATTCTACCGCCGCTTGCGCCTTTTCCAGTTCAGTTTCAATATTGCGGCAATCCCTGGATATGCCAAGATTTACATTAATCTTTGTTTTTAACCCCTCTCCAATGCCGCATGGATCAAGCGAACCATGGTGCTTGTTAGCGGGAATAACAACCTTGCCGTCCGCTACAAGCCCGCGCAGTTTTTCTTCCGCCACCTGTTCTTTGCGTGCTACCGCCTTCATTGCCGCTGTGACAATACCCCGGCGGGCAGCGTCCATCTGTGTGGTAAAATGCAATTGCGCACATCCTTTCCAAAATATTTATTGTCTTTGACAATGCCTTTTACTGCCTCCAATTGTAAAAGTGATTGACAGGCCCCGCGCCATGGCCAAGTTCCAGTGCATGCCCGATAGCGCCGTTTATATATTCCTTGGCCAGCCCGGCTGCTTTTGGGAGCGGAAAACCCCTGGCCAACAAGGCCGCTATAGCTGATGAAAATGTGCAGCCGGTGCCGTGGGTGTTTTTTGTTTCTATCCGCCGCCCCCGCAGACGGCTGAAGCTAGAGCCGTCATAAACCACATCTATGGCGGCGCCAGCCAGGTGGCCGCCCTTGATAATTACCTTCATGCCGCCCAGCTGATGTATTTTTTTTGCGGCCTCTTCCATTTGCGCTATTGTTTCAATTCTATCGCCCGTGATAATTTCCGCCTCCAACAGGTTGGGAGTAACCAGCTCAGCCAGGGGAAACAGAACCTTTACCAGTTCGTCCCTCGCTTCCTGCCTGAGTAGGTGATACCCGCTTTTCGACATCATAAGCGGGTCGACGACGATGTTACAGGCGCCGTTTTGTCTTAAACACCCGGCAACCACATTAATAATTTCTACGCTGGATACCATCCCCACCTTGACGGCGTCGATTTTAATGTCTTCAAAAAGACAGTTGATCTGGTCCTTGATGATGCCGGTGTCCAACTCCCTGACGCTGAATACACCCTTGGTGTTCTGGGCGGTTACAGCCGTGATTACGCTTGTACCGTAGACGCCCAGCGCGCCAAATGTTTTTAAATCAGCCTGTATACCAGCGCCGCCGCATGAATCTGAACCCGCGATTGTTAATGCATTTTCCAACTAAACACCCCCGGTCTATTGCTAAAAAAAACTGTCCGGATCACCCCCCGGAAAAAAAGTAGTCTTTTACCTGAACAGGTAAAAGACTACAATTGTACTATGAATAAGGCTGCATTCCCTACGCTGGCATTACCCAGATCAGGTTCATTGGGTCAGAACTTACATTCTTTCTCAGCTGAAACCACTTCAGCTCCCCATGCGGTTATTTTATTGTCAAGCGTTGCTTTACTTCAAGATAGCAGAAGGCCCGGGGAAATGCAAGAGAAATATGGCTAATAGTTAATAAAGTCTCTGTGTTGAAGGAAAATAGTGAATTGCAGGGAAGTATATATTGTATAAAAATTTACAGGTTACAATGTGCTAAAAGAGGGGGACTTTCAGTGTTCATACGTGATTATATGTCAAGGGCGCCTATTACCATAGCCAAGGAGACCCCGGTCCTGAAAGCGTTGAGCATAATGAAAAAAAACAAGATTAGACAGTTGCCCGTTGTTTTGGGGGGAAAACTAATCGGACTGGTAACGGAGAAAGACCTGCTCAATGTGTCACCGTCCCCGGCTACATCCCTGAGCATATTTGAGGTGAATTATCTGCTGGCCAAAATAACAGTGGCCGATGCCATGGTTAAGGATGTTATGACGGTAACGCCGGATACCACCATAGAAGAAACGGCGCTATTGATGAGGGAGCATAAAATCAACAGTGTGCCTGTTCTTGAAGATGATGCTCTGGTTGGCATTATTACAGACAGTGACATTTTTGACGCCATGGTCAAGCTGTTCGGTTACGGCAAACCGGGGATCAGGATGGTTATTGAGGCCAAAGACAGGGTGGGCCTGCTGGCGGACATAACTAAGATTGTCAAGGAGTTTGACATCATCATCCGGGCTGTCGTTACCGTTGAAAAAGACGACCAGAAAGCCGACGTGGTGCTGAGACTTGGCATCGTTGATCCGGCGCCGCTGGTTAAGGCATTGGAAGAAAACGGATTTAAGGTAAAGTACATTAGCTAGCAAATGCACGCGGGACACCCGTTAGGATATCTCACCTGTTTTTGATCCTTGTTTGCTTCAGCGGTGGAAGGCTTTTGTTATTAACAAAAAGCCGCTTTTTAAAGCGGCTTTTTGTATAGGTAATGCATTTCGAGAATTGGATAAAAAAACTGCGGCCGGGTTATCTATTATCAGCAATACTGAACCCTTTGCTAGGTTTCCATAATAATCGGCAGGATCATCGGGCGCCGTCTGGTTTTTTCATAGAGATATTTTCCAACCACATCCCTGATCTGGGATTTGATACTTGCCCATTCCGATATACCTTTTTCAGAGCACTTGCCCAGCACGCTTTGTACCCTGGCCTTGGCTTCCTCCAGTAATAATTCCGATTCTCTCACGTAAACGAACCCCCTGGAGACAATATCCGGGCCGGCGATCACCTGCTTGCTTTCGCGATCCACTGTGATCACGATGATCAGGATACCATCCTGGGAAAGCAGTTTGCGGTCTTTGAGCACGATATTCCCGACATCGCCTACGCCCAGCCCGTCAACCAGGACTTTCCCGGCCGCCACTCTGCCGGTGATCCGTCCCGAACGGCGGCTGAATTCGAGTACTTGTCCATTTTCAGCCACAATAATATTCTGCGGCAGCACCCCTACTTCCTTCGCCAACTCGGCATGTTTGATCAACATTCTGTATTCACCGTGGACCGGCACAAAGAATTTTGGCCGCACCAGGTTAAGCATTAGTTTAAGCTCTTCCTGGTTGGGGTGACCTGAAACATGGATGTCATTAGCCAGCTCATAAATAACCCTTGCACCGAGCTTGAACAGCTGGTTGATAATCCGTGCAACCAGTTTTTCGTTACCCGGTATCGGAGTGGCGGAGATTATTATCGTGTCGCCCGGATAAATATCCACCTGGCGATGATCGGACAGAGCCATCCTGGTTAAGGCAGACATCGGTTCGCCCTGGCTCCCGGTAGTAAGGATCACTACCTTGTTTCTGGGCAGTTTACTGGCCTCTTCAAGTTCAACTAATATCCCCTCGGGAATGTCCATGTAACCAAGTTCGTTTGCCACGCCGATTACATTGACCATGCTCCTGCCCACAACAGCAACCTTACGGTCATGCTTGTACGCTATCTGGATAGCCTGCTGCAAACGGTGAACGTTTGAAGCAAATGTGGTAATAATAATGCGTTCAGTCGCCTGGCGGAAATTTTCATCAAAAGTATTTCCCACAACCCTTTCGGACATGGTATATCCCGGTCGCTCAGCATTAGTGCTGTCGGACATTAGAACCAGCACGCCTTTTTCCCCAAGCTGCGCCAGGCGATGGAAATCAGTCACCTGTCCGTCAACAGGGGTCAGGTCAAACTTGAAATCGCCGGTGTGCATGATAGTACCCATAGGTGTGTGTACCGCCAGCGCAACAGCGTCTGGTATACTGTGTGAAACCCTGATGAATTCCACCTTAAAAAGCCCTATCTGAACGATGTCTCTAGGTTTAACAATATTCAGGGAGATATCCCCAAGTATACCCTGCTCCTTGAGCTTACCCTCCAACAATCCCAGGGTAAGCCTTGTTCCGTACACCGGCACATTTAGATGGCGGAGTACATAAGGGAGGGACCCAATGTGGTCCTCATGGCCGTGGGTCAGGACAATCCCTTTTACAAGCCCGCTGTTTTCCAAAAGATAGGTTATATCAGGGATAACTATGTCAATACCGAGCATTTCCTCTTCCGGAAACATTAAGCCGCAGTCAATGATTAAAATATTATCCCGGAATTTTACTACCATCATGTTTTTACCTATTTCCCCTAGGCCGCCAAGGGGTATTAAAGATAATTTAGTTTCTTTTGCCAATTTATCACCTCCCGTTTAAAAGATTCTCAAAGGGTATCCACGTTAATCAGCCGCAGTTTAAACTGCGGCTGTTTACTCCATCCTAAATGTTTTACAGCAGCCCCATGCTCTCCATCAGCCCTCTGATAAATTCTTTTTCCTGCTGATTTGTTTCAATCAGCGGCAGCCTGGGCGCCCCTACCTGCCACCCCGCCATGTTGAGGGCGCATTTGATCGGTATCGGATTGGTAGTGATGAATATCCCCTTCAAGAAGGGGTATAGTCCCAAATGAATGTTTTTAGCCTGGTTAACGTCCCCCGAAGTAAAGGCCTTAATCATTTCCTGCATGCGTTTTCCAACCAGGTGTGAGGCCACGCTGATAACTCCCTTCCCACCCAGCGCAAGGATCGGGAGGGTCAGCGAATCGTCCCCGCTGTATATGGAAAATCGATCCGGCAATGACAGCCGAAGTTCGCTGATCTGCTCCATATTGCCGCTTGACTCCTTTATTGCTACGATATTGCTTATTTCAGCAAGGTTGGCAACAGTCCGGGGCAATAAATTCACAGAAGTCCTACCCGGGATATTATATATAATGATCGGCAGGTCGGTGTTTTCCGCCACTGACTTAAAATGCTCGAACATTCCTTCCTGGGACGGTTTATTGTAATACGGGGCCACCAGCATAACGCCATCTATGCCTGCCTTTTGGGCGGCACACGTCAGGTTGATACTTTCTGCAGTAGAATTGCCGCCGGTATTGGCGATAACTGAAGCATTTTCCCCCGCCTCTTCCTTGACAACTCTGAATAATTCCAGCTTTTCTTCTTTGGTCAGGGTGGGGCTTTCTCCTGTTGTTCCGGCAATAACAAGACCGTCTGATCCGGATTGTATTAGGTGTCTCGCCAGTTTCCCGGCCAGATTGTAATTTACACTGTGGTCCTTGTTAAAAGGTGTTACCATGGCAGTCAATATACGTCCAAAATCAGATTTCAAGTCTTTCACCTTCTTTAAGTATTCCCATATGGGTTGTCTACATTTCGTTGTGAAACTGCCGATGCAGAGCACGTATACTTTTTTCCATGTCCTCCTTCTTTACAAGAACCCAAATCGTTGTATAAGAATCGGCAGACTGCATGATCTGAATTTTTTCCCGGGCGAGTTCCCCAACAATTCTGGCCATTACACCCGGCACGCCTGTCATAGCCGCTCCTACGGCAGCTATTTTGGCGCAATCAGGAATGGTTTCCGAATATATGTCCATGTTGTCCAAAACCTGCAGGGCTTTTGCCACCACAGAGCTTTTTATAGTAAAAAGAATAGCCTCCGGGTTGACATTTATGAAATCGACGCTAATCCCCGCCAAGGCAAGCGCCTTGAAAACACGTCCCTGGAAGTCCGGTATGTCGGCGGTATTCTTTGTTGGGATCCTGAACTGAGTGATGTCCTGAATATGAGTAATCCCCGTGATCGTCCTGTCCCCGGTAATGTCGATGCTTTGGCATGGCCTTTCGTGGGTCACCAGGGTACCCGGGGCATCACTGAAGGTACACTTGATCCTCAGGGGTATGTTTTTCTGCATTGCTATTTCAACCGCGCGCGGGTGGACTACCCTGGCGCCCTCGCGGGCAAGCTGGCAGATTTCATTGTACGTAACCGTATTCAGCGGCCTGGCGTCGGCAACGATCCGCGGATCCGCCGTCATTATCCCCTCCACGTCGGTATAAATATCCACACTAACCGCTTTAAGCGCAACCCCTAGAGCCGCAGCTGTGGTGTCGCTGCCTCCCCGGCCTAGCGTGGTGATCTCCCCTTCTTCAGTAACACCCTGAAAGCCGGTGACAATGACAATTTTCCCATCCCGTGCGTTTTTTAATATATTTTCCGGGTTAATTTGCAAAATTTTGCTGTTATTGTGTTCAGCGCTGGTAATAATGCCTGCCTGGGCGCCTGTTAGAAGAACAGCGGGACAACCTTTTTGCTGCAGGGTAGCGGCCAATATCACTCCTGATATGATTTCACCACAATGCATCAGCAGGTCCGACTCACGGGGCTCCGGTTCCCTGCCGCCCTCCCGCGCAAAGGAAAGAAGTGTGTCAGTGGCATAGGGTTCACCCATGCGACCAATGGCTGAAACAACTACCAGGGGAACATATCCCCGTTGCCGTGTCTCCAGCACTCTGGAGACAACCTTCCCGCGCAAATCATCGTTGGCCAGGGAGGTGCCTCCAAACTTAAGAATAATAAATCTCATGACCGGCCCCCTTAGGATATTTGCCGGCCTCTAAAAAACTATTTGCCCGGCAAACACCCGTATTTAATTACCAGTTCGGCAATCTGGATCGTGTTTGTGGCCGCGCCCTTGCGGATTTGATCCGCCACCACCCAGATGTTCAGGCCGTTGGCTATTGAGTTGTCTTCCCTGATCCGCCCTACAAAAACCTCGTCGCGGTTGGAGGTAAATATCGGCATGGGGTATTTCTTTTCAGCCGGGTCATCTATCACTATGATACCCGGGAACTTGGCGAATAACTTTTTCGCCTCGGCGGCAGTAAGTTTTTTCTCAGTTTCAATATTAACGGCCTCGGAGTGACTGCGGGCCACCGGGACCCTTACTGTGGTCGCGGTAATGGCAATCGAATCATCATGCAGAATTTTTTGTGTTTCCCGCACCATTTTCCACTCTTCCTTGGTATAGTCAAGGTCCATGAAAACATCAATGTGCGGAATCAGGTTAAAGGCAATCTGGTAGGGAAATACCCTGGGTGCTATTTCTTCCCCTTCCATAAGGGTTTTTGACTGTGACATCAATTCTTCTATGCCTTCACGCCCGGCCCCCGAGACGGCCTGGTAGGTTGACACTACCACTCTCTTAATTACAGCGGCGTCATGTATCGGTTTCAAAGCTACCACCATTAGTATGGTTGAGCAATTGGGGTTGGCAATAATGCCTTTGTGCCACTGCACATCTTCCGGGTTGACCTCCGGCACTACCAGCGGGACCGCCGGGTCCATCCTAAAATTGCTGCTGTTGTCAATAACCACCGCTCCCTTTTCAACAGCGGCTTGACCAAATTCTTTGCTGGCGATTCCGCCTGCGAAAAGGGCGATATCCACCCCGTTAAAAGAATCAGGTGTGGTTACCTCAACAACATACGGTTTTCCCCGGAAGAACAGCTCCTTGCCGGCAGATCTGGTGGTCGCGCACATTTTCAACTCACCTACCGGGAAGTTGCGCTCTTCCATTATTCTAATTAGTTCCTGGCCTACTGCACCGCTGGCGCCGACAATCGCTACATTGTATTTTCTCATGTCCAAATCACCCCATTAACAACATTTTTTATTTTATATATTTCAAAATCAGGTAAATAGTACTTGATTCTAATAAGAAGTTAAAATAGGTTGATACTGCCTACCCTTTAACGCATCAAGCACCGTTTCTGTGACAAGATCCCATTTGGCTACTAAAGAATTCGGTTTTTCAACGGGATTATCCTGTCCGAAAGGCACCATGTAAATATTTTTCACATTTAGCAGCATACCGATGTTTTTAGCATTCAAGCCTAGACCGTCGTTTGTGGCTATGCCCAGGACCACCGGTCTTAGGTTGCGCAGATGGGCCTTGACGGACATTAACACTGCTCCATCGGTAATACCATTGGCGATTTTAGCCAGTGTGTTTCCAGTGCATGGCGCTACCACCATTATATCAAATAATTTCTTTGGGCCGACATCCTCTACCTCAGTAATAGTTTTGAGAGCAGAACGTCCTGCAAAGCCGGCAAGCATCCCTTCCCACATTTCACTGGCACCGTACCTGGTGTCCGTGGTGTCGACAGAGTTGCTGATAATGGGGAATACCTCCGCTCCCTCACTAACTAGTTTGCCGGCCTGGGGCAACGCCTGGCCGAGACAACAGTGAGAGCCGGTCAGGGCATAACCGATCCTGATCCCTTTCAAACGCATGTAAAGCACCTCCGTAACCAATAGCCTGATTAACTAGCGGCCATCTCCTCATGCAACAACCTGATAATTACTTTTGCCAGAATCCGGCCGGCAGTTTTTGGCGCTACCTTACCCGGCAGCCCCGGCGCAAGAACAGCCTTGAGGCCAATATTTGCCGCTTCCTGGAAGTCTATTCCCCCGGGCGCTGAAGCTAGATCTATGATTAGTGCGCCGGATGGTACTTTGGCAAGTGCTTCGCCCGTTAAAACCGGCGCTGGAATGGTATTGAATATTACATCAGCTTCTCCCAGGTAACGGGACATCACGGCAAAGGGTACGGGCATAAGGTTTAGCTCGGTAATCCTAGCCAGGTGTTCGGGCCTTCTGGCAACCACCCTGGTTCTGGCGCCCATAGCGCCCAGCAGTCGTGCCAGGGTTGCTCCCGTCCTGCCAAACCCCAGGACGAAAGCGCAGCTGCCGTGAATAGTGATGGGCAACATTTCCATCGCCATTTGAATGGCGCCCTCGGCTGTGGGGATGGAGTTCAAAATAGCCACCTCATTCAGCTTCATCAGTTCAATCAGACGAAGCCCGGAGAGCGCCGCTATCCCGGCTAGATATGGCCCCGCTACGCCTGTAAAGATAGGAATGCCCGGCGGAATGCACGCTGCCAGTTCCCTTGTAATGGACGGGGGCTTTGGAACCAGGGGGCAGTATAGTTGACCCCTGTCGCCGGCGCCCGGCACCGGCAGGATTACCGCATTTACACCAGCCAGGCACGACCCGGGTTCATCAAAATAGTGAACCCCGGCCGGAAGAACTTCAGCAGGTAATCCGGCAGCGTTTACAACAGCCCCAGATGCCGCCAATTCCTCCAGTATAATCAGTGACCTGGCGTCACCGCCCAAAACAGCGATGCTCATCTTCCTCAGGTTGATCTTCACGTCCCTCAAAACTCCTTTTGAGGCTTTGTCTTATGTTTACAACATTATATGAGTTTTGGGAAACGGAGGTGCTTGTTCATGTTTAGTTATACTGTTTCAAACAGCAATTTATCTAGACCATACACCACCTTGTTTAAATGTAATGACCTGCGTACTGCAAGCAGTATACCAGGCATAAATGACTCCCTTGTAATTGAATCGTGTCTGATAGTTAAGGTTTGTCCCAGTCCGCCAAGAATTACCTCCTGGTGCGCCACCAAACCGGGCAGTCTGACACTGTGAATACGAATTCCCCCGATGTATTTTCCACCGCGTGATCCGGGGAGGTTCTCGGTTTCGAGGAGCGGACCCTGTTGGTATTCATCTCCCCGCTGCTCCAGAATTATTTCTGCTGTTTTTATGGCTGTACCGGATGGAGCATCAATTTTTTTATCATGGTGCATTTCAATTATCTCCACATCCGGCAAAAAACGCGCGGCTTCTGCGGCACACCTCATCATTAGGACCGCGCCGATTGCAAAATTTGGCGCAATCAGGCCGCCGATCCCCTTTTTTTCAGAAAGGTCGATTATTTCTTTGATCTGTCCGGCATCGATACCTGTTGTCCCAATGATCGGCCTTATCCCGTAGTCGAGGTACTTTAAGGCGTTATGATATACAGACCTGGGTTCTGTAAAATCTATTGCCACATCCGGGCGCCTTGTTGTGAGGAATTTTTCCAGATCGTTTTCAATGCCTATTCCTGTCCGGCCGCATTCGATAATCTCCCCGATATCCTTGCCTTCACCTCTGCTGTCAACAGCGCCGGCCAAAACCATATCTTCCGCATCCCATATGGTTTTGGCAACCTCCCGGCCCATCCTTCCGCATGCCCCTGTAACCATTACTTCTATCAACCTGGCGCCCCCTTGTAAAGAATAAAAAATCCGAAGTATGACTTTTATTTTCATATATAAAAAAATATCTGTCAATATTTTAATCGTTTAAACCTTTGCGCCGGTAGTAATATTTGCTGTTTTTTGCCTCATTTCCGGTACTACAACGACGGCCTCCGTATTGCCGCCACCTGGCAGAAGGTGATTGCTAAATTCCGCCAGCGGATATCCGGTGCCACCGGTTAAGAGATAGTATTTTGTTCCATTTGATTGATAATTGAAAAGCACGCTGACATTTTTAATCAGATTTTCATTGGTATCCATAACCTAATCTTCCTCCTTTTGAAGTTAATTCCCCATATTGCTGGTTTAGGATATTGTCTGCCACCTCTGTTTAAGGATGTTTACCTTGACCTGGCCCGCCTCCGGGTAGTCGTGCCTTTCCAGGACACCTGAAAAAACAAATGCGTCGGAGCCGTTTATTGATTCTACAAAGCCGCTTGTTACATCAAATTCACACCTTATTCCGCGCAGTTGTTCAGTCGGATTGAACGGATCAGCCAGTGCCAGTTCTTCAGCATAATCAAGGTAGAGGGACCATATCAGCGACTCCAGCCCTGCTTCCGGTATGGCCACTGGAAGATTGATTTCATCTGCTGCTTCCCTTCTGGAAATCATATGATTGTGGGCATATAGCTTTTCTGTAAGATTATCAACAATATGTTCAATACGCTCTCCTGCTAAAGGTTGCTGGTGCATAGCCAGCATTTTTTTGGCTATCGAGCGGATCAGCATATAGTTCCGGTGGACATTGCCCAAAGCCAGCGGGTGTATTTTTTCCACAAGGATGGTAAAGGCTTTCACCTGCTGATCATTGCTGCAGACACCCGCTTTTTCCCCGGCCAACGCCAGGTATGAATAAACATCCTCAATATTAACCGGGATCCTGGCGCTCGGATTGTTTGGATCCTGCGGGTTAAAGGCATTGACCACGCTGGGATCAATAGGGCCCAGTTCAGCCATTTTGCTCATAACCAACTGATCCGCGCCAAGGCACAGCAGCGTCCCGGCACTGTAACACCTGAAAGGTATAAGAATGCAAAATTTCTCCGTGTATTCACGAATCAGGTGGACCAACCGCCAGGGAGTAAGCACGTCACCGCCGCGTGTATACAGGAACAGATCAATTTGCCGGCTGTCCCCGTACATTTCCAGGTGCCTGTAAAAAATCTGTGTCACATCCGGGGCTATCCTGGTGCTTACATTATCACGGTCCCCTGTGATATAACAGATTATCGAAGACCCTCTCAGTTCACTTATTTTCTTTATTATCTCCACCCTGTGCTGTCGGGCCATGCTGTTCCTCCATTTTTCATATTTCATGTTTTAGTATGCCAACCGGAGGCGCCCTTAATAACACCTGTTTTGAACATGAGAAAAAAACTCCATGCCTGCATTGGAGTTTTCATTACTCGTTAAATATATATTCCAGTCATCTTCAGTGTTTTGTTGTACAAAAAGGCGGAAGGAAACACCCCTCTTCCCCCGGACTACATGGGAAAGCGCTGGTAAAGGGGACTGCTCCGATCCAGTTCGACAATGATTACTTCCGTGCCAATTTTTTTTACTGCTGTCCACGGTATAACCAGATGCTGCCTGTCAACCCATAAATTAAGCAAGTTATTTTTTCTGGGAAGGATAATCGACTGGATATCACCAGATTCAACACATACATTCATGTCGGAATCGCCCACTACACCCAGGCGCCGCCCGTTATTAATATTTATTATTTCCTTTCCGACAAGCTCACCCATTCTCATGCCTATTACCCCCGGTTTTTGTTTACAGGCGCTTCCAGGCGTTAACCGCTCTGGTGAAATAAGGCTGTACTAGTGAAATCAAGATGGATACCGCCGCCAGAGGTTCAAGGCTGACTCGGCCAAAACTAATCTGCTCCGGGATCTGCAGTTCCAAAAAGGTGACCAGAATTACCAGTGTCAGATATATGCCGCCGGCAATACCAATCAGATTGGCCAGGGCTTGCGATATCAGGCTTGACTTGGCCTCGCCAATAAAGCCCCAGTCCTTTTCACGTAAATAACGCTGGCGTATTCTTTCTCTGAGCGATAAAATCACCACCAGCAGAACCACCAGACTGAAAATCATTAGACCTGCCATATTTTTCACCCCGCAATAGTTTATTAAGGACAGGCCTGAAATATGATTCTTAAATAAATAAAAAACCCTATCCAAGATAGGGCTAGGATAATTCTGCAGACGGCGGGAAGGGGCCGGCTATTATCCGGTTGAGCCGAAACCGCCTGTTCCCCGGCTGGTTTCTTTTAACTCGTCCGTCTCTTCGATAATGGCCTTGAACACAGGCACAAATACAATTTGGGCGATTCTATCCCCCGGTTTAATTATATATTCATTTTCCCCCTGGTTTAAAACAGCTACAATAATTTCTCCTTTGTAATCGCTGTCAATTACACCGACTGCGTTAGCCAGCGACAGGCCGTGTTTGGTAGCCAGTCCACTCCTGGGGAAAATCAATCCGGCAATGTGCCGGTGCGGGATTTCGATGGCTATGCCGGTTGGTATTTTAACCCTGGCGCCGGGAGCTACGACCTGCGGGGATTCAAGACAGGCAGGCAGATCCAGACCTGCCGACCCGTCTGTGGCGTATTGAGGCAGGGGCAGGGCGGCCCCTGCAGTGTGTGATACCCTGATCACCTTGACATTAATTAAAAAATCCATAGATCATTCACCTTATGCTTAATTACTTCAGCTATAGCAGGTTACTGATTGTTCTCTCCAAACTGCCGCAGTCGTCCCACGGCCCGATACTGGCCAATGAAAAACCCTGCGGATCCAACAATTCCTTCGCCAGTTCCTGGATGTCGCCTGTGGTTACCTTATTTACCTTATTTATGATTTCTTCGGGCGGCAGGACCCTTCCCAGATACAACTGAGATTTACCCAGCCTGCTCATCCTTGTGTTCACATTTTCCAGGCTGAGATACAGGTTGCCTTTGAGTTGCTCCCTGGCCCGGTTTAATTCGTCTTCCTTCACACCGTTAACCTGGATATCTTTCACCTGTTTAAATATCAGCGCCAGGACTTCATCCACGTTTTGTTTGCTCAACCCGGCATAGACACCGAAAAGTCCCGTGTCATGATATGAACTGTGATATGAATATACCGAGTAAACCAGACCTCTTTGCTCCCTTATTTCCTGAAAAAGTCTTGAACTAAGGCCGCCGCCCAGGATTGTATTAATTATTTGCATCACATATATTTTTTCATGATCAAGTTTCAGTCCTGGCGCGCCTACAATCAAATGGACCTGTTCAGTATCTTTACTGCGGCAGGTAACCAGCCGCCTTGTTGCCGGCGTTTCGATTTGCCTGGGGCTTTCCTTCCCTTCTCTTTTTGCAAATATCGGTCGCAGACTGTCCATTACCGCATCATGGCTTATATTGCCGGCCACAGCGACGATCATCCTGCCGGGGTGATAGTGTGTTTTATAGTAGTCATACAGCCTGTCCCTGGAAAGGCTGTTTATTACATCCCCCGTGCCGATAATGGGCTGCCCCAGGGAATGGTCCCGCCAGATCGAGCCGGCAAAAATATCATGCACAAGCTCGTCCGGGGTGTCCTCATACATTTTAATTTCCTCGATAATTACATTTCTTTCCCTGTCTACATCAGCGGGAACAAACTTCGAATCAAAAAGCATATCCCCCAGCAGGTCTACCGCCAGGCCAAAATGCTCATCCAGCACCCGGGCATAGTAACACGTATATTCTTTGGTAGTAAAAGCATTTAACTGGCCGCCCACGGCATCCAGCTCTTCTGCTATGTCTTTGGGGGTCCTCCTGCCGGTCCCCTTGAACATCAGGTGTTCGATGAAGTGTGAAGCCCCGTTTATATCAGACGTCTCATAACGGGAACCGATGTCCACAAAAAAGCCTATGGAAACCGAACGGACATGGGGTACCTGCTCTGTCAGGACTTTCGTGTTGTTGTCCATGGTAACTAAATTATACATTTAAATGAAAAACCTCCTGTTATTCCGTCACCAAAAGATATTCGTTATTGCAGCAGCCATATCCTTTAAGCGGACGGTTTAAAATTTTTATCGAAAAATAACTGGAGTTTGTTCTTCTTTTTCACATCCCGGCCCGTCACCAGGGCAACACTACCGGCATGTATGCCGTTAACAGTTATTGTAGCGCTGCCTGCGTAGTTACCCATTGTTACCGGGGCATAAAGCGTTTGATCTACATTGTAAATTATATTTACTAAATCCAACCTGCCTTTTGGTATTAACACGGAGTACTCTGTTGCAGCAACTGCCGGTACCTGCCGGAGGGCGCCTTCCTTAACCGTTATTTCCGCGATTGACTCACCTTTTACAAAAACCCGGTGCTTCTCAAAATTGTCATAACCGTAACGGAGAAGTTTGCTTGAATCCCTCCAGCGGTTTTCGCTGTTGAGCACCACACTGATAAGCTGCCTGCCGTCAATTGTACCCGAGGCTACCAGGCACTGGCCTGCTTCAACAGTCGTACCTGTTTTTACACCATCCGCCCAGCTATAACTCCACAACAAGCGGTTGGTATTGCTTAGATAGCGTTTCATGTCTCCACCGATTGTTTTATCACGGGTATCCACTATTTCTTTAAAAACTGGGTTGCCAAGGGCGTACCTGGTTATAACAGCGAGGTCCAATGCCGTTGTGTAATGGCCCGTTGCGGGAAGGCCGTTGGTATTCTTAAAATTTGTATCCCCGGCGCCAATCATGGCAGCCTTCTGGTTCATCAGTAAAACGAAATTTTGTTCACTACCGGCGACATGCTCTGCTATGGCCACACAGGCGTCATTGCCTGACTCCAGCAGCGCCCCGTAAATTAGGTCCTCCAGTGTGAGCTGTTCACCCGCCTGCAGGTCAAGGCTTGCCTCCCCCACTGAGGCGGCACCGGGGCTTATGGTTACTGTGGATTGCAGTTCCCCGCCTTCAAGGGCCAGCAGCGCTGTCATGATCTTTGTGGTGCTGGCCGGCGGCATCTTTTGCCTGGCATTCTTTTCGAAGAGCACCTGGCCGCTGCCGGCGTCCAGCAAGGCAGCGGCCCTGGCCGTGACCAGGGGTACGTCAGAGCCGGGAGCCTCCGCAGCCCCGGCGGAGTATGCGTATGGGAACATCATAAAAACAAATACAAGAAAAATGCTCCTTTTAACCAAATTGTAAATGATGGGCAAACACCCCTTTTCACAATCAAAGGATTCCCAATTCCACAACCAAATATTTAAAATTCATATAACCCTTCCTTGAATACCAATCAAGCCCTCCAAAAAACCAGGTTTTTCAGAAGGCTTGATTTATTCAGGCAGATCAAAAACTTGATGTCCTAGGATCCTTTTTTTAAATTTTCTGCTATAATCCTGGTGGATTCAGCTATTAATTCGTGGGCCCTCATAAATCGCCAGGCTACTACAGCTATGAAAACATACACAGCTATTACAGGTAAGACCATAAAGGCGCCAATGCCAGCCATTTGCCCAGCTCCTTTTTTCTAATATTTCGACAATAGCTTTATTAATACCTTTGAATAATGTAGGGTTTTCCGAACCTTTTCCCTGTTAAATGAAACAAAAGGAACGTCCCTTTGTTTCACTCTAAGAGGGAGGAGACTTTTACCAGCTGGTAGTCCTGCTTTTTTAATTCCTCGATTATTTGCGGCAGCGCATGGACGGTAGGGGCGGTCGGGTGCATCAGTACAATGGCGCCGTTATGCGCTTTTTTTAGAACACGATCCACAATGACGGAAGGATCGGGCCGTTGCCAGTCGATCGTGTCGATACTCCAGTAGGTTGTGGTGTAACCGGCCTCTTCTGCCGCTTTAATGATCATGTCTCCTTTTTCCCCGTATGGGGGTGCGAACAGCTGCGTCTTAATTCCCGTGACATTAAAAATTGCCATCTCTGCTTTTTTGATTTCCTCAATATTCGCCTCCCTGGACATCTGTTCCTGGTGCAGGTGGGAGTAGCCATGGTTTCCCAACTCGTGGCCGTCCCGGGCAACCTTACCGGCCAGTTCGGGAAAGTCATCAACCCATTGTCCGCCCATGAAGAAGGTCGCCTGGATGGCGTTTTCGTTCAGGATCTGCAGTATTCGGGGTATATACTCTTCTCCCCAAACAACATTAAAGGTCAGTGATATTTTCTTTTCTTTATCACTGCCATGATAAATGGGCGCCATTACTGCTTTTTCCGGGGTACTCCACATTTTTGTAACCGCTGCCGTTACGAGCAGCAGGGAAATTAAAAACAACAGGCCGGACTTGATCCCCTTTTTGCTGAGCATAATACAAAACATTCTAAAGCTCATCCCCCTTATAACTCCCTAAAAAACACATTATGCGGGGTGGGGTGAAATTATTATGAAAAGAAAAAAACCTCTTAAGCGAGGTTTCTTGTTGTTCCGGACAATAATGATGGGCGAACCTGAGCCGCGTTGTTAGCCTGCAGGTCGCCCGAAGGGAGAATTTATTCCTGGTTTCCCTGATAAATTACTGTCCGCCTGTATTATCCCTGCGCCTGGGCTGGCGGGGGCTGCGGGCACCTTCTCTTTTTTCTGTGCCGGGTGGCGGGGGCATGGCGTCTTTTTTGGATAGTTTCATCCTGCCCTGGTTGTCGTAACCGATCACCTTGACCAGGATCATATCCCCTTCCTTGACCACATCCTCCACCTTGTTCACCCGGTGGTGGTCAAGCTGGGAAATATGCACCAGTCCCTCTTTGCCCTGCAATCCCATAACACCGGGAACGACCTCCACAAAACAGCCGAAGTCAGTGACCCGTGTCACCTTGCCGTTATAAATTTCACCAGCATGCACCTCTTTGGTGATGGACTCGATAATTTCCAGGGCTTTTTTTCCTTTTTCCTGATCAACTGAGGCAATGAATACCCTGCCGTCGTCCTCAATATCAATATCGGCGCCTGTTTCTTCTACTATTTTTTTGATTATCTTGCCGCCGGGGCCGATAACCTCCCTGATTTTGTCCGGGTCAATTGTGGTATGGATTATACGCGGCGCATTCGGTGAGAGCTCAGGTCTTGGGGCCGGCAATACCTCTGCCATTTTCCTCATAATGTGCATCCTGCCCTCGTAGGCCTGGGCCAGCGCCTGCTCAAACACTGCTTTGGTAATACCCGGTATTTTGATGTCCATTTGCAGGGCTGTAATACCCTTTTCCGTGCCGGCAACCTTGAAGTCCATATCGCCGAGATGGTCCTCGTAGCCCTGAATATCAGTCAGGACGGTAAAGACATTTTCTTCGGCGATTAATCCCATGGCCACACCCGCCACAGGTTCTTTAATGGGTACGCCGGCATCCATTAAAGCCAGGCAACTGCCGCACACGCTGCCCATGGATGTGGAGCCGTTTGATTCCAGCGCGTCTGATACCACCCGGATAGTGTACGGGAAATCCTCTTCTTCTGGTATAACCGGTAAAAGAGCTTTTTCTGCCAGGGCGCCGTGCCCGATCTCACGCCTGCCCGCGCCCCTGATCGGCCTTGTTTCGCCGACACTGTAGGGAGGGAAGTTATAGTGATGGATATATCTTTTGGATTCTTCAACACCCAGCCCGTCCAGGATCTGCTCTTCCGAAATGGTGCCCAGTGTTACTGCAGAGAGGATCTGGGTCTGGCCGCGGGTGAAGAGCCCGGAACCGTGGGGGCGCGGCAGCAGTCCTACCTCAACCGATATGGGCCGCACCTCGGTAATGGCGCGACCATCGATGCGCGTTTTTTCGGATGTCATTATCCGGCGAATTATTCTTTTCTCAACAGAGTCCATTATTTTCTTAATGGCGCTTTCTTCCTCCGGGTATATCTCCAGATACTGCTGCAGTACCTCCGCCTTTATTTGATCAAGGTAATTGTCCCTGGCATGTTTTGCCAGCCTCTCGCCGATGCACGTGCGGATTCCCTGTTCCAGCTTATCCGTGGCGGTGCCGGTAACAGCTTCCAGCATTTCATTGTCAGGTTCAGCAATTTCTGGAACAAACTTTTCTTTGGCCAGTCCCAGGGCCAGGGCTTCTTCCCTGAAATCCTCTATAAAATCCACAATCCCCGATACCACCCCGTGGCCGTAAGATATGGCTTCAAGCATTACGCTTTCCGGGACTTCCTTTGCTCCCGCCTCAACCATCATCACCCCGTCGGCGGTGCCGACAACTACCAGGTGCATATCGCTCTTTTCGGCCTGGGACAATACCGGGTTAATTACAAATTCCCCATCTACACGGCCCACAATCACACCGCCTATAGGCTGTTTTAACGGGATCTCGGAAATATGAAGCGCTGCGGAGGCGCCTACCATTGCCGCTATTTCCGGTGCGTGGTCCTGATCCACTGATAATATTGTAGTGATAACCTGGACCTCGTTGCGCATATCTTTCGGAAACAGCGGTCTGATCGGCCTGTCTATCAGTCTGCCTGAAAGAACAGCTTTCTCACTGGGACGGCCTTCTCTTTTTATGAAACCGCCAGGGATTTTGCCGACTGCGTAAAATCTTTCTTCATAGTCCACTGTAAGAGGGAAAAAATCAATGCCTGTCCTGATAAAGTCAGCCATAGTAGCTGTTACCATAACTGCCGTATCACCGTAACGGACAAAGACAGCCCCGCCGGCTTGCCTGGCCAGCCTGCCGGTTTCCAGTATCATAGGGCGGCCGCCAATCATCATTTCTTTTTTTAAGACCTTTTTTTCTAACATATATGGGACATCCTCCTGTAAAAATTAAGCAAAATCATTAATTTTTATTTCTTCGTCCTATTTCCTATTATCTCCTTCTTTTATAACAAAAAATACACTGCCCCATTACAACAAAGAAGCGGGTATTACCCGCTTTACTATGCCTACTTCCTTAAGCCAAGTTTTTCAATTAAGGAACGGTATCGATCAAAATGACGATCGCGCAGATAATTGAGCAAAGCCCTTCTCTGACCAACCATTTTCAATAAACCGCGTCGCGAGTGGTGATCTCCCTTGTGCAGTTTCAGGTGTTCAGTAAGGGTATTAATCCTAACTGTTAATATAGCCACCTGGACTTCCGGGGAACCTGTATCGTTGTCGTGTATTTTGTGCCTTGAAATAACTTCTTTTTTCTCTTCAGTGGTCAAGGACATGCCGTCACCTCCTTTTGTTAAAATCGCCGCAGGCCAAGAAAACCGCCGGAGAACATGTCCCCTAGCCTGCAGTTCACGGGGATTTTACTTGCCTATGATAGTTATTACCAGGCGTCCCCCAGGGATATCCTTGGCCACCATGTCAAATACCCGGCCGGATTTGGAAAAAAACCCACGCAGTCTGGTAGCAGTGGGAATCCGTCCCGGGATGGCATTGGCGGCGCTAATGATATCTGCAACTGTAATTTTTTCCTGCCTCATATCCTTAAGACGCTTCCGGGCATGCTCGGTGATGATTACCTTCATTTTAATCATATCTCCTAAGCATGGACCGGGTGCGTTTTTTCGTCGTCATCCTGGTTAAGAAAGGCGTAAAGGGCGTCCTGGAATGCTACTAACTGGACATTTTCCACGTCCGACTGGAGATAAATGGTTTCAAGTTCCTTTTTTAGGGATTTAAATTCCTCACTAAGGCAGATCAGCGCGATATAATTCAACCATTTTTTTATCTCCTCATCTGGAAAGTCGAATTTGGGTATGCCCAATGTTAAAGTCTCCTTTTGTTTTTTCGGGACTGTTAACGCGTTAATTGTAGCATAATCCTGGATTCGTGTAAACGCCGCCTCTTCAAATATATTTATGCGCCGTTCTGATTATTCCCCGGCCAAGGAGCATTCTGTCCTTACCTCATGGATATCCATTTCGATTTGTTTTATTAATTCGGCAGGTGACGCAAATTTTTTCTCGCCTCTAATACGTTTGGTAAAACTGACCTTTATCTGTTTTCCATAGAGATCCTCACAAAAGTCCAGCAAATGGACCTCAATGTTTCTTTTGTTGCCGTGGAAGGTCGGTTTGACCCCAATATTCGCCAGGCCAAAGTACATGTCGCCGTTATGATAGATTTTTGCTGCGTACACGCCGTTTGCCGGTGCCAAAACCTGATGATCGATTTCCATATTGGCGGTAGGAAAGCCGAGTGTCCGGCCTCGTTTCTCCCCGGCTACGACCTCTCCCCCCGTAAAAGGATAATAGCCCAATAATCTTGCGGCCCCGGACACGTCACCTATTTGAATCAGGCGCCTGATCATCGTGCTGCTGACAGTTTGTTTTTCCACCATTACCGGTTGGATTACCTGCAAAGCGAAACCATAAATCTCAGAAAGTTCTTTTAATAGTTCCGGTGTTCCCCGGCCACGATGCCCGAACGTATAATTATACCCTACCACAACCCCGCGCACGTCGATTTCTTCGCATAATACCTTGCCGACAAAATCCTCCGGGGAGAGGGTGGCCAGTTTCAGGTTAAAAGGAACAGTCAAAAGTATCTCTACACCTAGCCTGGAGAATATTTCCTGTTTGTATTCCTGCGATAATAACTGGGGTGGACAGCTTTGGGGTTTCAATACGGCCAGCGGGTGAGGGTGAAAGGTAAATACAGCCGGTGTACCTTTGAATTCCTTCGCCATCGACACAAGGTCGTAAATTAGCTTCTGGTGGCCGATGTGAACACCATCAAAGTTACCAAGGCCGATGACAATATTATTATGCTTGCACTTAAGACCTTTCCAACTGTTATAGATATGCAATATGCGAACCTCCTAATTTACCCCGGCAGCACACAAACAGGTTTAAAAATTAAACGTGTCATATCCTGCGTATCACAAATTGTTTCCGCCACAGCCAGAAGTCCTTCCGGTCCGATCAGCCGGACCCGGTCCCCTTCATGCAGCCCCCGCGGCAGATCTTTTATTCCCGGCGGATATAGTTTCGCGCCTGAAAGCACCGCCGGGATTGCCCCGTTTTTGAGCAGCACAGCAGGCAGTGCGGATAGAGCCTGATCTATATTAATAACCTTTTCCACCAAGGTATTTTTCATTATCAAAGCCCTGATTTCTTCCAGGGTAAGTGATTCGGATATTTTATAAGGGCCAACCGCCGTCCTCACCAAAAAAGACATATGCGCCCCAAACCCCAACCTGGATCCGATATCGAGACAAAGGCTCCGCACATAAGTGCCTTTGGAGCAGGACAAATGCAGTAAGGCCCGCGGATGGGGCGTGCCCCAATTGTACCCGCTGATAAATTCAAGAGAATTTATATGAACAACCCGCCCCGGCCGGTCAACCTCAAGGCCGGCCCTGGCCAGTTGGTATAATTTTTTTCCATGCAGTTTAATAGCCGATGTCATCGGTGGTATTTGTGTTATTATTCCTCGAAAATGAGTCAGCGCCGAACGTACGTCAACTTCACGCAGCCCGGAGGCATCTCTTTCACTTGTTATCTCATCAAACCCGTCCCCCGACAGCGTGGCGATACCAAATGTAATTTCAGCCCGGTATTCCTTATCTTCTTCAGCCAGGAAACGTGACAGACGCGTCGCAGCGCCCAGACAAATCAACAGAACCCCCGCTGCACCCGGGTCGAGTGTGCCTGTATGGCCCACCTTTTTTATGCCCAATAGGCGGCGTATGAAATTGACAACATCATGGGATGTCATCCCCGGTGGTTTGAGAACGTTTACAAACCCATTCACTGTGTATTGCCTCTTACTACCGATAATGCGGCGGAAACGACCTGATCAATTATAATGTTCAGTTTCCCTTGTACTGTACAACCTGAGGCGTGTGGATGCCCGCCGCCACCAAACAACCCGGCCAGTTTGTTTACATCAACAGTACCCTTCGAGCGGAAGCTTATTTTAAAGTTTTCTTCCCCGGTTTCCCGAAAGAGTATGCCCACTTCAACGCCCCTGATCGACCTGGTGTAATTCACAAGTCCTTCCGTATGTTCGTCTTTCGCACCCGTGTTTCTAATTGTTTCGCGCGTAACAGTCATCCACGAAACTTTCCCGCATGGACTGATGGTAAGTGTACCTAATGCTGAGCATAACAATTGAAAGACTTCCCGCGGCTTTTCCTCGTAAATGAGGACGTTGATCTGCGACGCAGGCACACCGATTTCCATCAGGTCTGCTACGCGGCGCAGTGTGCCGGGGGTGGTGTTGTCATATTGAAGGGAACCTGTGTCGGTAACTATGGCTGTGTAAAGGCATATTGCCACATCCAGGGAAATCTCCAGACCCATGGCAATAATCAGGTTGTAGATAATTTCCCCCACTGCCGAAGCCGACGGGTCCACATATCTGTATTTACCGGAACAGGATGAACCCGTATGGTGATCCAGGATCACTGTATCCGTTTCTCCTAATAGAAGTTCCTGAAAACCCGGGCCGAGTCTTTCCGGTACAGAGCAGTCCAAAACAACCAGAGTGTCAAATTCAACATCAGGCGGCAAACCAACCCGGTATTTTTC
Organism: uncultured Eubacteriales bacterium; assembly: GCA_964390855.1. Taxonomy (GTDB): domain Bacteria; phylum Bacillota; class Desulfotomaculia; order Desulfotomaculales; family Pelotomaculaceae; genus Syntrophopropionicum. Next base: position 5,737 of record CAYMJG010000003.1, on the reverse strand, counting down.
CAGGCCCGGCAGGAAATCATAAATTTCCGGAGACGGGTCAGGACCGGCCATAGTTACTTTTTTGCCCATGCCTTCCAGGGTTAATCCGAGGGCCAGCACAGAGCCCAGGGAATCACCATCGGGCATAACATGACCGCAAACGAGGACATTTTGGGCACGCTTTAAAGCTGTTGCTATGTCGGCCAGGCTATTCATCGGGAGTGCCGCCTTTTTCTTTGACCTTTGCCATTAACGCTATTATTCTGGAACCATGGCTGATCGACTGATCAAGTTTAAAGGTTATTTCAGGGGTGTAACGCAGGCGGATTCTTCTGCCCAGTTCACCCCTGATAAAGCCCTGGGCTTTTTGCAGGGCTTCTATGGAGCTCTTTTGTTGAGCCTGCTCCCCAAAAACACTGGCGTAAATATTAGCATAACGCAAGTCCCTGGAAACCTCAACGGATGTTATGGAAACAAAACCTATTCGCGGGTCTTTTAAACTTTCCCTCAACAGTTCGGATACTTCCTTTTTAATTGCTTCAGCCAACCTTTCAGGACGGAAGGACATTTTGAGCTCCTCTCATTGTAATGATCAAACGAGGAAACTATAAGACAGCAAAAACAAATAAATAGTAATCAGGAAAGTTGACGTTTGATTGTTTCAATATTGAAAGCTTCAATGACGTCTCCTTCCTGTATCTCATTGAATCTTTCCATAGCCAGGCCGCATTCGTATCCCTGCAACACTTCTTTAACATCATCTTTAAAGCGCTTTAGAGATTCGAGTTTACCTTCATGAATAACGATACCGTCACGCACAACCCTGGCTCCGGCATCTCTTTCGATTTTACCTTCGACAACATAACAGCCGGCTATTGTGCCAATTCTGGAAGCTCTGAAAATTTTGCGTATTTCGGCGCGACCGAGCATAACTTCGCGGTACTCCGGCTCAAGCAGGCCGCTCATTGCTGCCTTGACATCTTCTATAGCGTCATAGATCACCCTGTACAGACGTATATCGACCTTTTCATTTTCCGCCGCTTTCCTGGCGTTGACGTCGGGCCGTACGTTAAAACCAATGATAATAGCGTTGGAGGCGGATGCGAACATAACGTCCGTTTCCCTTATGGCGCCCACGCCGCCATGAATAATATTAACCTTTACCTCACCCGTATTCAACCTTTCCAGCGCCTGCCGGAGGGCTTCCACCGATCCCTGCACATCAGCCTTGACAATAATGCCCAGTTCCTTAATTTGACCTTCTTGAATGTGTTTAAAAAGATCCTCTAAGGATACCTTGCTGGTGGATCTCAGTTCCTCATCGCGTCTTCTAGTTTGCCTTCTGGATGCAATGCTCCTGGCCAGTTTTTCATCCTCAGTAACAATAAATATATCTCCGGCGGCCGGCACCTCGGAAAAACCAATGACTTCAACAGGTGTTGACGGCCCGGCCTTCTTAATCCTGCGACCCTTGTCGTCCATCATCGCCCTGACCCGGCCTATGGCCGCCCCTGCGATCACGGTGTCACCTATATTTAATGTGCCGCTCTGCACCAGGACAGATGCGACAGGACCGCGGCCCCTGTCCAGTTCTGCTTCTATAACGGTGCCTCTAGCCGGTCTGTTTGCGTTTGCCTTAAGTTCACCAACTTCCGCAACAAGCAGGATCATCTCCAGGAGTTCTTTAATACCCTGCTTATTGATAGCGGATACGTTTACGCAAATTGTATCCCCGCCCCACTCTTCAGACACCAACCCATGCTCCGTCAATTCCTGTTTTACCTTGTCAGGGTTTGCGCCTGGTTTGTCGATCTTATTGATGGCGACAATAATGGGTACCCCGGCGTCTTTGGCATGGTTAATCGCTTCCACTGTCTGGGGCATTACACCGTCATCCGCCGCCACTACTAAAATGGCGATATCCGTCACCTGGGCGCCGCGCGCGCGCATGGCCGTGAAGGCCTCGTGACCAGGAGTGTCAATAAAGGTTATTTTTTTCCCATTGTGCTCGATCTGGTATGCGCCTATATGCTGGGTAATGCCGCCTGCTTCAGTAGCAATAACATTGGTTTCCCGGATGGCGTCCAAAAGTGAGGTCTTACCATGGTCCACGTGTCCCATTACAGTTACTACACTGGCCCTGTGCTGCAACAATTCCGGGCCCTCTTCCGGCTCTTGCATTAACACCGCTTCCAGGTCCACAGGCAATTTAATCTCTACTTCATAGCCAAACTCACCTGCCAGAATGGTGGCGGTGTCAATATCGATATCCTGGTTAATTGTTGCCAGAACACCCAACTGCATCAATTTTTTGATTAGTTCGGCGGGGCTTTTGTGGATCTTTAATGCCAGCTCCTGTACTGTTACTGATTCGCCAAGTACCACGGGTTTTTTCTCAATTGGTTTGGCCGGTTTTTGTATCTGCCCCGGTGCCCTGGAAGGTCCTCTTTTACGGTGGGCTCCTGAGCGAAGCCTAGCCTCAGCCTGATCTGCGACAGAGCTCCTTTTTTCAAAACGGTTTCTTGGTTCAGGTTTTTTGAAGCCTGGTTTAGGCTGTTTGGGTTTCTCCGCTGTTTTTGCCTTGTCCGCGGGCATACGGCTCTTATCGTCTACCTTGGGGATCTGCAGGCGTAAATTTGGCTGTTCCGCCCTTTGTTTAACACCCTGTCCCGCATCGGTATGGGTTGGCCGGTCGATTTGCTTTGATCTGGCGATCTGGGCGCTGCCGGGCCGCGCAGTACCCATACCACGCTGTGGCTGTCGCGCCTCCGCAGAGGTATGCCTCTGTCCGGCGGGTCTGTCGTAAGGTCTAGCCGGGCCTATACCGCCCTGGGTTTTGTGGCCGGCCGGTCTTGCCGGGCTGCGGTCCTGGCGCTGTTGCTCCTGTTGTGGCCTGCTCACGCGGTTTGGTACTTCCCGCTGTGTTTGTGGTTTTTCCATCAGCGGGTGTTCATGCTGAACATTTCTAACCTGATCGCGGTCTTGCTTTCCATCATATCTTGGTTTAAAAAATTGATCGCTTCTCTGGGGGCCTTTCCTGGCAGTCCCCGCCGGTCTTTCTTGAAAGCGTCTATCCGGTGGCCGGGAGGGTACCCGATCAACTGTGCCGGGTCCGCGATAGGAACCGGATCGCTGTTTGTCGCTACCGGGGATCGGTCTCTTTTCTGCAGGCTGACTTTTCTTTCTAGCTTGTTCCGCCTGTTGGGCGGCGGGTGGGACAGGTTGGTCAATTCCCACAGGTTTCCCGGCGCCGTCAGCCTTTTTTGTCTTAGTTTCCTCTTTTTTATAAATCTTGCGCAGCCGCTCGATACCATCGTCTTCCACAGTACTCATATGAGATTTAACAGCTATACCCATGTCGTTTAATTTATTTATAATCTCCTTGCTTTCTATGTTTAATTCCTTGGCGAGTTCATGCACACGTTTTTTTGCCATCCAAGCACCTCCTAGATTTTAGTTATCTATTTCGACATCTCCCCTTCCGCACATTATTCATTCTTCACCAACCCTCTCCTTAAATCTTCCACCAGTTCCTGACTAATAGTGCGCTGCAATGCTTTATCAAGGCGTTTACCCTTCAGTGCCTTGGTCAGGCAGTCTAAATCGGGGCAAATATACGCCCCGCGGCCCGACTTTTTTCCCGTAAGGTCTATTTCCAGAGAGTCATCAGGCGTGCGGACCACCCTAATCAGATGTTTTTTGGGTTTCATTTCCTGGCATCCAACACACATGCGCTGGGGAATTTTTTTTATTTTAGGCACCTACACCTCTCCCCTATTCGTATTCATTTTCAAAAAGGTCGCTGTACTCATCAGGATATATTTCCCTCATCTGAGACTCACTTTTGATGTCTATCTTCCAACCGGTAAGCTTTGCCGCCAGACGGGCGTTCTGACCTTCCTTGCCGATTGCCAGTGAAAGTTGGTAATCGGGTACGATAACCCTGGCTACCTTTTCTTCCTCCCATATTTCCACAGCGACAACCTTTGCCGGGCTTAATGAACTAGCCACGAACTTGGACGGGTCAGTATTCCATTTAATTATATCTATCTTTTCACCGTTAAGTTCATTTACAATATTCTGGACCCTCATCCCTTTAGGCCCCACACAAGCGCCAACCGGATCCACGTTCTCGTCTTTGGAATAGACTGCTATCTTTGAACGGGCGCTTGCTTCCCTGGCTACACCCTTCAGTTCAATGACGCCGTCGAGCAGTTCGGGTACCTCCATCTCAAAAAGGCGTTTCAACAGACCGGGATGGGTGCGGGAAACAAGGATCTGGGGCCCTTTGGTGGTTTTTCTGACCTCTATTATATAAATCTTGATCCGGTCACCCTGCCGGTAATTTTCCCCCGGCATCTGTTCCGAATGGGCAAGAATGGCCTCTGTTTTTCCCAATTCTATAAAAACGTTTCTTTGCTCAATACGCTGGACAACACCCGTTACGATATCGCCTTCCCTGTTGGCGAATTCCTCGAAAATGATATTTCTCTCTGCTTCACGAATTCGCTGGACGACCACCTGTTTGGCTGTTTGCGCGGCAATCCTGCCAAAGTTCCTGGGGGTGACCTCGCTTTCAACGATGTCCCCAAGTTCATAATTGGGATTTATTTTTTGCGCGTCTTCCAGTGTAATCTCCTGCCGTTGATCCTCAGCCGCTTCTTTAACTGTCTGTTGGGCAAACACCTTAAAGTCCCCGGTCTCACGATCTATATGAACCCGGGCATTCTGCAGAGATCCGAAGTTTCTCTTATAGGCGGATAATAAAGCCGCTTCTATGGCTTCCAGCAACACATCAACTGAGATGCCCTTTTCCTTCTCCAGATCTTTCAGGGCTTCTAAAAAATCGATGTTCATGGTTTTCCCTCCCCGCACTCTCAAAATTCCGCTTTCAGCCGTGCCGACGCAACCTGACTATAATGTATTGTTAACTCACTGCCTTCTGAATCGAGAATTATGTTATCTTCGCATACCGCTGCAATACGTCCGGTAAGATTTTTTTTGCCGTTATAAGGAGCAAAGGTGGTTATCACAGCCAGGTTGCCGACAAAGCGATTAAAATCGGCTAGCTTTTTAAGCGGCCTCTCCAACCCGGGTGATGAAACCTCGAGATGATAAGATTGGGGTATCGGATCCTGTTCCTCCAGCAGCCTGTCAATTTTCCCTGAGAGATAGCCGCAGTCTTCAATTCCAATGCCGCCGGGTTGATCAACAAAAATTCTCAGGTACCAGTAGGGGCCTTCTTTAACAAATTCAACATCAACCAGTTCCATGCCGGATTCTCGTACGCATGGGGTGATTAACTCTTCGACGATCTCAACAGTCCTTTTTTTGGACAAATTAATAACCTCCGTTAGCAATATGTTTTCCGCTAAATAGGCTATTTATCTCCAACATAAGACGAAAGAGTGGGCGCCACCCACTCCTTACAAAGAAGTTAAAATCTACCTTGCCGAAAACCATGGTTAGTATATCACATAAAGATATTTGTTGACAAGTGCAAATATATGCGTGGTTATTCTGCCGCCTGTTTTATACCTGCACTGCCTGCAGCGATAGCCATCAATATGATGGCATCACGGGCTGCATGTGGTTTACCAAGGGCTGCTGATGCTCGCGCCATGTGATCAATTTTTACGGGGTCTTTGAGATAATCCTGTATCAGGGATTCCAGATTGGCCATACCGGTGCGTACACCGGCGCCTCGGGTCTTTGACACTTGCTCTAATATAGAAATCCCTACAAGCCTTGAAAACAG
>CAYMJG010000002.1:74522-91174 GCA_964390855.1 uncultured Eubacteriales bacterium | reverse complement strand
ATCATGCAGGAAAACTGGATTGGCCGCAGCGAGGGCGCGGAAATCGATTTTCAAATAGAGGGTACGAAAGATATTCTAACTGTGTATACGACCCGGCCGGATACTGTTTTTGGCGTTACCTACATGGTCCTGGCGCCTGAACACCGGTTGGTGGAAAAGCTGATTGCCGGCTCGGAAAAACAGGCGGAAATCAGGGATTTTGTCCGCAGGGTAAAAAGCCTCACTGAAATTGACCGTACCTCAACAGAGGTAGAAAAAGTCGGCCTGCCAATCGGGGTCAACTGTATTAACCCCCTGACCGGGGATAAAATCCCCGTCCTGATCGCCAATTATGTCCTTTTAGAATACGGTACCGGCTGTGTCATGGGTGTGCCGGCCCATGACCAGCGCGATTTCGAATTCGCCAGGAAGTATAATTTCCCGATCCGGGTGGTAATCCAGCCCTCAGGGGTGGAACTGAAAGCGGCAGAAATGCAGTCAGCGTATGAAGACGAGGGGTTTCTGGTTAACTCCGGCAGTTTTAGCCGCCTGCCTAATAAAGAGGCAATCAAGGCGATTACCGCCCATCTGGAAGAAACGGGACGGGGCCGGTTTAGGGTGACGTATAGGCTGCGGGACTGGCTGATCTCCCGCCAGCGCTACTGGGGCGCTCCGATCCCCATAGTCTATTGCGATACTTGCGGGGTTGTGCCGGTACCGGAAAAAGACCTGCCGGTGCTGCTGCCTATGAACGTGAAGTTTACACCCACCGGACGTTCGCCCCTGGCGGACAGGCCCGATTTTGTCAATACAACTTGTCCTAACTGTGGCGGGCCGGGAAAAAGGGAAACGGACACGATGGACACCTTCATGTGTTCTTCCTGGTATTACTACCGTTATACCAGTCCCGGGGAAACGGAAGGCCCCTGGGACAAAGCCAAAGTGGATCACTGGTTGCCCGTGGACCAGTATATCGGCGGGGTGGAACACGCCATACTGCACCTTTTGTATTCGCGGTTTTTCACCAAGGTGCTCTATGACCTGGGGCTGGTAAGCAATCGAGAGCCATTTACCAACCTTTTGACCCAGGGCATGGTCTTGAAAGACGGGGCGAAAATGTCTAAATCCAGGGGCAACGTGATTAGCCCGGAGGAGATCATTACCCGTTATGGTGCGGACACGGCACGCATGTTTATCCTTTTCGCGGCGCCTCCGGAACGTGACCTGGAGTGGAGTGATCAGGGGGTGGAAGGCTGCTTCCGTTTTTTGAACCGCGTCTGGCGCCTTGCAGAGCCGCTGGCGGAAGCCTTGAAAAGCGTACCGCACCGGCCCGCAGTCAACCTGGTGGGAATCAACCGGGAGATGCGCCGCATTACCCATAAAACCATTAAAAAGGTAACCGAAGATATCGGCGCCCGTTTCAATTTCAATACTGCTGTAAGCGCTACAATGGAACTGGTCAACGCCCTGTATCAATTCAAGGAGGTCCCCCAGTCGGACCGCAATCCGGCTGTCCTGAAGGAAGCAGTGGACTCGCTGCTCCTGCTGCTGGCCCCTTTCGCCCCGCACATTGCCGAAGAAATATGGGAGGGCACGGGGCACCAGGGGAGCATTCACCTGCAGGGTTGGCCTGCGTATGACCCGGCGGTGATCGTGGAAGATGAGATCACTATCGTTGTACAGATCAACAGTAAGGTCCGTGACCGCATGCTGGTGCCGGCCGGGCTTTCTAAAGAGCAGATGCAGGAGAGGGTAATGAAGGATCCCAAAATCCTGAAACTGACTGAAGGTAAAAGGATCGTCAAAACAATAGCGGTGCCGGACAAGTTAGTCAACATTGTAGTGCAGTGAAGCGGAACGGGGAAACATTGCATGATACCAGATAGGGGAACTGGACACAGCACAGTTTGCGGGTGTTTTTTTTGGGTCGCGGTTATGTCCCCGATGAAATGTCGGGCTGAAGCCGGACCGACCATGAAGGTATCTTACACAGCATAATAAATGAAGATATCCATTTACTTCAGCGCTCTCACACTAACCATCCCCGTGGAACACTACATGCCCTAATGAGACAAAAGGAACGTCCCTTTGTTTCATTCTTTTAAACCATATTTCTGGACTTTTCGGTAGATTGTCGCGCGGCTGATGCCCAGGGCGCGGGCTGCTTTGACTTTTCCTTCATCGTTCCAGCCGAAGCGGTCCAGCGCCGCGGTAATCGCCTCTTTTTCCAGTTGCGCCAACTGCGGCAGCCTGCCGTCGCCGGCAGCAAGGCCGCTCCTGGTTTTTTTCCTGGTACCCTCACGAATTTCGGGGGTGAGGCTTTCCAGGGATACAAGTTGGTTTTCTTCCAGGTTTATGGCGTATTCCACTGTGTAGACCAACTCCCGCACATTGCCCGGCCAGTGGTATTTAACGCAGGCTTTCAACGCCTCTTCGCTGAACCCGCGGATATTCTTGCCCAGCAGCTTGCCATACCTTTTCATGTAAAAGTCAAGGAGCAGCGGGATATCCTCCTGCCTTTCCCGCAGGGGGGGGATCTCCAGGGGAATGACGCTGAGCCGGTAATACAGTTCATCCCGGAAAAGATTTTTCCGGACCATCTCCTGCAGGTCGTTATTTGTCGCCGCGATAACGCGCACATCCACGGGAATTAGCCTGCCGCCGCCCACCCGCTCAATCCGGCCGTCCTGCAGGTACTTCAGGATCTTGGCCTGCAGATAAAGCGACAAGTTGCCAATTTCATCGAGGAAGACAGTCCCGCCGTCCGCCAGTTCGAATTTGCCCTGTTTGCCGCCCCGCCTGGCGCCGGGGAAGGCCCCTTCATCATAACCAAAAAGCTCTGTTTCCAATAAATTTTCCGGGATGGCCCCGCAGTTGATAGATACAAACGGCTTATGTCCGTAAGGCCCGCCGGCGTGAATGGCCCGGGCGAAAACCTCTTTGCCGGTCCCGCTCTCCCCGATCAGCAGTATGGTCAGGTTGCCGGTGGATATTTTAACGGCCTTGGACTTTACCTTGGCAAATGATTTGCTTATCCCGATGAGATCCTCAAAATCGACCATTTCCTGCGTGCTCATAATTTCGTAGGCCAGGCGCTGGGTTTCTTTGAAATCGCGGAACGTAGCCACAACGCCGGCTATGGGACCATTATCCACTTTTATCGGCCTGGCCGTACTTAAAAGGTGCAGCCTGCGCCCGCCAAAGTTAAATAACACTTCCCGTGAATTAAAGCCTTTCCCTTCGTGCAGCACCTCGGAAAGGGGCAGGGCAGGAAAAACTTTCCTGGCGTCTTTACTGATCATATGTTCCTTTTTGGCGCCGAAGAGGCGCTCGGCGGATTGGTTGAAATGCGTCACTTGACCATCGCTGTTCACCGCTACCACACCCTCGTAAACAGCGTCCACAAGGGCTTCCAGGCGGTTGGTCATGACCATCCGCTCAGCCGTTATTTCCCGCTCCAGGGCTTTGCTGCTGATCAGATCGGCCATCCTTCTAACAAACTCGATCAGGGATTCGGTGTTCTTGGACAGGGTTTCTTTCTGAACATCGTCGAAGGCAGTCAGGCTGATTGTGCCGATTACCTCATTTTCCGCAGTGATCGGGTAGACAATTGAAGCACGGTAAAAACAATGTCCGGAAAGGGGGCAGGAGAGGCAAATGGAATGGAAACCGGCTTCGCTGATAAAAATATGGTTTCCGGTTTGTAACACATGTTTATTAACCAAACCACGCAACAACCGTGACCCGACATCGTTTCTGACGATCCCGGTTCCCGCCACCCGTACCAGCTCGGTGTCGATAATTTCAACCTCCACTTTTAACACAGAGGCGATCGCCTCGGCTACCTTCTGGCCGTTTTCACTTACCTGGGCAAGCCTGGACATAACTATAACTCCCTGAAATTTAATCAATTACCATCATAGTTCTAGGTATATATGTTTTTTCCTACCTTGTTTAAATCGGGTTAACGACCCATTTTAAAAAAGAAAAATCCCTTCATTCGGCATAAATTTTTGGCCAAAAGTCGGGATATGTATTTTTATACAGGTCTTCTAAATTGACATTAGGCTGCTGCCTGGCTGGCGGAGTTCCAGCCGATATCCAGGGCCTTTTGGTTTAAAATCTCTGTGCCGCGGGGAATATGGGACATCAGTGCGGATACCAGGGATTCTTTTGTGACTACCCCGGTAGCAGCCGCCAGGGCGCCCAGGGCTACGACATTGGCCACCATTTCTTTGCCCAGTGTTTCTTTGGCGATACCGCTGCAGGGTATTTTATAGATCCGGGCTGTTGTGGCCGGTATTTCTTTGATATGGGTGCTGTCTACCATTAGGACGCTGTTTTCACCCAGTTTGCCGATAAATTTTTTGAGCGCTTCCTTGCTCATAGCCAGCAGGACATTGGGCCTGGTTACCAGCGGGTAATCTATTTCCCCGTTGCTGATAATCACCTCGGCCCTGCTGGCTCCACCGCGCGCCTCCGGGCCGTAGGACTGTGTCTGGACAACGTTTTTTCCATCCCTGACCACTGCCTCTGCCAGGATCTGCCCCGCCAGGATCAACCCCTGGCCGCCTGTACCGCTAAGCAGTATTTCGCAATTTTGTGATAACATGGTTCAATCCTCCTCTGTTTTCCTCCGGGCCTTTTCAATTAAGCTTTCGTAGACCTCGGTATATTCCGGCGCCTCTGTCTTATAAAGTTCGCCGATGATAAATTTCCCCTGCATTTCTTCAGGCGTTAAGCCCGCTGCTTTTTTCGCGGAGACCGCATGTTCTTTTTGCCACATCAGCATATCGTAGCCGCCGCCCATTTTGTTGCGCCGCCCAAAGGAGACGGGGCAGGCGACCACCGCTTCAATCAGACTGAATCCTTTATGAGTGGCCCCGGCGACGATCAGGTTGGTAAGCATTGCCGCATGATAGGCGGTGCTTCTGGCGACATAGGTAGCCCCTGCCGCCCGGGCCAGTTCGGCAAGGTCAAAGTTGCGTTCAATGGTGCTGTAGGGCGCCGTTGTGGCAATGGATCCCATGGGTGTAAGCGGTGAATACTGGCCGCCGGTCATGCCGTAAATCTGGTTGTTAAAGATTATCGCCGTAAGGTCGATATTGCGCCTGGCGGCATGGATCAGGTGGTTTCCGCCGATAGAGGCTGCGTCCCCGTCGCCCATAATTACAAACACATTAAGGCCCGGTTTGGCCATTTTAATGCCTGTGGCAAAAGCCAGCGCCCGGCCGTGGGTGGTATGCAGCGTGTTGAAATCCATGTAGCCGGCCGCCCGGGAAGAGCAACCGATGCCTGATACAATCACAGTATTGTTCTGGTCACAGCCCATCCTGTCAAAAGCCCGCACCATGGCGCCGAGGACGATCCCGTTGCCGCAGCCGGGACACCAGATGTGGGGCAGTTTATCCGTGCGCAGATATTTTTCAACGCTATTTTGCATGTTTTTTCACCTTGACCTCTGTTTTGATTGCCTCCAGGATCTCATCCGGGCTGATCATTTCCCCGCGTACCCTGTTAATGCCTTTAACCTTAATATCATGACCGGCAACACGCTCCACCTCGCCGATTAACTGGCCCAGGTTCAATTCCGGTACAATTATCACGCCTGACCGGGCGCACAGGGCCGCTGTTTCTTTGGCGGGGAAGGGCCAGATTGTAATGGGGCGAAATAAACCGGCTTTTATACCCATTTCCCTGGCTTTTTTTACGGCTCCCTTTGCGGAACGGGCGGTTGCGCCGTAAGCGAAAACAGTGATTTCAGCGTCTTCAGTCATCAATGACTCGGTCATGGTTATTTGATCAAGGTGATCCATGATCTTGTTGTTCAACCGGTTAACTAAACGCTCAGATTTGTCAGCATCCGTAGTAGGCCCGCCGCTCTGATCATGGATTAGCCCGGTAACATGGTAACGGTATCCTTCGCCGAAATTGGCCATCGGTGGGACACCGTCCGCACCGGCTTGATAGGGATCATACTTTGCAAGCCCGGCCGGTGGTTTTTTACGGTTGACAATCTTTATATCAGACAGGTCGGGCAGGACGACCCTTTCCCGGCTATGGCCGATTATTTCCTCTGAAAGCAGGATCACCGGTGTCCGGAAGCGTTCAGAAAGGTTGAAGGCCTGTATTGTCAGGGTAAAGGACTCCTGTACCGAGGACGGGCACAGGGCAATCATCGGGTGATCGCCGTGTGTCCCCCAGCGGGCCTGCATGATGTCTCCCTGGGCGGTAGCAGTGGGAATGCCGGTGCTTGGGCCGTACCGCTGGACGTTGACCACCACACAGGGCACCTCAGCCAGGGCGGCGAAGCCCAGGTTTTCCTGTTTTAAGGAGAATCCGGGACCACTGGTGGCGGTCAGGGACTTCAGTCCGGCCAGGGAGGCCCCGATAACGGCGGCCATACTGGATATTTCATCTTCCATCTGGATAAACTTACCGCCAACGACAGGAAGTTTTTTAGCCAGTATTTCAGCAATCTCAGTAGAAGGGGTAATCGGGTACCCGGCAAAGAAACGCGCTCCCGCGGCAAGGGCCCCTTCGGCAATAGCCTCGTTGCCCTGCATTAAACGGGCCAATGGAATAATTTCTGTCATTGTCAAGCCACCTTTATAAAAATAGCAAAATCGGGACAGTGGTTTTCGCAATTGCGGCAACCTGTGCAGAGGGACTGGTTCGCTACTGCCACCTTGCCGCCGCCGGTTATGCGCAATACCCCGGGGCAAAGTGAGGCGCAGATGCCGCAGCCCTTGCAAAGGGCCGTGTTGATGGAAATTGTCCGAAAATGGACTTCGGACCTGGCTTCCAGGGCCATATCTTTTCACCTCAAATCTATACAATAAATATAATATGTTTATTTGCAATAACTATGTCACATTGAGATATTGAGCTGTATTTCCTTTGGCTTATTGGTATCTCTTATTGAGATATATCTCAATATAATACAACTTTTTTCATCTAATTAATATTTTACCCGTTTTGCCCACAAAGTAAAGTGATATTTGAGATTAAAATGTAATGAATCTTCAAATATATCTAACAAAGGCTGGTGATGCATTTTGATCTGGGAATATGTTTACCGCACTACCCTGGTATATTTCCTGGTCCTGCTGGTAATCAGGGCGATGGGCAAGCGGGAAATCGGCCAGTTATCTCCTTTCGATTTTGTGGTGGCCATTATTATCGCCGAGTTGGCCGTGCTTCCACTGGAATTCAGCGACATCCCCCTCGGGCTCAGCATCCTGCCCCTGTTAATTTTAGCTGCCCTGCAGATTATCCTTTCTTATGCCACCTTGTTCAGCCGCAGGATGCGCGGCATAATCTGCGGCCAACCGCAGATTATTATAAAAAATGGCGCTCTGTTGAGGAAGGAAATGAGGAGGGCCCGCTATAATTTGGACGATCTGGTGGCCCAGATGAGAGAAAAGGGGATCGTTGACCTAAGTGATATTGAGTTTGCCGTACTGGAGACTTCAGGAAAATTAAACGTGATTTTAAAATCCCAGCACCGCCCGGTTACGCCTGCAGATCTAGGGATTCCCACCGCCTATGAGGGATTGCCGACAGTCCTGGTTATGGACGGCGAGGTAATGAAGGAAGACCTGAAGCAAATAGATCTGGATGAAACGTGGCTGCAACAGGTACTTGGCGAACGGCGGCTGACCGCTAAAAAGGTACTCCTGGCTACATTGAGCACTGACGGACGGCTTTTTATCAGCAAAAAATAATGACATGTTCATGTGATATTATCCTTGCGAAAAGGAGGAAATAGTCGCTTATGGTAGAATTAACCGCATAGTCATTATTCTAATTGTCCGGGGTGTTCAGGTTGATCCAGATCGAGAAAAGACAACAATTAATCCTGCTGGTCCTGGTGGGAATTATTTTATTCGGCGGCGGTTACAGGCTGGCGCAGGTGAAAGAACGCCCTGTGGACCCGCCGGTATTGGAGACGCAGGCGCCTGAACAAACAAAAATAAAGCATATCAGCGTACATGTAATAGGCGCCGTGGCCAAACCGGGTGTTTACGAGCTGCCGGCCGATACACGGATCATTGAAGCCGTCAATATGGCTGACCCGGTGGGGGATGCCGATTTGGACTCGTTAAAATTGGCCGCCAAAATTGTTGACGGCCAGGACGTCTATGTGCCCTTTAAGGGCGAGCAGTCCGGCCCGGCGCCCGCCGGCAGCCAACCGGCGGGGCCTGTGGCCGGAAGCGGTATTTTTTCAGCGGCCGCTGCCGGCGGTTTGGTCAACATCAACACGGCGGATCAGGCCCTGCTTGACACCCTGCCCGGTATCGGTCCCGCACTGGCGCAAAGGATTATCCAACATCGGGAAACAAACGGTCCTTTTCAGGCCGTTGAAGATCTAAGGGACGTTTCCGGGATTGGCGATAAAAAATTTGCCGATCTGCAGGATAAAATAACAGTGTATTAAACGGTATTTTTTTCTATAAGAAACCCGGTCCGGCCGAAAAAATCTGATCGGGTTTTTGTGAATAAAAAATTCAACAAATTTTCTGAAAATCCTTTGTTGAAGAAATTTTATTTTAGAATATCCACAAAAAAAGGGGTTTTGGATCCTTTGGAGAACTATTCCAAAACTCCTGATATTCAAGACCTTTAATTATCAGATGCGTCTATTCGAATTATGTTGAGGTGCGCACATTCATGGAAGTAAACCCGCTAATAAAAATGATGCTGATGGAATATCTTGCAGACCCACAAAATGATCTAAAAAGGGGAGCCGCTGAACAAAACAGTGAATTTGAGATGCTGCTAATGCTGGCCCTGGCCGAAGGCTTGGATCCGGCACAGCTCGACTACAGCAGCGCCGGCGCAATCAAGACGGGGTCTGCTGCCCCGGGAAAATTCAGTAAAGGATATGCTGCGCAAAGTACTGTTCCATCAGGCACAGGCGGCAGGGTATCCGCCAACGGCGCCGGGACCCAAGCCGGCCTGGATAGTTTGATCAGAAATGTGGCGGCCAGGTACGGGGTAGACAGATCCCTGGTTAAGTCGGTAATACAGGCCGAATCAAATTTCAATCCCGGCGCCGTTTCACCTGCCGGGGCGATTGGCTTGATGCAGCTGATGCCGGCTACCGCCTCCGGGCTGGGAGTACGGGATCCCTATGATCCGGCGCAGAACATCGAAGGCGGCGTACGCTATTTAAAACAGATGCTGGACCGCTACGGCGGCGACGTCAGCCTGGCCCTGGCCGCATACAACGCCGGTCCGGGGGCGGTGGACAGCGCGGGGGGTATACCAAATTACCAGGAAACTAAAGATTATGTGCGGAAGGTGCTGGAAAACAGGATTAACTTCACAGTTTAGATTTTCTAGGCGCCCTCATATTTATAGGGGGATGAAATAATGGATTCCGGCGGAGATTTTTATGAGCAGGCCCGTTGTCGTCCTGACGGTTTTTTTTATAACCGGCATTTTAATAGGTGAAATAACTGTCATCAAAGCGTCTGTGGCAATGATCCTGGCCGCTTTTTCTTTTGCTGCCGGTATGGCCGGTTATCTATTGGCCTGGCGGAATAACAGCAGGCTTTTGTTAGTCATTTTTCTTTTGCTGGGCCTGGCGCTTACGCGCTTCTGGATTGAAGGCAGCGAGACCACCCTGGCCAATTATGACGGGCAGAAGGTGGTGCTAACCGGCCGGGTTGTGGCGGAGCCCGACGTCCGCCCGGATCAGGTATATTATTTGCTGCAGGCGCAGGAGTTGACAAAGTCAGGGAAAACCTGCCCGGTATCAGGAACAGCCCGCCTGCAGCTAAAGAACACAAACCGGGTTTACGCTTACGGCGACATACTGAGCGCCGCCGGGTTGCTTACCCGGCCCGAACCAGCCGGCAATCCCGGCTTGTTCGATTATCGGACTTACCTGGAGCGCCAGGGAATCGGAGTTGTTTTAATAGCCAAAGGAGACGAGGCGGTCAGCAAGGTTGGCTTCGGCGGTGCTAACCCGTTGCAGGGCGCGGCCTTGTTGGTCAAACAAAAAATGTCGGCAGCCGCAGCCCATTCCCTGTCGCCCGCGCAAGCAGCGGTTTTAAACGGCATAATTTTTGGCGTGCAGGGCCCCATTGACAGCGAAACCAGACGAGCCTTTTCGGAAACCGGTGTAGTACATATCCTAAGTGTGTCCGGGCTGCATGTCGGGCTGGTGCTGGGCGGCCTGCTGGCGCTGCTGCGCTTGCTGCGGCTGCCGCCGGTGTGGACGGCTCCGCTGGCCACACCGCTGCTGATTATTTATGCCATGATGACTGGGCTTAATCCCGCTGTGACACGCTCGGCAATCATGGCCCTATTACTGGTCTGGGCCCACCACTTTGGCCGGGATCAGGATTGGCCCACGACTCTGGCCCTGGCGGCCCTGATTATTCTTCTGCGCAACCCGCTGCAAATTTATCACCCGGGATTCCAATTGTCTTTTGCCGCTACCTGGGGCATTTTATATCTTGGACCGTCCCTATCCAACGCCTGTTTGAAACTATTTAAAGAGCCGCCCGGCGCCGCTGGACGGCTGGCCTTGCAGGCGCTGGCCGTTACCTTTGCCGCCCAGCTGGCTACGGCGCCGCTGGTGGCCTGGTACTATAACCTCCTGTCGCCAGTGTCGATCCTTGCCAATATGCTGGCCGTGCCCCTGACGGGCTTGATTATGCTCCTGGGCGTACTGGCCTCGTTCCTCGGCCTGTTGTGGTTGCCGCTGGCCTCCCTGGTTAACGTCAGCACCGGTATTGTATTAGATATATTTTTAGAGGTGATATTTTTTTGCCAACAACTGCCCGGGGCGGTTATTTTCCTTTCCACGCCGCCCGTACTGTTGGCCGCAGCCTGGTATGCCGGCTTGCTGGCTGTTGTAAAAGTGTATAAGGGCACCTTTGGCGAAGCTGTGCTGCAACCCGTTAAAAGGTGGGCGCCGGTGGGAGCGGCCCTGGCCGTGGCCCTGCTATTGCTCTGCTGGCCCTGGCGCCCCGGGCAAGACCTGACGGTCCATTTCATCGACGTGGGACAGGGCGACAGCATCCTGGTGCAGACTCCGGGCGGCAGGAACATGCTCATCGACACCGGCGGCAGGCCGGGTGAATTTGACTCGGGGACGGGAACGGGAGATCAGATAGTGGAGCCTTACCTGAGAAAAGCCGGTGTGCACAGGCTGGACCTATTAGTCCTCAGCCACCCCCACGAGGACCATTGCGGCGGCGCTGCCTGGCTGATAAAAAGGTTCCCGGTGAAAATGGCGCTTGTTTCATATGCCGGAGCGGAGGCGGACGGCGGCGGCCGGGCGGAAGGTGTGCCGGCTGCCTACACGGCGCTTCTGGATAACCTGGCGGCGCGGGATGTCCCTGTTAAAGTCCCCCTGCCCGGCGACCGGATAGCGTTGGACGGCGCCATAAAAATAGAGGTCCTCTCACCGGTGGAAGGCGCATCGATGAGTTCGGAGGCTGACTTGAACAATAGCTCTCTGATCATCAAGGTATCTTACGGCCGCAGGTCGTTCATCTTTACCGGCGACGCGGAACTGGATGAGCAGAAGGGACTCTTGCGGGAGGAAGCAGATTTAAAAGCCGATGTGCTGAAGGTCCCGCACCACGGCAGCCGGTCACTGCTGCCGGATCTGGTTGATCGAATCAATCCCGAAGCGGCGGTAATCTCCGTCGGCGCCCACAATACCTTCGGGCACCCGGCCCAGGGCACACTGGATATGCTCGATAGCGCCGGCGCAACCATTTACCGCACCGACCTGGACGGCGCCGTGATCGTGCGCACGGACGGGAATAATTTAGAAATCATGCGGGGCAGAAAAAACGAATAAGATGCCCTATATCTGCCGGGAAAATTTTTGTTATAATATTCAGTAACAAAGCATAACCGGAAAAAAATTAAGGGTGAGATGAGGCAGAGCCTATGGATATCTTCAGGACCATCGCGGAGGGCAAGATCCGGGAAGCCGTACTAAACGGGGAATTTGACAACTTGCCCAATAAAGGCAAGCCCCTGGACCTGGATGACACGGCGCACATTCCGGAAGAACTCCGCGCTGCTTACACCATCTTGAAAAACGCCGGCGTGCTGCCGGAGGAGATGGAGTTAAAAAAAGAAATAATTTCATTGCAGAAAATGATTGACAGCTGCCATGAAGAGGAAAAGGGTTCACTAATGAGAAAACTAACCGGCAAAATACTTAAATTCGACATGCTCATGGAAAAAAGGACGCTCAACTATGCCCTGGGATCGTACAAAAGCAAAATATACAACAAATTAACCGGATATTGATTTAATAAAATAATTATACATACATTACAAGAATCGACATTTATTTCAATATCTTTGTGATATAATGCAGATTAGCAACAAATTTTGCAGGCCTTGGCTTGAGCAGGAAATTATAAATGGTTTTTTCTTCTGATATCCGACCGTACATTTTTTTGGTTATGGGAACTATAGCCGGGAGCTTCTTGCATGTATGCGCCTACCGCCTGCCCAGGGGAAAATCACTTTTATTTCCTCCTTCCCACTGTGTCCGTTGCGGCAGGAGAATAAAGGCCATAGACCTTACGCCCCTTTTCAATTTTATCTGGCTAAGAGGCAAATGCCGTTTTTGCGGCGGCCGGATTGGCATCTCCCATCCCCTGGTTGAACTATTGACCGGTTTGCTCTTTATGGCCGCTTATTTGCGTTTCGGCCTGTCCATCGAACTCATAAAAGCGCTGTTGCTGATATCTATATTGCTGGTTATTTCAATTATTGACACGGAACACTACATCATTCCGGATAAGTTAATAATTTTTTTCTTTTTTTTGGGGATAGTTTCTATCATATTTATGGGAGAACCAACCGTTTTATCAGCCCTATTGGGATTTTCGGCGGCTTTTATATCTTTACTGGCCCTTGCATTGGTAAGCAGGGGAGGCATGGGCGGCGGGGACATTAAGCTGGCGGCTGTAATCGGTGTGTACCTGGGCTGGCCCAATGGAATAACGGCTGTTCTTTTGGGCTGCCTGCTTGCGGGGTTGGCCGGCCTGATACTGATTTTACTGAGATTAAAAAGCAGAAAGGACCTGATACCCTTTGGTCCCTTTCTGGCGGTTGGGGCCTTGATTACATCCAGCTACGGGTATGAAATCATTTCATGGTACCTAAGGCTTCTCTTATAGGGCGGGTTTTAACCCGCCGTTCCTATTAGGGATATTCCGCCGGCTCCAAGGGATTCCACTTAAGGGACATGTCCCCATATTCTGTAGAACAGAACCCGCATATTTTGGGGCAGTCAGGCGCTTTTTGGGAGACAGGTGGTGAACAGGGACCTTACGGGGGGTATTAGCATGATGAAAATAGAAAGGACAACCGGCCAGGTATTGATTAATATCCCGGGGTTTAAAGATCCTTTCCCGGTTGACAAAATAGATCCAGGCTTGCTCGGCCTGATTCCGGAACATTTAATACGCGGATATATGCTGTTTCCGGTCAAGAGGCTGGGAAACCGCATATTTGTGGCCATGCCGGAACCCTTCAATATACTTGCGCTAGACGATCTGAGGCTGTTTACCGGTTGTGACATAGAACCGCTGGCTGCCGGTAAAAAAGAAATAAAAACCCTTATTGAAAAGCATTTCGGCACGCCCGAAATAGAAATGGTGATGCAGGACCTGGGGATTGAGGCGGAGGCTGGAGAGGCGGGTGAAAACCCGGGAGAAGAATTTGCGGATCAGGCGCCCGTGATCAGGCTGGTCAACCTGATATTGGCAAGGGCGGTCGATGAAAAAGCCAGCGATATCCACATTGAACCGTTTGCGGATCATGTCCGTGTCCGGTACCGGATAGACGGCCTGCTGAACCAGATAATGGAATTGCCAGGCAAAATTATTTTTCCTATTGTTTCACGCATCAAGGTGATGGCCGACCTGGATATTGCCGAGCGGCGCCTGCCCCAGGACGGCCGGATCCCCTTAAGACTATCCGGACAGGACATTGATTTGCGGATTTCAACATTGCCGACAATTTTTGGTGAAAAGGTAGTGATCCGGCTGCTCAACAAAGGAAATGTTAATCGATACAACCTGCCGCAGCTGGGCTTGTCCGGACATAACCTGGGATGTTTTCAGCGTTTTATCAAGGCGCCGCAGGGTATGATGCTGGTGACGGGACCGACGGGCAGCGGCAAGACTACCACCCTTTACACGGCCCTAAATGAAATCAACACCATCGACAAAAACATTATTACAGTGGAAGACCCGGTAGAGTACACCCTGGCCGGCATCAACCAGGCGCAGATAAATGAAAAAGCGGGTATTACTTTTGCCAATTACCTGCGTTTCATTTTAAGGCAGGACCCGGATGTGATTATGATCGGTGAAATAAGGGATCCGCAGACGGCTGAAATCGCCGTCCAGTCAGCTGTCACTGGTCATCTCGTACTATCCACCGTTCATACCAATGACGCGCCGGGGGCCGTTACACGGTTAATTAATATGGGGACAGCCCCCTTTATGGTCGCTTCCTCCGTTACGGGCGTAGTGGCCCAGCGCCTGGTACGCCGTATATGTCTGCGCTGCAAGCAGGAAGTAAAGCCCGACAATAAGGAAAACGCCTTTGCCCGCCTGGCGCCGGGAACAAGCCTTTTTGCCGGCGCGGGTTGTGAAGCCTGCAATTATACCGGTTATAAAGGACGTATCGCCATTTATGAAGTGATGGTGTTGTCACCGGGGCTGCAAAATATTATTTTGCAAAACGTTTCCACGGAAGAAATCAGGCAGGCGGCCGTAGGCGCCGGTATGATCACACTGAAGGACGACGGGCTGGCAAAGGCAATCAAAGGCCTGACTACAATCAAAGAGATTATGCGCGCCTGTCCTCATGGGGAATAAAAGACATACCATTAGACAACCATGGCGCTGGTTTACAGGAGCGATAATATGCCTCAGTTGTTCAGTTATAAGGCAAGGAATTTGTCCGGCCAAATGGTATGCGGGAAGGTTAAATGCGACAGCCCCGGCGCGGTGGCCGCCCTGTTACGTGAAAAGGACTGTTTCGCCGTGCAAATAAAGCCTGTTCGCAGCACTGCTTTTGGCATTTCCAGGGTTTTTAACGAGAAAATTGATATTAAAAGCATGGCGGTCTTTTGCCGGCTGTTTTCTGTGATGTTGGACGCGGGGGCGCCCCTTTTGCACTGTCTGAATATCCTTGCCCGGCAAACAGAAAATCGACGGTTGACAAAGATAATAAAGGAGGCGATCACCGGTGTGGAACAAGGAAAAAGCCTCAGTGACGCCTTTCGGATCCACCGGGGCAGCCTGCCGGAAATTTTCATAAACATGATTGCCACAGGTGAAATAAGCGGCACGCTGGGAGAGGTCGCGGCGCATCTGGCCGCGCATTTCGAAAAGGAACACCGCTTAATAGAAAAAATAAGGTCGGCAATGGCATATCCGCTGCTGGTGGCGATGATGATGCTGGTTTCCGTGCTCGGCATATTGGTTTTTGTCGTTCCCGTTTTTAGCGGCATGTTTGAGTCGATGGGCGCTGAACTGCCGCTGCCCACCCGGATCATAACCGGCCTCAGCAGCGCCCTGGCCTCTTACTGGTTACTGATACCCCTGTTATTTGCCGGCTTGTGCCTTGTTTTACGGTTGCTCTCTGCCCGGAAAAGCACAAACCTGGCTATGAACAGGATTTTGCTGAGGCTGCCGATACTGGGAAAGGCGATTCGCCAGACAATAACAGCCAGATTTACACGGACGCTGGCCACACTTTTAATGAGCGGTATGCCCCTGATGCAGTCCCTGGAGGTCGCGGAAAAGGTATCCGGCAACACCCTGGCGGCACTAGAGATCAATAGGATTAGGATTAACGTCGGGGAAGGGGAAAGAATTGCCCCCGCGCTGCAGAGAAGTCTGTTGTTTCCCCCTATGGTTTCGCGGATGATCGCCATCGGTGAGGAATCAGGCCGGTTGGACAGTATTCTGGAAAAGCTGGCCGTTTATTACGAGGAAGAAACAGAAAGGTTTTTTACCCGTTTGACCAACCTAATTGAGCCGCTATTAATTGCCACGATGGGCATAATTGTGGCTTTTGTCGCACTTTCCATCTACCTGCCCCTGTTTGGCATGGCCGATGTCATGCAGGCCGGGCCTTGAATGCCGGCGTCCGTGATTTAATGCCCTTTTGGATTTCACAAGTGATGATGAATGGATTGCCATTCTGTCAGGGATTGATGATCCGGCAGCAAAGAAAGGAATGGTGAAATAATGTTACGCAGGTTGTTGCACAACGAAAAAGGCTTCACCATGGTCGAAATGATGGTTGTAATGGTGATTATTGCGGTACTTGTGGCCGGTGGGATAAAATTCTATCAAGGCAATATCGAAAAAGCCAAAATAACCAAAGCCAAAGCGCAGATCAGCACCATGCAGGCGGCGCTGGATAGCTATTATGCTGAGAATGGCAAATATCCCAATGGCACGGATCTTGGGTCCGAAATGCTGGATGCCGGGCTTGTTTTAAAAGCTGGTGAAGAGGGGCCGGACCTCAAACTAGAAGTGACTGATCCCTGGGGCGAATCTTACATATATCATTCTGAGGGAGACAAAAAATTCTATATCAGCACCGGCTATAAAAAGATTCAAGATCAGGGAGGAGGAACGGCAGTTTATGGCAACGGC
>CAYMJG010000002.1:0-74422 GCA_964390855.1 uncultured Eubacteriales bacterium | reverse complement strand
TTGTTCGAGCCATGGCACGCGACAACCGTGCTGTGCGCCGCACGGTCAGCATCCCGAGGTAGTTGGATGTAAAAGCTGCTGACGCCGGCATCAGTTTATCCAGAGTTAGAGGTGTTAAAAGAAAAGCTTAACGTGTAAATCCAGCCACAAAAGCGGCTCCATGCGGGCTGCTTTTTACTCCCATACCCCGATCTGTTTGTCTTTTTTGTCCAAATCTAATATACTGATGTTAAACAAATATATCACCCGGGGGTTTTTTATGGACCTGGCCAAACGCCTGGCCCTGGTCGCCGCTTACGTGCCGGCGGGGTCCGTGGTTGCCGATATCGGCGCTGATCACGCCTACCTGCCCGTCCACCTGGTTGAAACAGGCCGCTGCAAACGCGTGATCGCCACCGAACTGCGGCCGGGGCCTTTTCAGTCGGCGCTCCGGCAGGTGGCGGAACATCAACTTGATACAAACATCGACCTCAGGCTGGGAGACGGGCTGACGGTTTTAAAGCCTGCTGAAGCCGAAGTTATTATCCTGGCCGGTATGGGCGGCAACACCATCAGGGAGATACTGGCGGCCTCCCCGGAAATTTTAAATACCGTCGAAATGCTCATCCTGCAGCCCCAGGCGGACCCCGGCGATCTGAGGGGCTGGCTGGCGGCAAACGGCTGGAAAATAGCTGATGAACAGCTGGTTGAGGAAAACGGCCGGATCTATATTGTGATCGCCGCCGCGCCTGGATGTGAAGCAGTGCGGGATCCCCTCCTGTTGGAGCTGGGACCCCGTCTGGTGGAAAAGAAGGATCCTTTGCTTAAAAGATACCTGAAGATAATCGCCGGCCGGTATGAACGGGCCCTCGCCGGTATGTGCGCTGCAAACAGCGCAGCCGCGGCGGAGAAGGCCCGGGCAACCGAAAATAAACTTGCGGGGATCAGGAGGATTTTGAATTGTCTGTAAGATGTGCCGACATTTTTAATATAATGGAAGGTTTTGCTCCTCCTTATCTGGCGGAAAGCTGGGACAATAGCGGCCTGCAGGTGGGCGATCCCGGGGCCGCGGTTGAAAGAGTCCTGTTGGCTTTAGATGCCAACCGGGCAGTAGCCCGGGAAGCCGCGGACAAGGGCGCGGGGTTGATTATTTGCCATCACCCGCTGATGTTCAAGCCGCCCAAAGCAATTAATATCAGGCAGCCGCTGGGTGAATTGATCAGCTATTTAATACGCAATAATATTACGGTTTTCGCGGCGCATACCAACCTGGACGCGGCGGACGGCGGGGTAAACGGCGTCCTGGCTGCTAAGCTGGGTTTAACCAAACCGGTTGTTTTGCAGCGGGCGGGGCAGGCCCGGCTGTATAAGCTGGTGGTGTTTGTGCCGTTGGGCTATGAGGAAAAGGTGCGCGAGGCGGTTTTGGATGCCGGCGCCGGATGGATTGGTGATTACAGCCATTGCTCGTTTATGGCTGGGGGCACGGGGACATTTAAACCTCTGGCAGGAGCAAACCCGTTTTTGGGCAAGTCCGGCGAACTGACGCGAGTAGAGGAGGCCAGGCTGGAGACCATTGTCCCCATCAGTTTGTTGCAAAGAGTCCTGGACGCAATGTTCGCATCACACCCGTATGAGGAAGTCGCCTATGATATCCTGCCGTTGGAGAACAGGGATATGTCCCGCGGCCTGGGCCGGATAGGCAAACTTAAGGAACCGCAATCACTGGAACAGTTTGCGGGGTTTGTCAAAGAAGCGCTTGGGTTGGCTGCTGTCCGCACCGGAGGCGGAGCCAATCGACTGATCCAAACGGTGGCAGTTTGCGGTGGTTCAGGCGCCGATTTGTGGACCCAGGCATTAAATGCGGGAGCGGACACAATCGTTACTGGTGACGTAAAATACCATACCGCCCAGGATATTGCAGCCTCAGGTATGAGCTTTATTGATGCGGGCCATTATGGCACCGAGGCAGTAGTTTTGCCCGCGCTGCAAGAATACCTCCAGGACATTTGCGGCAGGGCCGGGTATGATGTCCAGTTGCTTTTGTCGGAAACCAATACGGACCCATTCGCATTTTTTTAAGATAGGGAGTCGGCGCTTCCTATCTTAAATTTTTTTTGAGGTGATGCAGTCGTGCCGGATTTAAAACTATTATGGGAAATCCAGGTCCTCGATGGACGGAAAAGGGCCCTGGAAAAAAAATTAAAGGGGGGCCGGACGGCGGAGGGGCTGAGGTCCCTCAGGGCTGATATTGAAAAAGGCAAGGAGCAGTTCAATAGAATAAAAAAAGAATATAACGACCTAAAAAAAAGTCAAAGGATAAAAGAAATGGATGTCAAATGCGCCGACGAACAGCTGGAAATCCTGGGTAAGAAATTGTATGACGGCTCGATTACCAATGTGAAAGAAATGAACGCAAACAGCAAAAAATTAGAAAACCTAAAAAACACAGTAAAAAAGGCGGAAGACGACATCCTTGCATGCATGGAAAAACAAGATGAACTGCGGGCGCAACTGGAGGAGATGAGCACCGGGCTGAACAAAAAAGCAGAAGACTACCGTATGAATCACGGCGGTTTCCTGTCCGACCAGCAAAGGATCCGGCAGTTGATTGCCCAGATCCCCCTGGTTAGGCAGAAGCTGCTTGATAAACTGGATGTGGAAACCTGGCACAGGTATATGGATATGAAAAAAAGATTTAACGATCCCCTGGCGCGGGTGGAAAAAACCACATGCATGGGCTGCCGCATGGGAATTACATTCAGCGAACTGAGGCTTCTAAAGCAGGGTACGGACATAGTTTATTGCAGCAATTGCGGCCGGATGCTTTACTGGGAATAGGAACGGCCATAGGTCCCACAGCCGTTGGCTTCACACGGCGATCAGTGGTATAATCAGTCTGTAAAATAGGGGCGAGTAAATCAGGTGATCGCGGGCGCCGCTGAGGCGCCTGAGGAAAGTCCGAGCTCCACAGGGCAGGGTGCTGGGTAACACCCAGTGGGGGCGACCCCAAGGAAAGTGCCATAGA
The DNA here is from genome assembly GCA_964390855.1 of uncultured Eubacteriales bacterium. Lineage (GTDB taxonomy): Bacteria > Bacillota > Desulfotomaculia > Desulfotomaculales > Pelotomaculaceae > Syntrophopropionicum. The sequence continues at coordinate 71,418 of CAYMJG010000002.1, read as the reverse complement.
AATGCAGACCGCCTGCGTACTGGAGGTTGGATGTTAGAGGTTGGAAGTTAGATTAAGAAGAAATCCGGCAAGGCCGAATTCCCTCAAGAATTCCAATTTCCAACTTCCAACTTCCAACCTCCGCTGCGGGGCAAGGGTGGAACGGTGCGGTAAGAGCGCACCAGCGGTCAGGCGACTGGCCGGCTAGGTAAACCCCACCTGGAGCAAGACCAAATAGGGGAACACTTGCGGTGGCCCGCCGCGTTCCCGGGTAAGGTCGCAAGAGGTGTCTGGCAACAGGCATCCTTAGATAGATGATCACCCGCGACAGAACTCGGCTTATCGATTTACTCGCCACGCCTTTTTTGCGCGGTGATGACCTGCAGCGCCCGGTTATGGCCCACTAAAGTGGGATTATCTCTCACTGGGCCATGCTTTTATTTTAATTGTCTTTTTCCGGCGAAAATTACTGTTGATATTTCCTTTGCCTTTTCATATAATAAAGGTAGGAATAAGAATGAGAATGGTTGTCTTTATCATTCTTTTGGTTATTATGGGGGGCAAAAATGCATCTTGACCAGGCCAGAAAAGGACAGGTAATTAAAATTACCAATATCCCCAATGAGTTAACCCGGGTGCAAGCGCTGCGCCTCGGTATTGCTGAGGGGACAGTAATCACCTGCCGGGAGGTTGTACCGGCGGGACCGGTTGTGGTAGCCAGAAATAAACAGGAAATTGCCATCGGCAGGAACCTGGCCAGGACTATTGCGGTTGAGCCGTGCTAGGACAAGCACGGGTGGAATGGGGACACGTCTCTCCCATGGGTATTTCTTTGGGGTTGAGGAATGTCCCTGTTTTAAAATGGCGGGCTGAAGCCCGCCCCACAGGTGAGCAGACTGTGCTGTGGGGTTAGGAGGTTTTACTGGGATTTGGAGCAATTAAAAAATAACGATACTATCCCGGCCAGTGGTGATAAAATAGTGCTGGCCGGGAATCCTAATGTCGGCAAGTCCGTGATCTTCAATGCCCTAACCGGACTTTACACGGATGTTTCCAACTACCCCGGGACCACTTTGAACATGGCCTGCGGCCGGTACGGCAGGGATGTTTTAATTGATACCCCCGGGGTTTTCAGTGTATCATCCTTCACTGAAGAGGAAACAATCGCGCGGGACATAATTTTAGCCGCGGATATTGTTGTTAATGTGGTTAATGCCGTCCACTTGGAACAGGATTTATTTTTAACCCTGCAGGTTATTGATATGGGCATCCCTTTAATTGTAGCCCTGAACATGATCGATGAAGCCAAACGGGAAGGCATAGAGATCGATATTCCGCTGCTGGAGAATATACTGGGGGTAGCTGTTATTCCCGTGGAGGCGGAACGGGGTACCGGCCTGGCCGATTTAAAAAACAAGTTGAAGTCAGCCCGGATCGGCAATGCCGACCCTGCTTTGCAGGAAAGGATCAATGAAATTAACCTGCCTGCCGGCAGAGGGGAAGCACTACTGATTCTGGAAGGGGACCCCTCCATTAGCGCGCAATACGGTGTGGTCCCGGGGACAGGCAGGGAAGATTTGTACCTGGCGCGCCGGGAGAGGGTGAACCAGGTAGTCGCCCGGGTTGTCAGGGAAACCGGCGGGGAGGCCAGTTTTTCTTCCCGGCTGGGGCGCTGGATGCTCAGGCCGGTTACCGGTTTTCCTTTGCTGGCTTTAACCCTGTGGGCTGTTTATGAACTAGTTGGAGTTTTTCTGGCCGGCTTTATCGTGGACGGCGCCGGGGAGGTCATGAACAATTATTATGAACCCTCCATCCGTTCCCTGCTGGCTTTTTTCCTGCATCCGGACTCGGTGATCAGTACGCTACTGGCCGGCCAGTACGGCGTCCTAACCCTCACAGTGACGTATCTCATCGGGCTTTTGCTGCCCCTGGTGCTGGGCATATTTTTGGTGCTGGCTATTCTGGAGGACACGGGCTACCTGCCCCGCATTGCCACTTTAGTTGACCGCACCCTGGCGGGCATGGGCCTCAACGGACAGGCCATTATCCCGCTAATCCTCGGTTTTGGTTGTGTTACCATGGCTCTGATCAGCACCCGCATGCTCGCTTCCGACAGGGAACGCCGCATAGCCATATTCCTGCTGGCCCTTTGTGTGCCGTGTTCCGCCCAGTTGGCGATTATTATGGCGATCATGGCCGGCCAGGGCGCGGCTTACATGATTTTATATATGGCCATAATATTTTGCCTGTTGGTCTTTACCGGCACAGTGCTCAACTCATTTTTGCCCGGTGGCGTATCCCCCCTGCTGATTGAGTTGCCGCCGCTGCGCCTGCCGAAAATTAAAAATGTAATGGTCAAAGCCGGGCACAGGTCCATTGGCTTTATCAAGGAGGCCTTCCCGATATTTGCCGCGGGGACGCTCTTCTTGGGGATCCTGGATGTCACGGGCTTATTGGACGGTTTAAGAAGGATCCTGGAGCCGGTGACGATGAACTGGCTGCACCTGCCTCCGGAAGTAGCCGATATATTAGTCATGGGGCTGATCAGAAAGGAGTTCGGCGCTGCCGCCATCCTTAACCTGCATATGCTGCCGCTGCAAAATTTTGTGGTCCTTTTGACCTTGTCCATCACCGTTCCCTGCATTGCCTCCACGATGATCATATTTAAAGAACGCGGCTGGCGTGAGGGGTTAATGATGTGGATCACTGTTTTTTCCCTGGCTTTTCTGATCGGCGGCGGGGCCACCCGTTTGCTGGAGTTCTTTGCAGGGTTCGGCAGCTGGCAGTTGCCGCTGCTGTCGGGTCTGATTATTGTGGCCACGGCGGGGCTGCTGGCTTTAATACGCCTGACTGTCGCCGGAAAACCCGGCAAAGGGTTGAATTAAAGGACTGTATCCAATATTTTATGATATAATAACTTTTGTGGAAGTATTTTTCTGTAAAATTTCTTAGCGCTCAAGGTGAGGTATGCAGTTAAAAACAGGCACTATAGCAGCTTTGCTAATATTATCGCTCTTTATGGTTATGGCCGCCGCCCCCGCGCCGGCTACCGCCGCACTCCCGACAGTCACAGGAGAAACCGCTGTGCTTATGGATCCTGCAAATGGGCAGCTGCTATATACCAAGAACCCGGAACAGAGGATCTATCCGGCGAGCACCACCAAGATCATCACGGCATTAATCGCCCTGGAAAGCGGCAGGGTCGGTGATATGGTTACCGTACCCCTGGAAGCCAGCCTTGTTGAAGGTTCTGCTATCGGACTGCAGGAAGGTGAACTGATTTCCCTGGGTGACCTGATTTACGGATTGATGCTCAATTCAGGCAATGACTGCGCCGTTGCCATTGCCTGCCACCTGGGCGGTTCCGTAGACGGTTTTGTGCAGCTGATGAATAAAAAGGCAGCCGGTATTGGCGCCAAAAATACACACTTTAACAACCCCAACGGGTTGCCGGAGCCCGGCCATTACAGCACTGCCCGGGACATGGCGCTAATCGCCTGCTGTGCCATGAAAAATGCGGATTTTCGTGATATCGTGGCCACAAAGGTGCAGACCATCCAAAGAGATGACCCCGAAGCCCAGACCTATCTTTACAACTCCAATAAAATGCTTTGGAATTATGACGGGGCAGTCGGCATCAAAACAGGCTACACGGAAGAAGCGGGGCAGTGCCTGGTCACAGATGCCGTTAGGGATGACAGGGAGTTAATATCCGTAGTAATGAAAAGTGAAGGGACAAATATCTGGTCCGACTCCGCGGCGCTTTTGGATTACGGTTTCGCGGAGTTTAAAGCGGTTACATTATCGGGGGCGGGTGAATACGCCGCTGATGCCCCTGTGAAATATGGCAGGTTAGATAAAGCACCTGTAATAGCGGCGGGGACCCTGAGATATAATTTTCCCCGTGAAAGCCAGGCTGCTGTTACCCGTGAAGCTGAGCTGGCGATACTGAAAGCCCCCGCCAGGGCCGGCAGTAAGGCGGGCGAACTGATATTTTACGATGCGGGCAGGGAACTAGGCAGGGTTGATCTGCTTTTGCGGGATGATCTGTCCAGGAAAGCTACAACACAGTGGTGGTTCTGGCTGGTGGTATTAACGGCAGCCGTTTTCACGGTATTCCTTTATCTATGTTTTATAAGCATCAAGCGCAGGCGAATGATCCGCGGCAGGAGGAAATATTATTACTACTAGCAGCAAATGAACACACGCCGGATGCATTGACAAAAGCCTGAATGGTGGTGGTGATATGCAAAAAATTATTACCGAAGCAGGTGAAAAGCTTAAAGCGATAGACTCCAGGCTAACCGCGCGCCGTGAACTGACCTTAAAGGCACTCCTGGCAAACAGGGGCAAACATTTAAGCGCTGAAGAGGTGTATAATCTGGTTAAACGCCAGGCGGCCGATGTGGGTTTGGCGACTGTTTACAGGGCTCTGGAACTCTTTCAAGAGGTTGGTCTAATCCATGCCATCGATTTTGGTGACGGACGCAAACGTTATGACTTCGGCATGGAGGACGGCGGCGATCAGCATCACCACCATCACCTGATCTGTATCAAATGCGGCAAAATCATCGAGTTTAATGAGGACCTGCTTGACGAAATCGAAAGCCGCGTAAACCAAAAATACAATTTTACGATCACCAACCACCAGCTTAAGATCTTCGGAATTTGCAGCCAGTGTACGGGAAAAAAATAGATCGGTTTTTGTTTATCCATGCAGCAGCGTGGATATTTTTGTTGGGTCGTTATAATTCCCAGCACGGGGTGAGAACTAGTTCCTAAAGGGGGAGAGGATTGTGACACAGGGATACCTTGCGCTTGTTCTGCATGCCCATCTGCCGTATATACGACACCCGCAGGACCCGGGGATAATGGAGGAACGGTGGCTCTTTGAAGCAATCACCGAGTGCTATCTGCCACTGCTCAGGTCTTTTGAAAGAATGGTAAAGGATGGCGTAAAATTTAGGATCACCCTTTCACTGTCACCGCCGCTGATTGGTATGCTGAATGACCAGTTGTTGCAGGAGAGGTACCTGGGGCATATCGGCAGGCTGATTAAGCTGGCGGAGATGGAGGTGGAAAGAAATAAACACAGCCCCGGCTTCAGGGATGTATCCCTGATGTATTACGGCCGTTTAAACGAGCTGCGCCGTTCATTTGAAAACGATTATGACGGCAACCTAATCCTGCCGTTGCAGAGCCTCCAGGCGCTGGGTGTGCTGGAGGTGATTACTACCTGCGCCACGCACGGCTATCTGCCTTTGATTATGGGGCAGGAGGCCAGGCGGGTGCAGGTGCAGATTGCCGTAGAAGAATATGTGAATAATTTCGGCAGGCCGCCCGCGGGGATCTGGCTGCCGGAATGCGCCTATGTCCCCGGTGTGGACGAAATATTAAAAGAATTTGGGCTCCGCTACTTTTTTGTGGAAACACATGGCATTAACCTTTCTTTTCCAGTACCTCGCCACGGTGTTTACGCGCCGGTATGCTGTCGCTCCGGGGTGGCCGCTTTCGGCCGGGATCCGGAGAGTTCGCGTCAGGTCTGGGACAGCCATGCCGGCTACCCGGGAAATCCCTATTACCGGGAGTTTTACCGGGATGTCGGCTTTGATCTGCCCCTGGATTACCTGGCCCCCTGCCTGCCGGGCGGCAATATCCGCTGTGACACGGGGCTGAAGTATTTCCGTATTACAGGGACGAGCGAGCATAAGGAGCCTTACCAACCCGATTTGGCCATGCAAAATGTTGTTGCAGACGCCCACGATTTTGCCCGGAAGAGGGAAGCCCAGATACGGTATTTGTCAGAGCAGATGGACCGCCGGCCGATCATCGTCGCCCCCTATGACGCTGAGCTGTTCGGCCACTGGTGGTACGAAGGCCCGCTGTGGCTGGAACAATTTTGCCGGGAAATAGACCTGGGTGATTATGGGATCCAGCTATCCACCCCCACAGCTTACCTGGGCCGCTATCCCGAAAACCAGGTTGTCGACCTGGCCGCTTCCAGCTGGGGAGAAGGCGGGTACAACGAAGTATGGCTGAATCCCAGCAATGACTGGATATACAGACACCTGCACCGGGCCGAGGCGACAATGGTGGATCTGGCGGATCTATATCCCCATGCCGGGGGCATTATCCGCCGCTTGCTGGATCAGGCGGCCAGGGAACTGTTGCTGGCCCAGAGCAGTGACTGGGCTTTCATCATCAAGACCGGCACCGCCGTCCAGTATGCCGTTCACCGCACGAGTGTACATATCAACCGTTTTAACAGTCTTACTGCCGGTTTGGCCGGGGGGCAAGTAAATGAGGCTGAATTGGCTGAAATTGAAATTGAAGACAATATATTTCCCGATATCGACTATTCTATTTACAGCCGTCATTACCGTTTTAGCCAAGACAAACGGACCGGGAGAGGCTTGGGCAGTGATACATTAAAAATATTGATGCTTTCCTGGGAGTTCCCTCCCAAAACTGTGGGCGGACTGGCCCGCCATGTAAACGACCTTTCCAAGGCGCAGGCCCGTTTGGGTGAGGAAATCCATGTGATCACCTGTCCGGTGGAGGGGGCGGCGGAGTACGAACTGGTCGACGGTGTGCATGTGCACCGGGTGAGTCCTCTGGCCGTTACCGCCACAGAATTTATGGACTGGGTCGGACAATTAAACAAGGGTATGATAGAAGTGGCTGAAGGTCTTTTAAACAGGGGGAAATTTGATGTTATTCACGGCCATGACTGGCTGGTTCAGGAGGCCGCCGGCAAACTACGCGCCGGCTACAAACTGCCGCTGGTGGCTACCATACACGCCACGGAATACGGCCGCAACCGCGGCATCCACAATGATATCCAGCGCCGTATCCACAACCTGGAGGAAAGGCTGGCCGGATCGGCGGACGCGGTTATTTGCTGCAGTGACTACATGGTGGAAGAGGTAGTAAGGTTATTCGGTCTTACCGGGAAAAAGGTTTTCTCCATTCCCAATGGAGTTGATCCGGCCAACCTGGGGATACCCAAAAAGCTGGTACCTGGGGAAAGAGATGCTTACCTAGCGGGGACGGGGAAGTCTATAATATTTCTTGGCCGACTGGTACCGGAAAAAGGTGTGCAGGTGCTTTTAGAGGCCCTATCCATCCTGCTTCAGTATTTGCCGGACACAAGGCTGCTTTTAGGCGGCATGGGGCCGTATGCCGGCTTCCTAAAAGCAAAGGCTGGTGAAATGGGAGTGCGGGGGAATACAGAGTTTTTAGGTTTTTTACATGAGGATCAGAGGAATTATTTTTTAGGACAGGCGGACGTGGCGGTGTTTCCCAGCCTTTATGAGCCGTTCGGCATTGTCGCCCTGGAGGCCATGGCCGCCCAAATCCCCGTTATTGTCTCGGATACTGGTGGTTTAAGCGAGGTTGTAGCCCATGGCATAGACGGCTACAAGGCTCCACCGGGCAGGCCGGACGTGCTGGCTTATTACATCAGGGAGATCCTGGATAACCCGGGGTTGGCCAGGGACCTGACCAGGCGCGCCTGGAAAAAGGTGCTGACAAAATACGACTGGCAGCATATCGCCGTGGAAACACATGAAGCGTACCGTGAGGCTAACGCGGAGTTCCAGGGAAATTAAAAAAGCCATAGGCTTGTGATAGGCAAGAAGGGGTGACAAAAATTGCTGCCTGTTGACAATCATCTGCACACCAGGTTATGTGGGCATGCTGTGGGAGAAATCGACGAGTATCTGGATGTTGCGGCAAGCAGGGGGATTAAGGAGGTAGGCTTTTGCGACCATTTACCGCTCTATTTTCTGCCGGCTGATCAGGTAATTCCCGGTTACGCTATGGATAAAAAAGATCTGCCGGTTTACATAAATATGGTTAAAAAACAAGACCGGCAGGCGCCTGTACAAGTAAAACTGGGCATAGAGGCCGACTTTGTGCCCGGTCATGAGGATCGGCTGGCAAGTATCCTGGCCCCATACAGTTTTGACTTTATCACCGGTTCAGTCCACTTTATAGACGGTTGGGGATTTGACAACCCGGCTGAGCTGGCGGGGTATGCCGGAAGAGATATGGATAATGTCTATAGGCGGTATTTTGAACTGATCCAGCAGGCCGCGCTGACCGGGTTCTTTGACGTTATCGCCCACCCCGACCTGATAAAAAAATTTAATTTCCGCCCCAGCCTGGACTTAAGGCCGCTTTATGAAGAGACGGCGCGTGTTTTTAAGGATACGGGGGTATGCGCGGAAGTGAATACGGCAGGGCTCAGGTACCCGGCACAAGAAATATACCCGGGGCCGGAGCTGCTGCGGATATTTTTTAAATACGGGGTCCCCGTCACCCTGGGGTCGGACGCACACCGGCCGGGAGACGTCGGTGCGGGTTTGCCCGAGGCAATGGAGCTGATTAAAAATACGGGCTATAGGAAGGTGGCTACGTTTAGCGGCAGGCAAATAAACTTTGTAAATATTTAACATACCAGGGCAGGAAATTACTTACAAATAATAGAATTAAACCATATGCGGATTTGTGTGGAGGTTGCCCAGTGGAAACAATGGCTATGGGTTTAGTTGTATTTGCCGTAATGATGTTTATTCTGTGCCTGTACCTTGCGGTTGGGGCAACCCCGGCTGCTCCCGGAAGGAGTGCTTTTGGCGCCGGTGACCCCGGGCCGGACCCGGATATGGATGAACAAAGATTAGTTGTTGTTAGTCTGCCGAAGGCATGCTCGGCACTCGAAAGTTACACCCTGGATATAAGGGTTACGTTGCACAGAAGCAAAGATGATCGGACCGGCATAAAGCCGGAAATACACTTTCACAGGCACAACCGGCTGGATGAATATTTGTAGGGCGTCAGGCGGGGCGCCGGGTCTGTATAATTGAGCAGATAAAACTATTAAATGGAGTTGTATTACAAAAAAGGGAGGAAAACTCCCTTTTTTTGTCGAAAAATGTTAATTAATAATTCGCATTTTAAAACTAATTTTCATTTCCACATAGGGATTTTTATTGTAATATAGAATAGGTGGTGTAAAGTGGTACTAAGTGGAGGATAATTCATAACGGAGCTGCCGGCAAATGTTCATGGGCGAATACCAGCACACTATAGACGCCAAAGGGAGATTGTTTATACCAGCCCGCTTCCGAGAAGGTCTGGGGGACTCTTTTATAATCACGAAGGGTCTTGACGGCTGCCTTTTTGTCTACACGCGCGACGAATGGGACGCGCTGGAGCAAAAGCTGAAGTCCTTGCCCTTTACCAGGGGCGATGCCCGGGCCTTCGTTCGGTTTTTTTTCTCAGGTGCGGCTATTTGTGAGGTTGATAAACAGGGCAGGATATTAATTCCAGGTAACCTGCGTGAATATGCCCTGCTGGAAAAGGACGCTGTCATTATCGGTGTCTCCACCAGGGTGGAAATATGGTCGCGGGTTCAGTGGGATCAATACAGCGCCAGGGCGGCCTCATCATATGAGGAAATAGCTGAAAAGTTAATTGATACCCACACTAGTTTATAAATTAGAGCAAGCGATAAGAATAGTAAATAGCGCATGAAATCAGAGCCAATTAAAAAAACGCGACGGGGTCGGTTCCTATTCAATATTTTCACCAACCAGTAATGCTGAAGGAAGCTATAGAGGGCCTAAATATTAAGCCGGACGGCGTCTATGTGGACTGCACCCTGGGCGGAGCCGGTCATAGCGAGGCGATAATAAAGAATCTGGGCGGCACGGCCCCCGGCGGTTTCCTGGTTGCTTTAGACCAGGACCCGGCGGCGATAGAAGAAGCAGAAAGAAGGCTGGCCCCTTACAAGGGGCGGGCTGTCCTGATCAGAGCAAATTTTACCAGGTTGGCGGATGTTTTAAATGATCTGGAAATAACTGAAGTTGATGGGGTTCTTTTTGATCTGGGGGTCTCCTCCCACCAACTGGACAATCCCGTCAGGGGATTTAGCTACCAGCATGACGCCGCTCTGGACATGAGGATGGATCCAGGGCAATCACTGACGGCCGGGGATCTGCTCAACAACCTGACAGAAGCGGAACTGGCCAAAATAATCAAAGACTTCGGGGAAGAACGCTGGGCCGCCAGGATAGCGTCCTTTATCTGCCGGGAGAGAAAACAAAGCCGAATTGAAACTACCGCGCAATTGGTGGAAATAATCAAAAAGGCAATCCCCGCCGGGGCAAGGCGTCAGGGACCTCATCCGGCCAAAAGGACCTTTCAGGCGCTCCGGATCGCTGTGAACAGGGAACTGGCAATCCTGGAAGACGCAGTATCCGCAGCCGTTCTATCCTTGCGGCCGGGCGGCCGGATCTGCGTGATCACCTTTCATTCTTTGGAAGACAGGATCATAAAAAACCTGTACCGCCGCCTAGCGGCGCCATGCGTTTGCCCGCGGGAGTTGCCCGTATGCGTTTGCGGCGGCAAGCAAACCTTAAAGATTGTAACGCCCAGGCCAGTTACTCCCTTAAAAGCGGAATTGGCAAGCAACCCAAGGGCCAGAAGCGCCAAGCTGAGAATAGCTGAAAGGATTTAAAAAGACAATATGGTATAACCTTCCTGGCGGGTTCTATTCAATTTAGGAGTTGAATAATAATGATAGTAGCTCAGGAGAAGACAGGCTACTACAGGCTAACGGAAAAAGAGCCGCTGTCAAAAAAAATATCAAGAAAAAAGGTATTGCGCAAAAACCACAGGCTGGCGTTGATCGGGTTGGTTTTCACGGGTTTTTTAGTGGGTGTGGCGATCACTTTTTATTGTTCCCAGATCAATACCCTGGGGTACCAGATTACCCGACTGGATAAAGAGCTGGCCCTGCTGCGTATAGAAAACCATAGCCTGAACGAAGAAATACGAAAGATGTCTTCTCTTGGCAGGGTTGAGTATCTGGCTATAAACAAACTGGGGATGAAAAGGCCTGATGACGATAGTATTCTAGTCATCCCCCTGGGCGGTGTAAATCAGTCAACCGGGACGGCTAATCCAGCAGCAGAGGAAGGACAAGCCGGCGGCGCTGGTCCTGCTGAAAAAGAACAGACCCCCCTGGCCAGGGCTTTTGGCGAACTGCTCAACCGGTTGGAAAATACCATACGTCCTGAGCAAAAACTGGGATTTGTGCGGGCGGAGGAAAAATATGCAGACAACACCTATCTCGGTGCGCAAGAGAATAACCTACGTATTTATGGCGGCGATGCTGGTTTTTTCCTTGCTGATCCTGCGCCTGGGCTGGCTGCAGCTTGTTGAAGGAGACAGGTTAAGGGACGAGGCCATGGAAGTGCGGATGAGGGATGTTCCGCTGGAGGCTAAACGGGGCACTATTTACGACTGTAACGGCAATGAATTGGTAACCAGTGTCAGCGTTGATTCAGCTTATGCTTTTCCACCACAGATTGAAGATAAGCGGGGAACAGCGGACAAAATAGCCCTCGCTTTGCAAATGGATAAGGAAGAAATGTATCAAAAGCTGACAAGTAATGTCGGCTTTGTCTGGCTTAAAAGGCGGATAGATTTTGATGCGGCCCAAAGGTTGAAATCCCTGGATATTAGCGGTGTTGAGCTGGTGGAGGAAAACAGGCGCTTCTACCATCAGGACAGCCTGGCCGCGCATGTGCTTGGTTTTGCTGGTGATGACAACCAGGGCCTGACCGGTATCGAAAGCGTTTATGACAATGAACTAAGAGGCGTCCCCGGACGCATTGTGATCGAAAAGGATGCCGTGGGCAGGAACATACCCGAAGCGCTCCATAAATTGATCCCTTCTGTGCCGGGTCATAATCTGATCCTTACTATCGATCAGACAGTGCAGTATTTTGTGGAAAGAGAACTGGACAGGATTGTCGATACCCACAAACCCAAGCTCGCTGTAATAATTGTGATGAACCCGCAGACTGGCGAGATCCTCGCTATGGGCAATCGCCCCACATACAACCCCGCTGCCTGGAAAGACGCGCCCCAGTCGGTTTGGGATCATAACCCGTCTATTTGGTACAATTATGAGCCGGGTTCCACCTTCAAAATTATCACCGCAGCCGCCGCTCTGGAAGAAGGGGCGGTAAAGCCGTCTGATACCTTCTATGACCCCGGGTATATAAAGGTTGCGGACCGGATTATTAGTTGCTGGGCGGATGGCGGGCACGGCAGCCAGACATTTGAAGAGGTAGCCATGAACTCCTGCAACCCGGGCTTTATTGAGGTGGGCCTGCGGCTGGGAAAAGAAAAATTCTACAAATATATCAACGCTTTTGGTTTTGGGCAAAGGACCGGGATAAATTTACCCGGTGAGGAGCTTGGCATCCAAATATCCGAAAGCGAAGCAACCGAACTGAATATTGCCACCATGTCCATTGGGCAGTCTATCGCGGTAACCCCGCTGCATCTGCTTACCGCAGCCTCGGCGGTGGCAAACGGAGGGGTTTTGTTAAAACCTACCCTGGTAAAGGCGATCACCGACGCGAACGGGCAGGTGATCAAGGAGTTTAAGCCGGAGCCGGTGCGTCAGGTAATATCTAAAGACACATCTCAAACCTTAATGAGACTGCTGACCAATGTTGTATCTAAGGGCACCGGCAGAAATGCTTTTGTAGACGGCTACGGGGCTGCCGGCAAAACCGGCACGGCCCAGGTGGTTGAGGCGGGCGGTTATTCGCCCGACAAATATGTCGCTTCTTTTGCCGGTTTTGCTCCGGCGAACGACCCGCAAATCGCGGTACTGGTGATGGTCGCCGAACCAACCGGCGCCATGTATTACGGCAGCCAGGTGGCTGCGCCTGTTTTCAAGTCCATCGCTTTGGATACATTGCGTTACCTGCGTGTACCGGAAATAGCGGGCCTGGAAAAACCCCGCTTGCCTTACGTTTTTGAAGAACCCCGGATAAAGCTGACTGTGCCGAATGTTGTTAATTTCCCTGCGGAAGAGGCAAAGAAACATCTCATTAATGCCGGTTTTACAGTACAGGCCAGGGGCGAGGGGGAAATTGTATACAAACAGACCCCACCGGGCGGTGCGGGCGTGCTCGGCGGCTCCATGGTGATCCTGGACCTGCAGCCATGTGACGTCGGCGCCGTGGAAGAAATTACCCTCCCCGACCTGACCGGTTTGTCAATAAAAGAGGCCGGCAGTATTTTAGAGAAACTTGGCCTTTATCTGAATGCCGGCGGAACCGGTTTCGCGGTAGGTCAGCAGGAAAAACCGGGTGAAAAGGTTAGGAAAGGAACCACAATCAACGTAGAGTTCCAGGCGCCGGCAATAAAAACGTTGCGTGACTGATGTGTTGCAAATAACTATTACTGGAAATACTATGCATGATAGATAGGAAACAGGGGGGAATAGATATTGTTCTTCCGGGAAGTGCTTGAGGTGGTGGACGTCCTTGCCGTTGACGGTGATCCGGCCACGCCGATAAAAGGTATAGCATATGATTCCCGCCGGGTGGCGCCGGGTTTTTTGTTTGTGGCTGTGGAGGGGTTTAAAACAGATGGCCATGAATATATTAACGAAGCAGTCGGCCGCGGCGCGGTGGCAGTGGTAATGCAACGCCCGGTAAGCCTTCCCGCGGGCACCGCCTGGGTTCTGACGGATAATAGCAGGCGGGCGCTGGCGTTTATTTCCGCCAGATTCTATGGCAACCCGTCGGAAAAGATGAAAATAATCGGCATTACGGGCACGAACGGCAAAACAACCACCTCCAACCTGATAGTTGCAATTTTGCAGGCTGCGGGTCTGAGCTGCGGATTGATCGGCACTATCCATAACCGGATAGGCGACAGGATTCTGCCGGTTAAACACACTACCCCGGAATCTCTGGACCTGCAGCGACTGCTCGCGGAGATGTTTTTTGCAGGGGTCCAGGTATGTGTGATGGAGGTTTCTTCACATGCCCTGGCCCTGCACCGGGTAGACGGATGCCGGTTTGATGCGGCAGTACTTACTAATTTTACCCAGGATCACCTTGATTTTCACCATAGTATGGAGGATTACCTGGCAGCCAAGTTAAGACTTTTTAGGGGGCCGTCGGCAGATGATACGGACAATAGTGCAAACAACAACGACAGCCCAGGGGTAAAATTATGTGTGCTCAACGCTGATGATCAAAAGGCTGCGGATTTTTTAAAAGCCTGCAGCGGCCCGGTATACACGTATGGTATTAACCTTCCCGCAGATGTGCGGGGGGATAGCATTGAGATAAAAGCCAATGGTGTTGGCTTAGTTGCCCGGGGCAGCTGGGGTGACTGCCCCCTGAATCTTAAAATAACCGGCCTTTTTAATGTTTATAATGCCCTGGCGGCTTTTGCCGCTGCCGCTGCTATGGGGACACCTACGGAGATTATCAAAAACGCCTTGGAAAAGGTTAAAGGCGTGCCGGGGCGTTTTGAACAAGTTGACGCAGGCCAGGACTTTACAGTGATCGTGGATTACGCGCACACGCCCGACGGACTGGAAAATGTTTTAAAAACAGCCCGCCAGTTAACCAGGGCATGTTTGATCACAGTATTCGGCTGCGGCGGAGACCGCGACCGTAAAAAAAGACCACTGATGGGTGTTGTGGCGGCCGGTTACAGTAATTTTACGATAATTACTTCGGACAACCCGCGTACGGAGGATCCTTTAAAAATAATTGCCGGAATTGAAGAAGGGGTAAAACAGGCAGTGGGGAAAGATAAATATATGATCATGCCCGATAGGCGGCGGGCGATCCGCGCAGCGTTGGCCATGGCCGGGCGGGACGACGTGGTAGTAATAGCGGGTAAAGGTCATGAGGACTACCAGATTATCGGCGCGGAAAAATTCCCTTTTGACGACCGCCTGGAGGCCAGAGCGGCGCTGGAGGAGTTAAAGCGAAGGCATCCCGAATAGGTTAGAAAAATTGAGAAGCAATCGTAAATATTAAAACAAATTGACAAACCCAACAGGGTTTATATGGATCTACAGGATTTTTAATGGATTTGGAGGAAATATGATACCGGTTAGTTTTGGTGATATCGCGCGGGTGACTGGCGCTAGAATCGTGCAGGGCAGTCCCCGGTCTATGTTCAGTTCGGTTTCAACCGATACCCGCACTACAGCGGCGGGGGAGCTTTTTTTTGCCCTGAGCGGCGAGCAGCATGACGCCCACAATTTTTTAGACAAAGCTGTAGGCGCCGGAGCCGGTGGCTTAGTGGTGAGCCGCAGTTCGGAACTGCCGCCTGGCATACCTGTTTTACTGGTGGATGATACACTAAAAGCGCTCCAGTCCCTGGCGGCTTCAAACAGGGCGCGCAGCGGGGCGTTTTTGATCGGGGTTACCGGCAGCACAGGGAAAACCACCACAAAGGACATAATTGCTGCGGTGCTTGGCTCGCGCCTGACGGTATGTAAAACAACGGGAAATTTTAATAACGAGATCGGCTTGCCCCTTACCTTGTTGCAGATAGGGCGGGACTGCCAGGCTGTGGTGGCGGAGATGGCCATGCGCGGCGCCGGTGAAATCGATGCCCTTTGCCGTATCGCCGCACCGGATAGCGCCGTAATTACTGCGATCAATGAAACGCACCTGGAACTGTTGGGAGATATCAGCAGCATCGCCGCCGCCAAGGGTGAAATACTGGAGCATATACCTGTGGAAGGATTTGCCCTGCTGCATGGGGAAAGTCCGTTTATCAGGCGGGAGGCCGGCCGCTGCAAAGGCCGGGTGATTTTTTTCGGTACCAATCCCGAGGCGGATATCAGGGCTGAAAATATCAGGCCTGTGGGCGGGGGAAGCTCCTTTGACGTAGTTATCGGGGATCAGCGTGATCAATATACCCTGCCTGTCCCGGGCAGGCACAATGTGATCAATGCCCTTGCGGCCATCGGCGCGGGCCGGGAAATGGGGCTGAGAGACGAGGACATTGCCCGGGGTCTGGCCACTGTTGCCTTAACTGGTATGCGTTTGGAGGTGCTCAGCGCCAACGGGATAAAAATAATCAATGATACTTATAATGCCAGCCCGGCGTCAACCGGGGCCGCCCTGCAAACCCTTGCGGAACTAGCCGGGGGCGGACGAAAAATAGCGGTGCTGGGTAATATGCTGGAACTAGGGCCGCGAACCCCTTCCGGGCACCGGGAGGTTGGGGAAACCGCGGCGGGACTGCCGGTCGACTATCTTGTTACCGTGGGTGATCTGGCTGGAGACATACACAAGGGCGCCACCGGCGCAGGCCTGCTTCCGGAAAAGGCGGTCCACTGCAGCGATAACGACGGGGTAATCAAGGTCCTGGACAAACTCCTCGGCGATGGCGACACCATCCTGGTCAAGGGATCCAGGGGCATGAAAATGGAGCAAATCGTCCAACACCTGGTTGAATCCCGGGCCTAATGACTTAAAAACAGATACACGGGATTTACATGTTTTAAGGTCTTTTTAATCTTGTTGATTTTGTGTAAGTTCTTTTTAAAATCTATCAAAATTACGGCAGGATATTTTCATGAATAATTTATGGCAGGCTTTTTTTGTTTCTCTAGTTATCACAACATTGCTTGGCCCACTGGTGATACCGCTTTTAAACAGACTCAGGTTCGGGCAAAACGTGCGCTCCGACGGGCCGTCCAGGCACCTGCAAAAAGCCGGCACACCTACAATGGGCGGGGTCATGTTTTTAACTGGAACGGCTGTGGCAGTTTTAATTTTTTCCCGCGGGCTGCCGGACGGCATAATAGTGCTGCTGGCGATCCTTGGTTTTGGCTTAATTGGCTTTATAGATGATTATCTGAAGGTGGTATTAAAAAGATCCCTGGGACTGAGAGCACGGGAAAAATTGCTGTGGCAGGTCCTGCTTGCCGTAGGCCTGGCTTATTGGGCGGTATACGGCATGGGGCGCGGAACGGAAATAGTGCTTCCTTTTTCGGGTTTATTAACCATCGGCGGCATACAGCTGAACCTGGGCTGGTGGCTGTTTATGATTTTCACGATGGTCGTGGTGGTTGGCGCGGCCAATGCCGTTAACCTCACCGACGGTCTGGACGGACTAGCCGCGGGTGCGGGGGTGATTACGGCCCTGGCGCTGATGCTCATCGGATTGCTGGTATTAAAAGAAGGGGTGAGCGTATGCATGGCGGCCCTTTCCGGCGGTTGTCTCGGTTTTTTATTTTTCAACCGCCACCCTGCTAAAGTCTTTATGGGCGATACAGGTTCCCTGGCCATCGGCGGCGGGCTTGGCGCGGCTGCGGTAATCACGCGGAGCGAACTGTTTTTCCTGGTTATCGGCGGCATCTTTGTCCTGGAAACGCTATCAGTCATTATTCAAGTAATCTCTTTTCAAACTACCGGCCGCAGGTTATTCCGGATGAGCCCCCTGCACCACCATTTTGAGCTTGGCGGCTGGAGCGAAAACAGGGTTGTGCTCACATTCTGGACGGGCGCCCTGATCTTTGCTGCAATCGGGCTGGCCGGTTATTACAATATCTATTAAGTTGAACATATTGAAAGGCAGATGTCTATGGAACTGAAGGGAAAAAAGGTTCTGGTGGTCGGCGCCGGGAAAAGCGGCCTGGCTGCCGCCCGCTTTTTAGCCGGGAAAAAGGCCCTTGTGGTCCTGTCTGATGCAAGGTCTCCCGTCTATCCCGGCGGCGAGCTGGCCAGGCTGGAGGAGGAAGGTGTCCTTCTGGCCTTGGGCGGCTACCCTGCTGTAAAGCCGGGATTGTTTGACATGGTTGTGCTTAGTCCCGGGGTCCCGCTGACAGAGGCGCCGGCAAGGGACGCCAAGGAAAACGCGATCACCCTGACAGGTGAACTGGAACTGGCCTATTCCTTTGCCAGGGCTCCAATTGTGGCGGTTACCGGGACCAATGGGAAAACGACCACTACCACGCTTATCGGTGAAATATTTAAAAAATCGGGGCTGAATACACTGGTGGGAGGCAATATCGGGCTGCCCCTGGTAAATGAAGTTGAACAGTACAGTTCCGGAAGCATCATTGTTGCGGAGGTATCAAGTTTTCAGTTGGAAACAATCATTTCTTTTAAACCAAAGGCAGCGGTGATCCTGAATATTACACCTGATCACCTTGATCGTCATGGCAGCATGGCCGGATATGTGGAAGCCAAGGCCAGGCTGTTTGCCAACCAGGATCCCGGAGATTTTACAGTCCTTAATTATGATGACCCGCTGACTGCCGGTCTGGGGGGGAAAACAGGCGGTTGCGTAATCTTTTTCAGCCGCCGCCACGAACTGGAGTCCGGTGTTTTTGTTAAATCAGAAAAAATTATAGTAAAAAACGGTGTGCATCAGCAGGACATCTGCCGCGTTAATGAAATAGGCATTCCGGGGGCGCACAATCTGGAGAACGCGCTGGCCGCGGTGGCCGTGGCGCAGGCAATGGGGGTGGACGGCAGCACAGTCGCCGGCGTCCTGAAAGAATTTAAGGGCGTCCCCCACAGACTGGAGTTTGTAGCTGAAGTTAACGGGGTGAAGTACATCAACGACTCCAAGGGCACCAACCCGTCTGCTTCGATCAAAGCGTTGCAGTCGTGCGGCGGGCCGGTTGTTTTAATCGCCGGCGGCAAAAACAAGGGCAGCGATTTTGGCGAATTTGCCGGCTTTATTAAAGAAAGAGCCAGGGCACTGGTAGTCCTGGGTCAGAGCGCGGAACTGATAGCGGCAGCCGCCAGGGCCAGGGGTTTCACCGGCATACAAAAAGCAGCCGACCTTACAGAGGCGGTTGTTCTTGCCCGGCGCACAGCCCGGGCCGGTGATACAGTGCTGCTATCCCCGGCCTGCGCAAGCTGGGATATGTTTAAAAGTTTCGAGGAACGTGGGGATCTGTTCAAAAAAATCGTTTGCAACCTAAAGGGGTCGCCATCCTAATAAACGACATCATGGTACTGGACCAAAAAATCAAGGAGTAGATTTTGGGAGGGTATAAAGATGTCCTTAAAGAAAAATTCCCCCGACTTTGTCCTTTTCATTACTGTGATGTGCCTATTAAGCATCGGTATAATCATGGTCTTCAGTGCCAGTGAATACAAAACACTGATCTACTACAATGACAGCTTTTACTATTTTAAAAGACAGTTGCTGTGGTCCCTGCTGAGCCTGACGGCCATGTTCCTGATGATTAATTTTGACTACAGGCGTCTCAGGCGGTATGTGCCGTTTTTACTGCCTGCGGCCTTTATCTCGCTCTTGCTGGTTCTTGTCCCCGGTATCGGGCAGGAGGGCGGCGGGGCCACCAGGTGGATTGTGATCGGGCCGGTCCATTTCGCCCCTGCTGAATTAGTTAAACTATTTATTATTATTTTCACAGCTTACGGTCTGTCCAGGAGCAGGGATAAAATCAAGGATTTTGCCGGTGGTCTGTTGCCTTATATTATTGTTATGGGCCTGGCTGCCCTGTTGATTTTAATGCAGCCGGACCTGGGCACGGCATTATCCCTGGCCGGTATCGTAATTGTCATGGTTTTTGCCGCCGGCGCCCGCCTGACGCACCTGGGGGCGGTTGTCCTGGCCGGGCTTACCGCTGTGATTCCCCTTATTGCCCTGGAACCATACCGCCTCAAAAGACTGATGGCCTTTTTAAACCCCTGGGCCGATCCGCAGGATACCGGTTTTCATATTATCCAGGGTTTATACGCCATTGGCTCCGGCGGCTTGTTCGGCCTGGGTCTGGGCCAGAGCAAACAGAAATTTCTATATCTGCCGGAAAATCATACCGACTTTATTTTTGCCATCATTGGTGAAGAACTGGGATTTATCGGGGCTACCCTGGTGATTTTGCTCTTTTTGCTATTTATCTGGAGAGGACTGAAAATCGCCATTGCCTCACAAGACCCCTTTGCCAGCATGCTGGCCACTGGTATTACGGCCTGGGTCGGGGTGCAGGCCTTTATGAACATCGGTGTGGTTACCGCGTCACTGCCGGTTACGGGTATCCCCCTGCCGTTTATCAGCTTTGGCGGGACGTCCTTGCTATTTACCATGGCCGCTGCGGGGATACTACTAAATATCTCAAGATTTACCACTACCCGGTAGGAAGGTAATTGCGCCCGCCTGGTTGAATAGACGTTTATTGAGAATCAGCAACTGTAATTTGCTATTGCCGGGTTTACAATTCAACCAGTCAGGGTTATTTACCAGACAAGGAGTTTGATCCATATTGCGGTTTATAGTAGCAGGCGGTGGGACAGGCGGGCATATTTATCCCGCGCTGGCTATTGCCAGGGGACTGGTGGAAAAATACCCCGGGGCCGGGGTCCTTTATATAGGCACCGCAGCAGGCATGGAGGCGGATATCGTCCCTAAAGAGGGGTTCCCTTTTAAGGGTATTGACGCCGCCGGACTGGAAAGAAAGCTTTCGCCGCGCAACCTGCTGACGCTTTGGAAGGCCTGGCGGGGACTGTGCCAGGCGTCACGGATCATCCGCTCCTGGCGCCCGGACGTGGTTGTCGGCACGGGCGGCTATGTTTGCGGCCCAGTCATATTGGCTGCGGCCCGCAGGCGAATACCCACGCTGATCCATGAGCAAAATGCCCTGCCGGGCCTGACTAACAGGATCCTCTCCCGTTTTGCCGGCCGGGTTGCGATTACTTTTGCCGCTTCAGCCCGCTATTTCCCTGACCAGAAAAAAATTAGGCTGACCGGACTGCCCGTCCGTCCGGAAATTCTGTGCGTAGACAGATCCACGGGTTTAAAGAACCTGGGCTTTAAAACGGACCGTTTTTTTCTGCTTTCTTTTGGCGGCAGCCGCGGCGCCCGCGCGATCAATAGGGCCATGTTGGAGGTACTAAAAAGATTCGCGGCTGATCCGCGCCTGAATATCCTGCATGCCACCGGCAAAGACGGGTACCAGGAGTTCATTACAGATTGCGCCGCCGCAGGCATAGAACCGGATAAGTACGAAAATATCAGGGTGACGCCCTATATCTATAACATGCAAGACGCACTGGCGGCGGACCTGGCAGTCTGCAGGGCCGGCGCCGCTACCCTGGCCGAGCTGACTGCCTGCGGAATTCCTTCAATATTAATCCCCTATCCCTATGCGGCTGAAAACCATCAGGAGTATAATGCCCGCGCCCTGGAAAAAGAAGGCGCCGCCCTGGTGATGCTGGACAGCCGGCTCAGCGGGACGCTTTTGTGCGAGAGGATAGAAGAACTGCTTGCGGGGCGGGAGAAGCTGGCCGCCATGTCCGCAGCCAGTAAAATGATTGGCAGGAGCAACGCTCTTGAGGATATAATGGGTTGTGTGGACGAATTATTAAAAAAGTGCTGAAAACCGGCGTGACAGGTCTAAAATTGGCTGGATGTAACACCATTTATCAGGCATGCATAGTATATTCTATGAATTTAAACGATAAACATCCTAATTATTCCCTATGCCGTTAATATTTGATACTTTAATACTACAAGGCGAGGAGATGTGATCCGTGCAGAAAACACAGCGCGTTCATTTTACAGGTATTGGCGGCTCTGGAATGAACGGCATAGCGATAATATTGCTTGGTTTGGGCTACAGGGTTTCCGGTTCTGACTTAAGAGCCTCGGCCGTTACCGAAAAACTTACGGCTCTGGGGGCGACATGCTACACGGGTCATTCCAGAAGTTACCTTGGAGATGCTGAACTGGTCGTGGCCTCCACGGCAATTCCCGCAGATAATGTGGAACTGGTTGAGGCAAAGGAAAGAGGGTTGCCGGTAGCCCATAGGGGCGAGATGCTGGCCTGGCTGATGAACAGGCAAAAGGGAATTGCGGTTGCCGGCGCCCACGGTAAGACTACGACTACCTCAATGCTCGCCCTGGTGATGGAAAAGAACCAGGTCCAGCCCACCATAGTCATCGGAGGTGAATTGACAGAAATAGGCGGCAACGCCAAATTGGGCCGGGGAGAATACATGGTGGCGGAAGCGGACGAGAGCGACGGTTCATTTTTAAAGCTCGATCCTTTTATCGAAATAATCACCAATGTCGAGGATGACCACCTCGATTATTATAAAAACATGGACAACATTTTGGCCGCGTTTCGCCAGTTCCTGGCCAAGGTGCCTGAAAACGGGCTGGCGGTGGTCTGTCTTGATGATCCGCGGCTGAGGGAGCTGCTGGCCGACTACCGCCGGCCGTGCCAAACCTATGCGTTGGAGTATCCCGGGGCGGACTACACCCTAAAGAACATGCGACTGGGGTGTGATATCAGCGCAGGTGATGTTTATTACCAGGACGAATACATAGGTACCTTGAGGCTCAAGGTACACGGGCGGCATAATTTGTCCAATGCCCTGGCGGTTGTTGCCGCGGGAAGATTTATCGGCCTGTCCTTTGAAGCGATAGCCTCGGTACTGGAGAATTTTACAGGCGCCGGGAGAAGGTTTCAACTGACCGGTGAAGTGAACGGCATCAGGGTGATTGATGATTATGCCCACCACCCGACGGAAATAAAGGCGACGCTGAAAGCCGCCGCACAGCTAAAAACAGGCCGGGTGACGGCAGTTTTTCAGCCGCACCGCTATACCAGGACGGCAATCCTGGGCGAACGTTTCGGGGAAGCGTTCAAAGACGCTGACATCATTATCATTAGTAATCTATACAGCGCCGGTGAACATCCCGTGGAAGGGGTATCCGCACAAACGATCATTTCGGCAATTGAGAGGCATGATGGCCGGGAGGTTATTTACCTGCCGACAAAAACAGAAATTGTAAATTTTCTGGCCCAGACAGTATGCCCCGGCGATATGGTTTTAACTATGGGCGCCGGTGATATCTGGAACGTGGGTGTGGAACTGGTTGACCGGCTAAAGGAGCGTCAAGATATTGGCTTGCCAAACCATTTACCTTGAAATGCTGAAAATCCTGCCCGGGCAGGTGCGTGCCAGTGAGTTGATGAAAAAGTACACCAGCTGGCGTATTGGGGGACCGGCGGACGTTTTTGTAGAACCCGCCGGCCGTAAGGGGCTGCAGTTGGCGGTTGCGTATGCCCATAAACGGGGAATTCCGCTGACTATTATCGGCGCCGGCACAAATATCCTGGTTGCCGATGGAGGAATCAGGGGTATTGTAGTCAAATTAGGGCGCGGGCTGGACCGGATCTTCCTGGACGGCGACATGATTGTAGCAGAATCCGGGGCAAAGCTGTCGAAGGTGGCCGCTATGGCCAGGGACGCCGGCCTGGGCGGGTTCGAATTCTCCGCCGGCATACCCGGCAACATTGGCGGTGCAGTGGTTATGAACGCCGGGGCCAACGGGGCTTCCATCGGCGCGCGGGTAAAAGAGGCGCTGCTGCTGGATCCGGCTGGATGTTTTTTAAAAAAAACAAAAGACGAAATTAACTTCGGCTATCGTTCCAGCACCCTGCAGAACAATTCAGCAATAGTTGTTGAGGCCGTTTTTTCCTGTTTTAAAAAGGATAAAGAAATAATCGGACGTGAAATGGAGGTCTTTACCAAGAGGAGGAGGGAAACCCAGCCCCTGCATTATCCCAGCGCAGGGAGCATATTTAAAAACCCTCCCGGTGACACCGCCGGAAGGTTGATTGAGGCCGCCGGCTTAAAGGGTGAGCGGGTTGGCGACGCGCAGATTTCCACACTGCACGCGAATTTTATTATCAACCTTGGTCAGGCCAGTGCCCGGGACATCATGACGCTGATCGAAAAGACCAGAGAATCAGTGCTGGCGCTCTTCGGCATTGAACTGAAACCCGAGGTGAGGGTGGTGGGTGATAAATAGGCGGAGGTGACAGGGTGCAAAGGTTTATGATTGAGGGTGGCAACCGCCTGAAAGGAACAATACGCGCCAGCGGCTCTAAAAACGCAACCCTTCCTGTTCTGGCGGCTTGTATTTTGAACGCCTCAAAGAACACGATCCACGGGGCGCCGGGGCTCAGGGACATAGCAGTAATGAAGGATGTTCTGACATGCCTGGGCGCCGGGGTGGTTTGCCGGGGTGGCACATTGATTGTAGACAGCTCCAGTATCCAGTCAGTGGAAATATCCGAAGAATTGATGCGCCGGATGCGGGCATCAAACCTGGTCCTGGGCGCCATGCTCGGCAGGTTCGGCCGGGTTAAAATATCCTACCCGGGCGGCTGCCAGATCGGCAGCCGCCCGATGAACCTCCATTTTAAGGGGATGCAGGCCATGGGCGCCGTCATTAAGGAAAGATATGGTTATATTTACGCTAGTGCCGAAAACTTAACGGGGGCCGATATCCACCTGGATTTGCCCAGTGTGGGGGCCACGGAAAACCTGATGATGGCCGCTGTGCTGGCCTTTGGTAATACCACGATTAGAAATGCGGCTAAAGAGCCTGAGATGGTTGACCTGCAAAATTTTCTCAACAAAATGGGAGCCAGGATAAAAGGGGCCGGGACAGACACGATCAAGATCGAAGGCGTGCGGGGCAGTGATTTGCGGGAAGCAGAACACACAGTTATTCCCGATCGTATTGAGGCAGGCACGCACCTGGTGGCGGCGGCCATAACCGGCGGTGAGGTAACACTGACAAATGTTATCCCGGAGCATATGGAACCCCTGCTGGCCAAAATGCGTGAGGCGGGAGTGGATATTGTCACGGGAGATGACCATGTTCGGGTGCGGGGAGGAAACAGAATTGGGGCGGTAGATATTAAGACGATGCCCTATCCGGGTTTCCCAACCGATATGCAGCCCCAGATGATGGCCCTTTTAAGCCTGGCCGAAGGAGCCAGTATAATCACTGAAACCGTTTTTGAAAATCGTTTTAAACATGTCGGGGAACTCAGGCGGATGGGCGCCGATATAAAGGTAGAAGGCCAGTCGGCGATCATCAAGGGTGTTGAAAAACTTAGCGGGGCGCACCTGGAAGCCAGCGACCTGCGCGCCGGGGCGGCTTTAGTGCTGGCGTCGCTGGCAGCGGAAAACGGCTCGATACTGGATAACGTGGCGCATATCGACCGCGGCTATGAACAACTAGAGACAAAATACAATGCCCTGGGGGCGAGAATCTTAAGGGTTCACGAATAGTGACTCTTTTTTTAATGGCGCCATGGACAGGTTCACACCGCCCGGTTAGGCCCGGGCGCACAAATAAACAGAATATCGCTAGACAACTTTGTGCCGGTTGGTATAATTACTTATGGGTAAACTATTTGCAGTTTGCGGGGTGAAGGTATTGTCCGGCCCCTTTAAGGGCAGAACACGACAAAAGAAATGGAATGTCGTGGAAAGCGTTGTTTTTGTAATTATTGTTCTTGTGTCGGGGTTTACCTTGCTGAATTCCCCAGTTTTTGAAGTGCGCAGGGTTCTGGTCCAGGGTAATTGTTTTTTAAGTGAAGAGAGAATACTTGCAGTAGCGGATATCAGCCCGGGCGCTAATATATTTAAATTGAAAATAGCTGATATAATGTCCAATCTAGAACAGTTGCCAATGATTAAAGAAACACGGGTAGCCAGATCACTGCCTTCTTCTATTGTCATTACAGTTGTTGAGCGTGTGCCTCTGGGCCTTCTGCCGGCCAAAGAAGGATTTATCAAGGTGGATGAAGATGGCATATACCTGGACAGGGAGGAGGCCGGCGCCCCCGGACTGCCGGTAATCACCGGCACGGAGGTTGATCCGGACACTCCCGGGCAGGTTTTGAAGTCGGAAAGGCTGAGCTCCGCTCTTGCTGTAATTAAGGAATTGCCTGCCGAGGCCGGCGCCAATCTGGCAGAGGTCCATGTGGGCGCGGACGGACAGATTAACATTTATACAACGGAGGGATACCAATGCCGGTTTGGCCTGCCCCAGGAAATTCAGGAAAAAGGGAGGATCTTGCAACAGGTCCTGTCGGAACTTCGCCGGCAGGGAGTAATGATTAATTATATAGACCTTTCCTATGCCGGGCAGCCGGTGGTATGTTACAAAAATCTTGCCGGGGCGGGTGATTAATTGAAGGGATTGCAGTGGACATTTGCTGTTGTCGGTTTGATTCTAGGCATTATGCTGGCCTATCAGTTCAGGGTTACCAGTGAAATTAATAAGACGGAACCGGTGCAGCGGACCCAACTGCTGGCTTCCCAGTTGGAGCAGTTAAAAAAAGACCGTGACTCCCTTCAAGAACAGGTTAATTCCCTGCGCTCCGACTTCGACCGGGTTTCGGCGGGACCTGAGGATATTGAGATTAAGGAAAGATTGGATCAGGCCAGGATTCTGGCAGGGATTACCGAACTCAGCGGGCCCGGTGTTGAGGTTACACTCAATGACAGCAATATCAGCCTGAAACCGGGTGAAAATCCCAACCTTTATGTGCTCCATGACGAGGACGTCCTGCATGTTTTAAATGAATTGAAGGCGGCCGGGGCGGAGGCCATATCGATAAATGGGCAGAGGCTGCTGGCCGGCACAGAGGTACGATGTACCGGTCCGACTATTGTCCTTAACAGGGATAAACGTCTGGCCCCGCCCTATGTTATATCAGCTATAGGTGATCCCGCTACACTGGAAAGCGCCATCAAAATGAAGGGCGGGGTGTCGGAAACCCTGCAATTTTGGGGAATCCAGGTGGTTGTCAAAAAGATGTCACAGGTGATGGTGCCGGCATATAGCGGTGGGATCAGGTTTGCCTACGCCCAGGCTGCCGGTTAGGGAGATAATGTATGAGAAAATCCATATATATTTCAATAATCACCGTTTCCCTTTTGTTTGGAATGCTCCTCTCATTTCAGTTTCGCGCAGGCAGCGGTAACGCAGGCGGTACCGCCAGCGAAAGATACCAGGAGCTGACAATAGAAAAGGTACGGGTGGAAACAGATATCGCCCAACTGGAGGAGGAAGCCGGCGACCTGGCCGTGAAGGTCGAGGTGGCCCGCCAGGGGCGCACCGAAGCCGCCCAAGTAATGGAAAGCGAGCTGGACAAAATTAAGCTCTATGCCGGTCTGACCCCGGTGTTGGGGCCGGGTGTGGACATTGCCATAAAGAATAATGCGGCCTCACAGTTTGGCGCGGGGTTTTATAACATCCGGGACGAGGATCTGCTGAAGGTGATTAACGACCTGCGCGGGGCCGGGGCGGAGGCTATTTCCATCAACGACCAGCGCATTCTGGCCACCAGCGAAATACGTCAGGCAGGCAACCATATCAATGTTAACCTGGTCAGACTTTCGCCTCCTTATAATATCAAGGCCATTGGCAACCCGGGCACGCTGAAGAGCAGCCTGGAAATAAAGGACGGGCTGGTTGAATTTTTAGCCGCCAACGGTGTCACAGTTGAAGTACACCAGTCTGATCAGGTATTGGCGCCGGCATACAGCGGCGTCCTGCGTTTTGATTATGCTAAACAGGCACAAAGAGGGTGAACCTAGAAAATGTGGTTGGGATTATGGTTGGGCGCAATTGGACTGGCGGTAGGGGTTGTTGTCGGCTTAAATATACCCGTGATGTTGCCGCAGGCTTACGCCAAGTTTCTTTCCATCGCGGCGCTGGCGGCTTTAGACTCTGTCTTCGGCGGTATCCGCGCTTCCATGGAGGATAATTTTGACAACGCCATTTTTATATCGGGCCTGTTCAGCAATGCCCTTTTAGCGGCAGGTTTGGCCTATGCCGGTGACAGGCTGGGACTTGACCTCTATCTGGCGGCTGTTGTTGCCTTTGGCGTAAGGCTGTTCCAGAATCTGGCAATAATCCGCCGTTATCTTTTAAGGAAATCAAAAAAGGGAAATAGCCATTAATGTGGAATCTAAGCAAAATAAGAAATTTTAACTGCTTATAGAATAACTGGTTGGTCAGGGAACCAGAAATGGTTGCGCTTACGGACCAAAATAGGGACCACTCGGCAGTAGAAACGACAAGGGGGCAAAGAGATGCTTGATTTTGATCTCGACCTTGACCAGTTTGCCAATATCAAGGTCATCGGGGTTGGGGGAGGCGGCAACAACGCGGTAAACCGGATGATTAACTCCGGGCTAAAAGGGGTAGAGTTTATCGCTGTCAACACCGATGCCCAGGCGCTGTATCTGGCGCAGGCCAACAATAAGATTCAGATCGGCGCCAAACTAACAAAAGGACTCGGCTCGGGCGGTAATCCAGATATCGGCCAGAAAGCCGCGGAAGAAAACCGTGATGAGATACTACAGGCCCTGAAAGGTTCCGATATGGTTTTTGTTACCGCCGGCATGGGGGGCGGTACCGGCACAGGAGCGGCGCCCATTGTGGCGGAGGTGGCCAAGGAACTGGGCGCGCTTACAGTAGGGGTAGTAACCAGGCCTTTCACCTTTGAAGGCCGCAGGAGGGCCAATCAGGCCGATTCCGGCATTGAAGACCTCAAGGCCAGGGTTGATACCCTGATCACCATTCCCAACGACCGCCTTTTGCAGGTCATTGATAAGCAAACATCGATGGTCGAGGCCTTTCGTATTGCTGATGACGTCCTGCGCCAGGGAGTCCAGGGCATCTCGGATTTAATCGCTGTGCCCGGTTTAATTAACCTTGACTTTGCTGATGTTAAAACAATCATGAGGGATACAGGTTCAGCTTTAATGGGGATCGGCATCGCCAAGGGGGATAACAGGGCTACCGAGGCGGCCAGGGGCGCTATTTCCAGCCCATTGCTGGAGACTTCCATCGAAGGCGCCAGAGGGGTTCTTTTGAATATCACGGGTGGGACATCCCTGGGGTTGTTTGAAGTTAATGAAGCGGCAGATATCATCTTCCAGGCCGCCGACCCGGAAGCCAACATTATTTTTGGGGCGGTTATTGATGAACAAATGGAAGACGAGGTCAGGGTTACAGTAATCGCCACCGGATTTGAAAGCATGCCGCATAAAAAGGAACGACCAAAACCGGAGTTGGAAATCAAGCCCTTTGCCAACGTTGACAACCTCGATATCCCGGCTTTTTTAAGAAGGAAATAAAAACCCCCCCCTTTGGGGGGTTTATTGTTGTTTGGGAAGGTTTACTTTGTGGGTAGGTGACTATTGTCCCCGTTCATTGAATTAATCAATTGCCGGCCTTTTGCTTATTTAACTTATTTATTGCCGCCCCATTTAGCTTGACGGTTATTTCGGGCTCTGTATAAAATGTGTATGTTTACAGGCGGTATTGGTATAAACCAAACACCCCCCTGCAAAGATAGAATAAAACGAAGATAGAACCCAAATGAATAACAATGTTTGATTGTTGGGAGAGGGGATAAAATGCAGAAGGAAAAAAACTGCCGGGTTAATGATGCGTCCGGCTGCAAGCTTACCGCCATGTCCAGCTCGGCAGGCTGAGCGGCTAAAATAGGTCCCAAGGACCTGGCACAAGTTCTGTGCCATTTAAATAACTTAACGGATCCTAACCTGCTGGTGGGCGCTTCCACCTCCGATGACGCCGCGGTGTATCGCTTGAGCGATGAAATTGCCATAGTACAGACTGTGGACTATTTTACACCGGTGGTCGACGACCCCTATATATTCGGCCAGATTACGGCAGCCAATGCCTTAAGCGATATTTACGCAATGGGCGCCAGGCCCCTGCTGGCATTGAACATTATTGGCTTCCCGATAAAACTGCTCGCAAAGGAAGTGTTGGTGGAGATCCTTAAAGGCGGGGCGGATAAGGTCCGGGAAGCGGGCGCAATCATTGCCGGCGGCCACAGTATCGAGGACAATGAGCCCAAATACGGTCTGGCTGTTACCGGCATCATCCATCCCAATCGGGTTGTTACCAACACGGGGGCGCGGCCGGGCGACGCCCTGATTTTAACTAAACCCCTGGGCACCGGGATCATCAATACGGCGGTTAAGGGCTGTCTGGCGGATGATGCGGCCTGCCGGGCGGCTATAAGCGTGATGACGGCCCTTAATGACCGGGCAGCGCGAGTGATGGTAGATGTGGGAGCGGACGCCTGTACGGATGTCACCGGCTTCGGCCTTTTGGGCCACCTTTATGAAATGCTGGCGGCCCGCGGGGCGGGGGCTCGTATTTATCTTAGAGAGGTACCTGTGCTGGAGCAGGTCCGCGCCCTGGCCGGGATGGGTATTGTGCCGGGCGGCGCGTACCGCAACCTCGAATACCTGGAAGAAAGCTTGCGCTGGGACAAGGACATAGGTGACGTGGACAGGCTGATCCTTGCCGACCCGCAGACCTCCGGCGGGCTTTTGATGGCTGTTGCCGCTGATCGTGCCGATGAAATGATCGGCGCCCTGGGTGAAGAAGGGGTAGCCGGTGTGCGGATCGGAGAAATCATCGAATCCGATCACCCGCTGATACACGTGGAATAAACGTTAAAAACCCCATGTTTTGTGAAGCCGCACTTTATTTAGGGCATACCGGCTTCTCATTTTTAATGTCGGACGGGCTTTAGCCCGCCAATCCCATCGAGTAAACGAGGCGTTTCGTTGTGGAGCGTCTTGTTTTTTGTTTTTACGAATTTTGCGGGTTTTAAATCAGAATAACCTGTTTACATGGGCGAGGTTAATGGTATATAATACCCATGTACTAACTGTATTAGTTGAGGTAGCACAGTCAATACAGGGAGGGGGGTATTTATGTTTGAACTGGACCTGCGCAGCCGTGCGCCTGTGTATGAACAACTGGTAGAAAAAATCAAAGAGCTGATCATCAGCGGTGTGTTAAAACCGGATCAACAATTACCCGCTGTACGGGTATTGGCCGCTGAGCTGACCATTAACCCCAACACCATTCAGAAGGCCTACCGGGAACTGGAGCACCGGGGCTATATTTATTCCCTCCCCGGCAAGGGTAGTTTTATAAGGCCTGCTGTTCCCGGAAAAAATGCGGCCCGGTTGCGGGTTTTGGAAAAAGAGCTGGCCAAAACCGTGTTGGAAATGCGTTATCTAGGTGTCAGCCCACGGGAAATCATATCCGGAATTGAAATGCAATTAACTAAAGATGGAGGAGGCAAGCAGGATGATTGAGGTGGAAAGTGTCAGCAAGCAGTTTCAGGAAACACAGGCCCTGAATGGGGTAAGCCTATCAGTATGTCAGGGTTCCATTTATGGGCTGGTCGGATCCAACGGGGCCGGGAAAACCACCCTTTTGAAGATCCTGGCCGGTGTTTACAGACAGGACTCAGGCACAATTGTTATAGATTCCCAGCCCGTATTTGAAAACAAGTCGATTAAGGAGCGCACAATTTTTATTCCGGACGCGCCATATCATTTCCCCAATTTTACCATAAAAGACATGGCTGTTTTTTACCACCGCATTTACCCTCGCTGGAACCAGGCCCGCTTCGAAAAAATTGGGAAGGTATTTAACATCGAAGTCAAGCGGCGGGTTAGGACTCTGTCCAAGGGGATGCAGCGGCAGGTTTCATTCTGGCTCAGCTTGTCCTTGATGCCGGACGTGATGGTTCTGGATGAACCATTGGACGGATTGGATCCGGTAATGCGAAAAAAGGTCAAGAACCTGATTATTCAGGACGTGGCGGATAGGAAAATGACAGTGCTGATATCATCCCATAACCTGCGTGAAATGGAAGACATTTGTGATCATATCGGCATTTTACACCAGGGGGATATGCTGCTGCAAAAAGATTTAGATGATATGAAGGCGGATGTACATAAAATCCAGGTTGCCTTCCGCGATGAAATACCCCCGGACTTGCTGCGGGACCTGCCGGCGCTGTATCAGGAAAAAAAGGGTAGTGTGCTGGTTCTAATAATGCGCGGGAACGCCGGGGAAATTATCAGCCGCGTACGCGCCTATCATCCGGCTGTCCTGGACATCCTGCCGCTCACTCTGGAGGAAATATTCATTTATGAAATGGGGGATAAAGGCTATGAAGTTAAAAACGTCCTTTATTAACCGGGGCATTTTGCTCAATGATTTAAAAAGATTCAGCTGGATCGGCGCCGGTTACCTGTTGCTGCTGCTCGCCGTTGTGCCGCTCAAGGTCTTTATGCTATACAGCCGGGCGCAGGCCTCGCAAGTCAATTACACAATAGACTATTTACGCATATTCCAGTTTGATTCTTATAGCCCTACACAAGTAATGCTGATGATCATTGTTCCCGTGGCAGCCGGGCTGCTTCTATTCCGCTACCTGCAGGACGGCCGGGCGGCGGACGCCGCGCATGCCTTGCCTGTCAGGCGGGAAACCCTTTACAGCACCCATGTTCTTGCCGGGCTGATCTTTTTGTTTGTACCCCTGTTTCTCACCGCCCTGGTCTCCTGGACCCTTGTTTCCGGATTGGGGATTGAGGGCGTAAAAAGCGCAAATGTTTTCACCTGGTTATCAAACAGTCTGCTAATTAACTTGTTGTTCTTTATCTGTAGTGTCGCTGTTGGCATGATCACCGGCATGACCGCCCTGCAGGGCGCATTCACCTACATATTGCTGCTCGTGCCCAGCGGACTGTCCTTTTTGCTGTTGCATAACCTGAACCAGTACCTCTATGGTTTTGCCCTTGATTACTATTTGCCCAAAATAGAAAAGCTTTCGCCCTTGGTTAGGATTATTGATATTTCCTACAGCCCCATTCGGCCCTGGGAAATTGTCACTTACCTGGGTGTCAGTATTGCGCTGTACCTCGCGGGCAGGAGCCTCTACATGCGGCGAAATAGTGAAACGGCCGGCAGCGCCATTAGTTTCCCAGTGCTGCGTCCGGTTTTCAAGTATTCGGCAACATTTTGCTTTATGCTGCTCCTCGGCAGTTATTTTAACGCCGCACAGCAAAGTGTCGCCTGGACGTATTTTGGCTACCTTATTGGTTCCCTGCCGGCCTATTTCCTGATTGAGATACTCCTGAACAAATCCCTGCAGGTATTTCAGAGACGCCAGATCATGGGTTACGGCGCCTACGCCCTGGTTATGGTTGTGCTTCTGGGCCTGTTTCATTTCGACTGGACCGGTTATGAAAAAAGGCTGCCGCAGATTGGTGAAATAAAAAGCGTCTATATGGACTATTCCTTTTACCCTTTAAGCTACCAGCCTGCCGGCGCGCTGGTAAACCGGGAGGATTATTATGCCTATGCGCCCGTCAAGGCCATTTATACCGATCAGGACAATATCAACCATATTTATGCGCTGCACCAGCAAATAATCAACAACCAGCCGGGCCGTAAAGGGTCTTCTCAGTTCGCCAACATGTACACACAGCAGATCTGCCTGGCCTATGAATTAACAGGCGGCAAGCGCATCTACCGGCAATATAAAATTATCGCGCCGGACTACGCGGATAGTTTAAAGCCGGTCTATCAGTCAAGGGAGCACAAGGAACTGCATAATGCCGTGTTCAACGTCGATCCGGCTGGGGTGGACTTTATCGAGATCACCGGGTTAGACTCAAACAAGAATTTGCGTCTCATTGACCCGGAAGCGATCGAGCAGGCCTTCACTGCCCTGAAAAGTGATATATTCAATGAAACCTATGAAGAAATAATTAATGCGGACGGTAAACCACCCTGGGCCACTGTTTATATCAGCGTAAAGGATTACTCCTACGGCCAGGATTGGAAAAAATCATATGTGTATTTCCCCCAATGGCTTAAGGATACAGGAAATTACGAGCGGGCCCGCCTGCTGCCCGGCGTGGACGTTACCCGCGCGTTTATAGACAGGGTAGCCGTCCCGGACGAAAAAGAACCCGAAAGAAAACAGGTTAAACCTCGGGCGACGGATTGGATCGACCTGGAAGCAAGACCGGGTATTCTTGAAATTACAGACCAGGAACAACTGGAATGGTGCCTGAGCCAGTATTTCAGAAACGGTGAACATGCGGACTACGAGGTATTTTTCGTACTAAAAAGCGGCGCAGTTGTCACCGGCTATCTTGGCGAAGCGGGCGCCCCCGATTCTATTCGCCGGCACTTCATCCCCGAAGCGTCACCCCGTTAAGGCATGCAGGGCTGGCTTTAGCCCGCCATCCCCACCGGGGGCATTCCTCGACCGAACAGGAAAGACCATAGTTGAGGGGTGTCCCCGCTTCCTTTTTTTTCATCCCGTTGTGCCGCTTAAGCCGCACCTGCAACATCCGATGCCGGTCGCCGGATGTCAGATGCGGGAACCCTCTGTATCATCCACCTTAGTTCATTTTACGCGGGGCGGGCTTTAGCCCGCCATCCCGATGAACAATTTTTTCAGGTATCCTGTTGCAAACAGCTGAATAAAAATTTCTTTCACCAGCAGGACATGACAAACTTCTGGAGCCCGGCAATGTATAATAAGACCATAAATGTAATCATTTAACCCCCCTGTAATAAGGGGCTAATTTAGGAAATATAATGAGAGTAAGGTCTATTTACCCTTTATGATAATATTTCCCCGGGGGAGCCTGTGCCTATGGCGGGATACACTGTTTACCTGGACCAGGTTTTTCTGGGAAATCTGGTGATCAACTGTGCCATATTGTGGGCTGCCGCAAAACTCGCACGCGTACCGGCCGCTAAATGGCGCATTGCCGCGGGAGCTGCTCTGGGCGCATTCTATTCACTGGCCTTGTTTATTCCGGGGAGCATTTTTTTATTATCTGTTTGGTTTAAAACGGCGGCATCAGTGATCATTGCGGCGGTAGTCTTTGCCCCGCTCAGACCTAAAAAATTTCTTGTCTGCCTGGGTTGTTTCTATCTAACCTCATTTGCCCTGGGCGGTTTAACACTTGGTTTAATATTCTTTATCCACTCTGGGCGGGTGGTAGATTATAATAATGCCGCCGCCGTTGTCGCCGAAGGTTTTTGGCCGGGAATATTTTTAGGACTTGCCGCCTTGTGGGGCGCCGGAAAGGGTATAGTCGGCCTTGCTAAAAAGGGACATTTCGACAGCCTCTATAAGATGAACATGATCATTAAATCAAGTGGCGGGGAGGTTAATGTCGAAGCGTTTCTTGACACAGGCAATAGTCTGAAAGACCCCTTGACCGGGCGCCCTGTAATTGTGGTGGAATATGCCGCCATAAAAACCCTCCTGCCCGAAGGGTTGCGGTCGTGTTTTGAAAAAGAGGGGGGGCCTGATGTGTGGGAAATTTTGGGCTCCTTGAGTGGAAACAGCGAGGCGTCACGCTATAGTGCGGTACCTTTTCAGTCTCTGGGCAACGCAAACGGGCTGATGGTTGGTTTCAGGCCGGATGAGGTGCATATTGACAGCTGTGGCCGGTTTGTCCGCCTGGGCCCGGTGATCATCGCCATACACCACAAAAGGCTGGATCCCGGGGGCAACTACAATGCTCTGCTGGGCCCCGACCTGCTGGTAAATCTTTTGTCATAGCCCGGCTGTTCTTTCATTGCGCCAAGTGGCATTTTTTACGGGCCAAGGCGACGGGGCAGTCTGCTTTAACGGGGGGGGCAGGTAAATGAAAAAGCAGCAATTTATGAAAATTAGGTGGTCCATGCACCTGGCGCTATTGCGCATTCTGATATGGTTGGGTTATCGCCCCAGGGTATATTATGTGGGCAGCAGCGAAGCCCTTCCCCCTCCTTTGTCCACCGACGAGGAGACATTTTTAATTGGCAGGCTGGAATCGGGCGACAGCGCGGTCAGAAGCGTCCTGATTGAAAGAAACCTGCGTCTGGTAGTATATATTGCCCGTAAGTTTGAAAACACGGGAGTCGGCATTGAGGACCTGGTTTCGATCGGCACCATCGGTTTAATCAAAGCAGTTAACACCTTTGACCCGGCGAAAAAAATCAAACTGGCCACTTACGCTTCACGCTGTATTGAAAATGAAATCCTGATGTACCTTAGAAGGAACAATAAAACCCGGGCTGAGGTATCCTTTGACGAGCCGCTGAATATTGACTGGGATGGAAACGAACTGCTACTGTCAGACGTTCTGGGCACGGATAACGACATTATTTATAAATTTATTGAAGAAGAGGTAGATAAAAAGCTCCTTTACCTGGCTCTTCAAAAGCTATCCGGCAGGGAGCGCAAAATCATGGAGCTGCGTTTCGGTCTGGCGGGCGGAGCGGAGAAAACCCAGAAGGAAGTAGCCGATATGCTTGGTATTTCACAGTCGTATATTTCGCGGCTGGAAAAAAGGATCATCAAGAGGCTGAAAAAGGAAATCCACCGGATGGAATAATCCGGTGGATGTCTTTTTTTTACCCATTAGCAGTCATGTATAATAAATTTTTGCCGGGGCAATAATGTCATTGAAACGGGGATTAAATATTTTGGGGAGAGGTGACAGTCGATACATGCTGGTGAACAAGGTTGAGATCTGCGGTGTCAACACATCAAAACTCCCAGTATTGACAGGAAGCCAGATGCGAGCTTTGTTCGAGTCCATGCAAAAAGGAGACACAACGGCCCGCTCCAAATTAATCAACGGCAATTTGAGGCTGGTACTCAGTGTGATCCAAAGGTTTACCAATAGGGGTGAATATGTGGACGACCTCTTTCAGGTGGGCTGCATTGGCCTCATGAAATCTATAGATAATTTTGACCTATCACAGAATGTCAAATTTTCTACCTACGCGGTACCGATGATCATCGGTGAAATCCGCCGCTACCTGCGGGACAACAATCCCATCCGGGTCAGCCGCTCCCTGCGTGATGTGGCCTATAAAGCCCTGCAGGTCAGGGACACGCTGGTGAACAAACACTCGCGCGAACCATCGATCAATGAAATAGCCGGCGAATTGAAAATGCCCAGAGAGGAAGTTGTCTTCGCCCTGGATGCCATCCAGGAACCGATATCATTGTTTGAGCCCATCTACCATGACGGGGGCGATCCCATATTTGTAATGGATCAAATCAGCGATGAAAAAAATCAGGATCTGAACTGGCTTGAAGGGATAGCGATTAAGGACGCTTTAAAAAAGCTCAGCGATCGGGAAAAATTAATTTTGACGCTGCGTTTTTATGAGGGTAAGACACAGATGGAGGTGGCGGAGGAAATCGGCATCTCGCAGGCGCAGGTTTCGCGCCTGGAAAAGGCGGCGCTGGGCCACATGAAAAAGCATATTTAGAAAACAACATGCACGGGATTTGAACGACGGCCGAAGCGGGCCGTCTAAATTTTTGTTCAGAAAACAGAAAAACCACATATAGATATAGGGGACTCCATGATCCAGGCGGCATTTTGCGCAGGCGGTTCTGTTGCCTAAAATATAATGCCCGAGATACTGCGTTGCGCTATTGCCGGGCAAGGTTGTTCTAAAGGGGTGTTGAGATGGTAAAAATATCCGACCTGCGGTCGCGGGAAATCATCAATGTGGTCGACGGGCGGCGGCTCGGTTTGATCAAGGACATTGATATCGATTTGGGTCAGGGGCGGATTACCTCGATAATCCTGCCGGGGGTAAGCGGAAAATTCCTTGGCTTTCTCGGTCGGGAGGAGGAGGTTGTTGTACCCTGGGAAAAAATTGTTAAAATCGGCGCCGACGTTATTTTGGTTGAGATCAGCAGCTTTACTGATCCCAAGCATGAGTTCAAGGTCAACTACCAGCATGGTTCATAGTCCTGCCATGTGTTGTGCGGCGCCCCATGCGATCTCCCATGATTATTTTTGCACGATTAGTATTTTCTTAAGTTCTCAATATATAGTATAATGTTAGCAGCAATACACTACATATATCGTTACTATTTCCGGTAAAAATAAACTGGGAGAGTGAAATGATTATGAAATGCCCCTTTTGCAAATTTCCGGACAGCCGGGTTCTGGACTCCCGGCCGACAGTGGAAGGTGACGCGGTTCGGCGCCGCAGGGAATGCGGGGGGTGCGGCAAGCGCTTTACCACGTATGAGAAGGTAGAAGGACAGCTGCTTGTTGTGGTAAAAAAAGATAACCGCAGGGAGGCCTTTGACCGGCAAAAACTAATGCGCGGTTTAATTATGGCCTGCCGGAAAAGACCAGTTTCCACCGAACGACTGGAGGCTATAGTTGACAGTATTGAGCAAGACCTGCGTAACCTGATGAAGCCCGAAGTAAGGAGCGTCTGCATCGGTGAGCTGGTCATGGGCCATTTGCGCGACCTTGATGAAGTGGCCTACGTCCGTTTTGCCTCAGTTTATCGTGAATTCAGGGACGCGGAAAGTTTTATGCAGGAAATAAACGACCTCAGGAACAGTTAGGAGAAAAGACTCTTTTTCCTAACAACCGAAGATGTAGTTGACGGATAATGATCACGCCGGCCGGTTTTCTTAGAAAACCGGTTTTCCTTTTTCCCACGGAACCATTCAAACTAAAAAACATAAAATGATAAAAACATTTGCAGTTTTATAGAAAGGGAGGGAAAAGTATGGCAACCTATACGGTACGGAGCGGGGATACTCTGTTTGAGATCGCCCAGCGTTTTAACACCACTGTGGAAGCTTTAGCCCAGGCCAATAATATTACCGATCCCGATTTTATATTTGTCGGCCAGGTGCTCACCATTCCCGGGATTGTGACGGGCGAGGCGGGTGAACAAACAGGCGGGGAAGCGGGGCAAACAGGCGGCGGCACGGGCGGTGATCCCAGCCGTCGTGTTGGCAACCTTCTGTACACTATTACTACCGATAAAACAACCTACGACAGGGGAGAAAACGTAGTCATAACCCTGACCAAAACAAATACAGGCAACAGCAATGTCACCTTGCGTTATCGAACGGCTCAGCGTTTCGAATTTCTAGCCAGGCGCGGTCCCGGCGGTATTGTTAGCTGGCGCTGGTCACAGGGGCGGTTTTTTGCCCAGCAGGCTGCGGCTGTAATCTTAAGGCCGGGGGCAAACCAGGTTTTTCGGGTTGTGTGGAACCAGAGAAACAATCTGGGTGAACTGGTTCTGCCCGGGCAAATAACCATTGAGGGCTTTAATGTAGCCGAGGGATTGGCAACCCAAGGTATTTCCACTGCAATTAGGATCGCGGCAATCAGCCCCACGCCGAGACCGACGCCAAGGCCGACACCAAGGCCGACGCCAAGGCCGACGCCAAGGCCGACGCCAAGGCCGACACCAAGGCCGACGCCGAGGCCGACGCCGAGACCGACGCCGAGACCGACGCCGAGACCGACGCCAAGGCCGACGCCAAGGCCGACACCAAGGCCGACGCCGAGGCCACCTGTACCCCCCACGGCCTGCCCCGATATCAATGTGCTGGTAAACCCCGGTTTTGAAAGGTGGCCAAGCGCCACATCGGCCCCAACCGGGTGGGCTGCAAGCAACGTATCCCGTACAACAATATCCCATGCTGGTAATTTTGCCGCCGAATTGGGAGCAGTAAGCAGATCAATGGCCATGCTGTCGCAAAGGGCCGATATCGAAGCGGGCAGGATCTATGATCTAACTTGGTGGGCCAGGCAAAATGTCGTCCGCGGCGGCGTTGCGAGATTTATTCTATTTGTAGAAATATTCTATTTCGACAGGGCCGGTGTATTTGTGGGCAGGACTGAACCCAGGTTCTCGCAGGAAAACATACCGGATAACAGATATCTGAGACTCAGCCTGTCAACCGGCCGGGTGCCCGCCGGGGCCAGGACGGCGGAAGTGAGGTTTACCTTTGAACCGGGCGCCGGCAACAGCAGCAGGGTTAAAATTGACAATGTGGAACTGCGCTGCAGATTCTAGGCGCTGCGGTGATATACCCCAACAGACCAACCCCAATAATCTCGGGAATAAAAAAAGGATTTATGTCAATCGGGCGGAATTGTTTTACTAAAAAACGCGGCAGGAGGGTTGTAAATGCACTTGCAATTCCTAGGGGCAGCCGGAATTGTTACCGGCTCCTGTTTTCTTTTGGAAACTGCAAATAGTCGGATAATGATCGAATGCGGCATGTACCAGGGCAGAAGGGATATAAGAGAGCGTAATTACCAGGGTTTTAAGTTTTCACCGGGCAGTGTGGATTTTCTCCTTTTGACACACGCGCATATAGATCATAGCGGTTTAATTCCCAAATTGATTAAGAATGGATTTAAAGGTATAATTTATGCCACCCAGCCAACGATTGAACTTTGCGGTGTGCTGCTGCCCGACAGCGCCTTTATCCAGGAAATGGAGGTTGAGCGCAAAAACCGCAAGAACCGCCGCGCCGGGAGAGGCTTTATAGAACCTATTTATACAGTGGACGACGCCTATAAATCCCTGCCCTATTTTAAGGCTGTTCCCTATGACAAAATAACCCGTCTGACACCTGACATCAGAATGCGTTTCGTTGATGCGGGCCATATTCTGGGGTCGGCTATGATTGAAATATGCGCCTGGGAGAACGGCGTGGAAACAAAGCTGGTTTTTTCAGGTGATATCGGCAATAAGGACAGGCCCATTGTTAAAAATCCATCATATATTGACGAGGCGGATTACGTGATCATGGAATCTACCTATGGCGCCCGCCTGCATGATCCGGAAGAAAAAGAAATAGAGTTGCTGCACGATGTGATCTGGGAAACCTATAATAAAGGGGGCAACCTGGTTATCCCCGCCTTTGCGGTTGAACGCACACAGGACCTTCTCTATCACTTGTATTTGCTGATCAAGGAAAAAAGGATGCCGGCTATGCCGGTATACATTGACAGCCCGCTGGCCACGGCAGCCACGGAAATATTCTGGAGACACCATGATTTTTTTGACGAGGAAGCTGCCGGACTAATCCAGGATGGCGAGGATCCGCACCGGATACCGGGTATTAAATTCACCAAAACTGTTGAGGAATCAATGGCCCTGAACAAAGCTGACAGGACTTTGATCATATCCGCCAGTGGTATGTGCGAGGCGGGCCGGATTAGGCATCACCTTAAATACAACCTGTGGCGGCCGGAGAGTACGGTGCTGTTTGTCGGCTACCAGGCAGAAGGTAGTTTGGGCAGGCAGATACTTGACGGCCAGAAAACAGTGCGTATTTTTGGCGATGAAATCGCTGTAAAAGCGGACATAAAACTCATTGAAAGCTATTCTTCCCATGCCGACCAGGCAGGTCTGGTTGAGTGGGTTAAAAACTTCAGGAAACCACCGCGGGAAGTTTTTCTTGTCCACGGTGAACCGGAGGCGTCAGTCGCCCTGGCAAACCTGCTCAGAACGCGGCACGGCTTGAAAATAACCCTACCATCCCTGCAACAGATTGTTGAACTTCCGCCGCCAGGGACAGTTGCCGTCAAGGAAGACAACATCAAGACATTGTATGATACCATCAGCACCAGACTGCAGGGACTCCTGGCATCTGGTATTGACAATGAAACCCGGGGGGAAATCCTCAGGAGCCTTACCGATCTGGACAACATTATTAGAAAAGCGGGGTAAACTGTTTAGAAAAGGGGAACAAGGGCAGTGGGCGCTATTGTTCAAAAAGGCAGGCTAAAATATTTTGTTTTTACCCACCTGGAATCGTCCGGCCTGGTCAGCCATGGTTTTACCACCCGCGCGGGGGGCGTCAGCACAGGGTTTTACCACAGCCTTAACACTTCTTTTCATGTCGGTGATGATGATCGCAGTGTGCGGGTAAATAGAGACCTGGCCTGCCGGTCACTTGGGATAAATGCCCGACATTTGATAGCCGGCAGACAGGTGCATGGCGATGGGATCAGGTTGGTGGGAGCGGGCGATTTGGGGAAGGGCGCCCTTTCAGAAGATCAAGCGCTGCCGGATACCGACGCCCTGATCACGGATTCGCGCGGTTTGCCCCTATCAAGCTATTATGCGGACTGTGTGCCGGTTTTTTTACTTGACCCGGTTAAGCGGGTTGTGGCGCTGGCCCATGCCGGTTGGCAGGGTACGGCGCTTAAAATCGGGCTTAAGGTGGTAAAGAGAATGACTGAAATTTTCGGCAGTGATCCGCGTCACTGTCTGGCAGGTAT
The DNA here is from genome assembly GCA_964390855.1 of uncultured Eubacteriales bacterium. Classification (GTDB taxonomy): domain Bacteria; phylum Bacillota; class Desulfotomaculia; order Desulfotomaculales; family Pelotomaculaceae; genus Syntrophopropionicum. The sequence continues at coordinate 29,842 of CAYMJG010000002.1, read as the reverse complement.
CGGTCCTTCCATCGGCCCCTGCTGTTATGAGGTGGGAGAACCGGTGATCAGCCGGTTCCGGGATGTTTTTCGCGGCGGCAAGAGACTGGAGGCAGCTGCGGCGCCGGGCAAATGGAAGCTCGATTTATGGGAAGCCAACAGGCTAACTCTGCTGGAGGCGGGACTAAAACCCGAAAATATATTGACTGCGCATTTATGCACCTCCTGCCGCAGGGACCTGTTTTTCTCGTACCGCGCTGAGCGGGGTATAACCGGGCGGATGGCGTCTCTCTTAATGTTGAAATAGTTCTCACGCGAAAGGAAGATGGGGATGCCCAAAATACTTGTGGTAGAAGATGAGAAGAATATACTGGAACTGGTTCGCTTCAACCTGGAAAGGGACGGTTTTGAGGTGATATCCACACCCGACGGCGCCTGCGGTCTGGAAATGGCCCGGGAAGAGTTGCCGGACCTGATCATCCTGGACGTGATGCTGCCGGGGATGAACGGCCTCGAGGTTTGCCGGGAACTGCAACAGGATTCATCTACCAGGTATATCCCGGTGATTATTTTGAGCGCCAGGGCCGAGGAACTGGACCGGGTGCTGGGGCTGGAAATGGGCGCCGACGATTATATCGTAAAACCTTTCAGCCCCAGGGAACTTGTAGCCAGGGTGAAGGCGCGCCTGCGCAGGTCTGTCCAGACGGAAAACAGGGACGGGGAAAAGACCGCCGATAAAATAGTGAAAATCGGCCGGCTTGTTATTGATCAGGAGAAACATACGGTTTATGCCAATGGTGAAAAAAAGGATCTGACCCAGAAGGAATTTGAGCTGCTGTGTTATCTGGCGCGGCGCCGGGGGAAGGTCTTTACAAGGGAACAGTTGCTGGGCCAGGTATGGGGTTACGATTACCCGGTTGACTCCCGCACCATTGATGTGCACATCCGGCATATCAGACAAAAACTGGAACAGGAGCCGGGCGCCGGCGAACTAATTGAAACTGTACGCGGGGTCGGTTATCGCTTTAAGGAGGACATTTGATGTCGTTCATCTTTAGAATTCTCCGGAATATCGGCTGGCGGCCGGTTGCCAGTTACTTTTTCCTGTTTGGCGTTTTTATCGGCCTGGCCAAGTTATATAATTTGAATTTAATCAGCCTCTGGTTTTTTGTCATCTTGTCATTTTTTTTCAGCCTGGTACTGGCCTGGATTTCATACAGCAGTTTAATAAACCCGCTGAAAGAGGTTACTTCAATAGCGCAAAGCGTGGCCGGTGAAAATTTTGAACAGTACATGCCCGTCTTTCCGCAAAATGAAATAGGCGATCTGGGGCGGGCGATCAAGTGCATGGCCGGCCGCTTGAAAAGGATCACTGATCACCTTGCCGCGGAAAGAGGCAGGCTGCAGGCTATTGTCAGCGGGATGTCCGACGGGGTAATTATCATGGACAACTGGGGTCGGGTCATTTTACTCAACCCGGTTGTGGAAAAACTTTTCCGGATCACTAATGAAGCCAGTAAGGGGAAAAACATCATCAGGGTTTTCCGTGATGACAATCTGGAAAAAATGCTGCATGAGTCACTGGTAACGGGAAAATCAATTAAAAAGAGGATCCAGCTGTCGGCGCCGGATCTGCGGGTATTTACCGTCCATGTCATTCCCACCGGCACAGACGGGGATTCAAGCGAAGTGGTGGCAATATTGAAAAACGTGTCTGAAAAGAAAAAATATGAGGAAATGCGCAGCGGGTTTGTGGCCAATGTTTCCCATGAGTTGCGCACACCGCTGACGTCGATCCGGGGTTTTGCTGAAACCCTGCTGGACGGTGGATGCGATGACCCGGCTAATGCCGAAAAATTCCTTTTGATTATTAACAAGGAGGCAGAAAGGCTTTCACGGCTAATAGACGACCTGCTGCACCTGTCCAAAATAGAGCAGGAAGGGTTCGTGCCAAACCTGGAGGCATTTGCTATTGGGGACCTAATTAAATTGACCTCTGAGATCATGAGCGCCAAGGCCATGGAAAAGAACCTGACCCTGGCCCAGGACACGCCGGAGACCCTGCCGCTGGTACATGCCGATCCGGACATGATCAGGCAGGTGCTCCTCAACCTGATCGACAATGCCATAAATTACACCCCGGCGGGAGGTACCATCCGCATCAGTGCCGGCATCGAAAATGGCCATATGAAAATTGATGTGCAGGATAACGGCATTGGTATCCCGCCGGAAAATGTGGCCCGTTTATTTGAACGCTTTTACCGGGTTGATAAAGCCCGCTCAAGGGATCTCGGCGGTACCGGCCTGGGCTTGTCCATTGTAAAACATATCGTCGAGGTCCATAAAGGGGGGCTCCAGGTGGAAAGCAAGGTGGGCAAGGGAAGCACCTTTTCATTCCTGCTGCCGCTGGCGGAGACAGAGCATTAAAAACAATTCTGCCGGACTAAAATATGCACAAGATGGCTGAATAATTTTAAAAAAAGGCCCTGGGCGGTGGGCTTACGCAGGATTTATCTTTGGCAACGTCGAATTAGATTCCATTTGAAATGAAAAATAATAACGTCTCTCATATGCCCTTGCCAAAAAAGCAGCGCAGGCTAAAAAAATGGTTTAAAAAATTTTTACTGGCAGCTTTCGTGCTGGTACTGGTTGTTATTCTTTGCAGGCATTCTATTATTTCCACAATCGCCGGGCAGCAGGTCCTAACAATTGGGACAGTCAGCCGGACGACTACGCTGGACGGTATCCTGATTAAAAACGAAAGAGTGTTTAAGGCGCCTTGCAGCGGCAGGCTGCACCTGACCCGGGCGGACGGTGAACGTTTGGAAATGGGGGCTAGAGCGGCGGAAATAATTTCTGTGGAGCAGGGCTCCAGTGAGGCGACATTTGTCCTATACACTGATGCAACAGGTATTCTATGCAACCATCTGGATGGTTATGAAAGCATCCTTTCCCCGTCCGACATTGGGACCATTGCCGTGCCGGCAATAGAAAAAAAGGATGCCAGGCCGCTTGCCGACGGATCAAAGGTTGATCAGGGACAGCCTGTGGTTAAAATAATTGACAACCTTTCCCCCGTGTATATATACGGCACTTTGCCAAAAACAGATTTTACCGATAGCTATTGGGATGATCCCGGGCCACTGCCTGCTTCCTGGGAAAACATGGACTTCAGTATTACCCCCGGCGAGGTAAATGATATTTCCGGCAACGTCAGGGGAGCATTCATGTTGTCAGGCTTTCCCGAGCAAATAATACATCACCGCCGTGTGAGCCTTAATGTAACAACCAGGTCGCTAAGGGGATTTCTAGTACCGGATTGGGCGATTGTCTGCAATGATCATCAGCCGGGTATTTACCTGATCGTGAAGAAAAAGGCTGTGTGGACACCCGTAGAAATAGAGGGGGCGCTATCCGGGAAAATTGCCGTATCTGGAGACGGGATTGAGGAAGGCGCCGGCTACGTCGCTAATCCTGTTTTCGTTAGAGAAGGATGGTTAATGGAATAAAGGTGTGTCGATAACTGTGAGTTTGAAGGAAAACCTGGCCAGGGTACAAAAACGCGTCAGCGCCGCAACCCGGCGTGCCGGTCGAAACCCGGCGGATGTCAAACTTGTAGCGGTAACCAAGACAATCCCGGTGGATAAAATAAAAGAAGCCCTGGACCTGGGCGTATTTAACCTGGGGGAAAACAAGGCACAGGAGTTTTTGCGTAAACAACCGGTGCTGCCCCAGAATATAGAATGGCACTTTATCGGGCACTTGCAGACTAATAAGGTTAAAAAAATTATTGACAAAGTCAGCCTGATCCATTCTCTGGATAACTGGCGCCTGGCAGAGGTGATCAGCCAGGCTGCCTGCGAAGCCGGCATAACCGCAAGGGCTCTTATTCAGGTTAACGTGTCCGGGGAGGTTTCAAAATACGGTTTTTCCCCGGGGGAGGCGGGGGATTTTGCACATGCCGCCGCCGGCCTGCCAGGGCTGGAGCTTTGCGGCTTAATGACCATCGCCCCGGCATGTGACGATCCGGGAGAGGTCCGTTATGTCTTCCGCCAGACAGCGGAGCTGCTCCAAAAGCTAAATGAAAATATTCAGGGAATTGGCATGGACATCCTTTCCATGGGCATGACCGGTGATTTTGAAGTTGCCCTGGAGGAAGGAGCAAATCTAATTAGGCTTGGTACCGCGTTATTCGGCGCTCGTTACTAGTTTTTGAAAAAGCGCCGGCAACTATAATAATTTCAATTGAGGAGGCCTGATGACTTGAAAATTGTAGATAAGATGCTGAATTTTATGGGTTTTGAAGAAGAAGCCATAGAAGAAGAAAAAGACGCCCCGGTGGAGCCGCATGAAGAGAAGCCCTGGATGAAGAAAAAAGACAGGGAAAAAGAAAAGGGCACAGTTATAAGTATGCACGCCCAGCGCCAGACCAGGGTTGTCGTTGTTGAACCAAGATCCTATGAGGAAGTCAAAGGGATCACAGATAATCTCAAAAATAGGCGTCCGGTTATTGTTAACCTGGAAAAGGCTGAAACAGAGCTGGCCCAGCGGGTGGTTGACTTTTTAAGCGGCGCGACGTATGCTCTGAACGGTAGTATGCAAAAGGTCGGAAGCGGCATTTTCCTGTTTGTCCCCAATAACATGGATATCGCGGGCGACCAAAAAGACCTGGGCAAAGGAAAGAGTATGTTTACAAATGTGCGTTTTTAATACCAACACTAAAATTGGATTTATAGGCGGGGGAGCTATGGGCGAGGCGCTTGCTACCGGTATCCTGCGCGCCGGCCTGGTAGCGCCGTCCCAGATTTACATAAGTGACGTCAGTGAACACCTGCGTGAACGGCTTGGACAAAAACTAGGTGTCAACACGACGGCTGACAACCGTGTTGTCGCCGGGGAAGCCGATATTATAGTTATCTCAGTTAAGCCGCCTGTGGCGCCGCTGGTTTTAAAAGAAATAGCAGCTGTGGCTGGAACGGGGCAAATTATCATATCTATAGCCGCCGGTGTCACAACGGGACAGATTGAGGCCTGTCTGGCAGGACCCACGCCGGTTATTCGCGTGATGCCGAACACACCGTGCCTGGTGGGAGAGGGCGCCAGTGCGGTATGCGCCGGCAAGTATGCGGGCAAGAAAAGCGTGATGGCGGCCCTGGCCATTTTTAATGCCGCCGGAAATGCAGTAGAGGTACCCGAGGCGCTGCTTGACTGCGTGACTGGTTTGAGCGGCAGCGGGCCGGCCTATATGTACCTGATTCTAGAGGGCCTGATCGACGGCGCCGTTCGTCTTGGGCTGCCGGGCAATATTGCCAGAAAGCTGGCTGCCCAGACCATGCTGGGGGCCGCAAAAATGATCCTGGAAACAACAGAGCATCCCGCTGAACTAAAAAACATGGTCACAACCCCTGGCGGGACTACGGCGGCGGGGCTTTACGCTTTGGAGGAAGGCGCCCTGCGGTCGGTTTTGATGAAGGCTGTCGCCGAGGCGACCCGGCGTTCGCGTGAGATGTCAGGAAAAAGTGATTAGTGTGGGGGTAATATGGTAACTACTATAATTAGGGCGGTTAATGTTGCTTTCGAGGTGTATGCGGTCCTTTTACTAATCCGGATACTTTTGTCATGGATCAGGCACAACCCTTACCAGCCGGTTATTCGTTTTATCTATGAGACCACGGAACCATATTTGCGTATTTTCAGGCGGATAATCCCAACATATAGCCAAATCGATTTCTCCCCGATTATTGCATTTTTTGTCTTGCATATTATTCAACGAATTGTAATCGGCCTCTTAATTTCGTTCCTTTAAGCCGGCAGTTTGGCTTTACACTGAATTGCAATCCTTTAAGACCGAGGTGAAAATGGTGCTAACACCGCTGGATATTCAGAAAAAAGAATTTCGGCATGTACTGCGTGGTTACAGCGAGGATGAAGTAAACGCATTTTTAGATCAGATTGCCCAGGATTTTGAAAACATGATTCGCGAAAATCAGGAGCTAAGGGAGAAGATTGACCAAACCGAACAAAATGTGGCCCGGTACCGGGAAATAGAGGAAGCGATCAAGAATGCCATGGTGATGGCGCAAAAAAACGCGGATGAACTAAGGCAAAACGCGGAGAAAGAGGCAAAGATAATTCTCGATCGCAGCCGGATCGAAGCCGATCAGCTAGCCCGTGAAGCAGAACGGGAAGTGGCGGGGCTGCTTCACGAAACTGAAAAACAGGTTTCCGCGATGAAAGCTGAATATGAACGGGTTAGGCGGGAAGCCTACATTTTTCGGGTCCGCCTGAGGTCCTTTTTGGGGTCGCAAATAGAGCTATTAGAAAATGAGGAAAAGGAACTGCCGGCTGAGGAAGAGTTGACGGAGGTATCATGACCTGATTTTTAACCCGGATGCCGGAACACCGCTTAAGCCCACCTAATAAAACGGCTGATAGTCCCCCGGCCCGCATAATCCCCGCCTTGGGGTATGGGCTGTTTAAATTACCTTTTCAGGAGCGGTTTTGATGAAACGCTTGAAAAATTTGCTGTACATGGCGCAGCCGGGTATACAAAACATAGAAGACTATTTTGTATCAGCGGTTATGCTGCCATTGATTAAAACGGAAAGCGAACTGTACATAATGTTTGAAGTCCGGGCCAACCACCTGCGCCGGCAACCCGGTGAAATATGTTTTCCGGGCGGTAAAATGGAAAAGGACGAACTGGCGGATCCTGAAGGGGCTGCGGTTCGTGAAACCATTGAAGAACTGGGGATTACAAAAAACCAGATTGACCTGCTGGGTTCCTTGAATTGTTTTTTCGGGCCACCGATGAACATAATTTTTCCATTTGTGGGGCTAATTAAGGATGCTGAAAGTATTAGGCCTGATCCGCAAGAAGTGGAAGAGGTATTTAGCGCACCGCTGAAGCATTTTGCTGAAAACCAACCTGTTCGGAGCAGTGTTGACACAGCAACCCGTTTTGCTCCCGATTTTCCCTTCAACAGGGTGCCCGACAGCTACAAAAAAGGCTGGAATAAAAAATGGTCCTTCCCTGTTTATTATTATGAATACGGTGAGCGTTTTATCTGGGGGATCACTGCCCGGTTGCTGTATAATTTCGTTAATAATTATTACCGGAAAATCGGCTGAAAACCCCGCAGAGCGAGGCCAAGGACTTACGGCGTACACCGGCGGCCCGGTTTATGCCTTAATTACACACAACTGGGGACAGATACTAACGGAAAGTCGCACCTGGGGGTGAGCAATTTGCTGCGAATCAGGGAAGAAAATGGGGACCTGTTTTTCAAGGTCAGGGTCATGCCCCGTTCGTCAAAGGACTGTGTTGTGGGGGTTTATGAGGACGCTCTCAAGATTAGATTGACTGCAGCTCCTTTAGAAGGCAAAGCCAACGAAGCCTGCCGGGCGTTTTTGGCCAAGGCTCTGGGTGTGCCCCGTTCCCGGGTGGAAATTTTCAGCGGCCATACCAGTCGCAATAAAGTAATCAGGGTATGCGGATTAAGTTCCGATAAAACCCTTAAGGCATTATTGCCGTGAGGCTGCAGAGGTAAGTGGGGATTATGCACCGGTTATATTCCTGCCCGGTTGACTGCATTGCGGCTTTTTAATATAATATTTCATGTTAGTGTATTGCGTAGAGTCCGATGAGCGGGACGAGTAAACGGAAATTGTCTGTACAGAGAGTCCGGGCATGCTGGAAACCGGGCACGGTCACACTGTTGAAAATCACCCGTGAGGCGCCTGCTGAAATTCACGTGAAAATTAGGCCGGGCCGGTTTGCCGCCGATATACGGCACTAAAGTGGTTAGCCTGCAGCCGCGCCTGCGGCGTTGGGTCGGGCTGCAGTTAGGGTGGTACCGCGGGTAATGGACCCGCCCCTTGGGGGCGGGTTTTTTGCATGTAATGTGCGGCTTTAAGCTGCAACCCCGTCCCCCTGACAACCCGCCATATAAAAATAGAGAGGTGTTTTAAAATGGATTACGGTAAAACCCTTAATTTACCCAAAACCGACTTCCCAATGCGGGCCAATCTGCCTGAAAGGGAACTGGGGTTTCTAAAATTCTGGGATGAAATCGACATTTACAGCCAGGTCCAGGAAAAAAACCGTGGCCGGAAAAAGTTCATTCTGCACGACGGCCCGCCATACGCCAACGGGCATATCCACCTGGGCCATGTGCTAAATAAAGTCTTAAAAGATATCGTGGTCAAGTATCATTCCATGGCAGGCTTTGACGCGCCTTATGTGCCGGGCTGGGATACCCACGGCTTGCCGATTGAGCAGCAGGCGATTAAGGCCTTCGGCCTGAACCGCCACGAGATTGATCCGGTGGAATTCAGGAACAAGTGCAAGGATTTTGCCCTGAAATTTGTCGACATCCAACGGGAAGAGTTCAAAAGGCTGGGCGTCAGGGGCCAGTGGGATAAACCCTACCTGACCTTGATGCCCCATTATGAAGCGCGTCAGATTGGTGTTTTTGGGGAAATGGCCAAAAAAGGATATATTTATAAAGGCCTGAAACCAGTGTACTGGTGCGCCACCTGTGAAACGGCGCTGGCTGAGGCGGAGGTCGAATACGGGGATAAAAAATCAGCTTCAATATATGTCCGTTTCCCAATAAGAAACGGCAGGGGCATCTTGCCCGAAGAGGACTCTTACCTGGTAATCTGGACCACAACGCCCTGGACTCTGCCGGCTAACGCGGCCATATGCCTGCACCCCGAATACAAATATGTTTTGCTCAAAGCCGGGAAAGAAAAATACCTGGTCGCGGAAGAATTAAAAGATAATTTCTTGCAAAATGCAGGCATAGAGAGCGCCACTGTGATTGGGGAGTTCAAAGGCGTGGAACTGGAATTAATTGAATGCGGCCACCCCTTTGTAGACAGGGTTTCGCTGGTGATCCTCGGTGAGCATGTTACCCTGGATCAGGGCACCGGCTGTGTGCATACCGCGCCGGGCCACGGCATGGAAGACTTTGTTGTCGGCAAGCAGTACGGCCTGCCTGTGTTGTCCCCAATTAACGCCAGGGGGATTTTTACCGAAGAGGGTGGTATTTTCGCCGGTCAGTTCTACCTGGACGCCAATGCCAGCGTACTCGAGGAACTGACCCGCCGGGGACATCTGATCAGTCAGTCCACTATTGCACACCAGTTTCCCCACTGCTGGCGCTGCAAAAAGCCTGTGTTTTTCCGGGCTACCGAGCAGTGGTTCGCCTCTATTGACGGGTTCCGCCAGGCGGCGCTGGACGCCATCCGCACAGTGCGCTGGATCCCGGCCTGGGGTGAAGAGCGCATCTACAACATGGTGGAGGGCCGCGGTGATTGGTGCATCTCCCGTCAGCGCAGCTGGGGAGTGCCGATACCGATGTTTTATTGCCGGGACTGCGGGAAAGAATTGATCAACGACGAGACCATCGGGCGCCTGCAGGACCTGTTCAGGCAGAATGGATCCGGTATCTGGTTTGCCTGGCCCGCCGGGGAACTGCTGCCGCAGGGTATAAAATGCGGCTGCGGCTGCGGTGAGTTTACCAAAGAGACGGATATTATGGACGTCTGGTTTGATTCCGGCACCAGCCATTTTGGGGTACTGGATGAACCATCCGTCTGGCCGGATCAGTGCCGGCCGGCGGACCTTTACCTGGAAGGAAGCGACCAGCACCGGGGTTGGTTTAACTCATCCCTTTCCACCTCGGTGGCGGTGACTGGCAGGGCCCCTTACCGGGCGGTGTTGACCCACGGTTTTGTCGTTGACGAACAGGGCCGCAAGCAGTCCAAATCACTGGGCAATGTGGTGGATCCGGCCAAGGTGATTAAGCAGATGGGCGCCGACATCTTGCGCCTTTGGGTCAGTTCGGCCGACTACCGCAGCGACCTGGCCGCCTCACCCGCTATATTAAAACAACTTACCGAGGCCTATCGCAAAATCAGGAATACCTGCCGTTTCCTGCTGGGCAACATTTATGACTTTGACCCGGCCGAAAACAGGGTTGATTATAAACAGCTATTGGAAATAGACCGCTGGGCCTTGCACCGGCTGCAGAAATTAATCCAAAAAGTGACCGCGGGATACCAGGATTATGAATATCATGTGGTTTATCACGCTATCCATAGCTTCTGCACCGTAGACATGAGTTCACTTTATCTGGATATCATTAAAGACCGGCTTTATACCATGCCCGCTGCTTCAAAAGAGCGCCGGGCCGCGCAGACTGTGATGTATGAAATCCTATCGGCGCTGGTACGGCTGCTGGCGCCGGTCCTGACATTCACCACTGAGGAAATCTGGCGCCATATGCCCGGCGCCGGGGCGGGGCCGGCCAGTGTCCAATTGGCGGAGATGCCGGAAACCGCGATAGAATATATAGATATTGAACTGGAGGAAAAATGGGAACGGCTTTTGGCTGTGCGTGGCGAGGTGACCAAGGCGCTGGAGTCGGCCCGCCGGGACAAGGTGATCGGCAACTCGCTGGAAGCCGCAGTTGAACTGTCCCTGGGTGAAGACCTGCGCAGTTTCCTGGAACCCCTGGCCGATGATCTGCCCGTCCTCTTTATTGTTTCGAAAGTCAGCCTGGGTGCCCTGGGGGACGCCCCAGCTGCAGCCCAGGCCAACGACACCATCCCCGGACTGCTTATTTCAGTCCGTCCCGCCGCCGGTGAAAAATGCGAACGCTGTTGGATGTACCACACGGAGGTCGGTGCGGATCCCGGACATCGGACCCTTTGCCCGCGTTGCGCGGCAGTGATGAAACAGATATATTGCTATGGTGAATAAAATGTTTCTTGCACTAATTATGGTGATCCTGGGAATAGACCAGGTTACCAAAGCAGCAGTCCAGCTGCTGATGTATCAGGGTGAATCGATTCCCGTGCTGCAGTCGGTTTTTCATCTAACCTACATCATGAACCCGGGCGCCGCCTTCGGCATCCTGCCCAACCAGAACGCCCTTTTTTTAGGCACGGGCCTCGTGCTGCTAATTGGGGGGCTGATTGTTTACAGGAAACTTCCGGCGGAAAGGAGAGTATTAAGAAATGGCCTGGCCCTCGTCCTGGGAGGTTCCCTGGGCAACCTGGCGGATCGGGTGCGCCTTGGCCAGGTCGTTGACTTTTTGGATTTCCGCATATGGCCGGTGTTCAACCTGGCCGACACAGCCATCTTCATCGGTGTCTGCCTTCTGGCCTGGGAACTGCTGAGGGACGGCGGCAAAATAGAAAAGGGCAGTGAGCGATAGTGACGCCTGTAAATTATTATGAGGTAGGGCCCGGCGACAGGGGAAAAAGGCTGGATGTTTTCCTTGCCGGCGCCGCTGCAGATTATACCCGCTCGCATATCCAGAGGCTGATCGCGGCAGGATTGGCCCGGGTAAACGGCGCTATTGTAAGGGCCGGTTATAAGGTAAAGGAGGGGGACTCAGTCAGCCTGGAGATTCCCGAACCTGTGCAGGCAGAAGCCAGGGCGGAAAAAATCCCGCTTGATATTTATTATGAAGATAGCGATGTTATCGTTCTAAATAAGCCCAGGGGCATGGTTGTCCACCCTGCCGCCGGCAATTACTCCGGTACTGTGGTGAATGCCCTGCTCCATCATTGCCGTGATCTTTCAGGGATCAACGGTGTGCTGCGCCCTGGTATAGTGCACCGCCTGGATAAGGATACATCAGGCCTTTTAATGGTGGCCAAAAACGACGCAGCCCATATCAGCCTGGCCCGGCAGCTCAAGGATCACCGCATTTCCCGGATCTACCTGGCGCTGGCGCATGGCAGGATCAGGGAAGAAGCCGGGGTGATTGAAGCTCCTATTGGGCGTGACCCAAGAAACAGACAAAAGATGGCAGTTGTTCACAAAAACGCCCGGCACGCGGTAACAAATTACCATGTACAAAACCGTTTTGCCGGGTATACCTATTTGCGGCTGCAGCTGAAAACCGGGCGCACCCATCAAATCAGGGTGCACCTTGCTTTCATCGGGCACCCCGTGGTGGGTGATCCGAAATATGGCCCGGCCAGACCGCATTTTAACCTGACCGGGCAGTTCCTCCACGCCGCCGTTATTGGCTTCAGGCATCCCCGCACGGATGCTTACATGGAGTTTGCAGCGCCTCTGCCGGACGAATTAGCGGCAATTTTGTCCGGGCTAACGCCTGAATAAACGCAGCACAGGCAAAAGCATGGCGGTGATGCCTGCCGCCATCAACGGCCCCACGGGAACGCCATGCAAAAAGACAATGCCGAAAATGGAGCCCAGCACCATACCGAATACTATTTCCGGATCTACCTTTAACAGATCCAGGCCGCGGGCGTTTAGATAGGTCGCACCGGCCCCGCCCGCGACTGCCAGGATGCCGGGAAGGGATACCAGGTTACGGGTGATATCCCCGGGCAGTACACTGCCGTTGGCCAGCGGCACCATAATCGTAAGCATCAAAAAAAGCAGGCCAAGTTCCAGGCCCCGTCTGTCCAGCAGGGAATAGATAAAGTTCAGGTTAGTGAATTTTACAATTAACAGGATGCTTGCCGCCGTCACGATCAGGTTGGATTGGGCGATAATCCCGATTAGCAGCAGCGCCACCAGTAGGTTTACTCCCGGCAAAATGGTTACCCGCTTTACATAAAATTCGTTTTATAATATATGCTTCACCACTGGTTACTATTACCAAATAGGTGCGGCTGAGCCGCACCTACAAATGCCCGGCGCCAGTTACCTGTTTTACAGGTGACCCAGGTACACGGGACGCAGGGTGTCGCCGCGCAGGCCAACGCGCAGCGCTTCCAGGGCCAGCACCTCGTTTGCCGCAATATTGCCCAGGTTGACATTGGATCCGAAACGGAAAATCAGCTCCTGTTGCTGCTGTTTGAGTGGCGCCTCCCAGATTAGCAGGCGCTCGTCGCCGGCGGCGTGGAGGATCTGCTCCCACTCGTCCTCGATGAACCTCCCCTGCTGATCATAAAAGCCGGCATTTTTGCCAGATTCCCTGCCTTCAATAATCACCCGGTAAGCCCCGCAATCCAGGTCGCGTTTAATCTGCTTTAGGTAATGGCTTATTTTTTCTTTGTCCTGCAAGTTTTTCTTGCCAACCTCTGTGAGGACCTTAAAACCTGCGTCTCGCGCCATTGATATGGCCCGTTCGCGCACCTCCTGTGAAAGGTTAATCGTTCCGTCTGAAACCTCCAGGGTGGAGTAACCGATGGCTCCAGCAGTTTTGATGAACTCTTTTAGTTTGTTCTGCATAATGGCAATTTCCATAAAGGTCCCGCCGGGGTAGACTTCAATACCATAATATTTAGCCAGGTTTATTTTTTCCTCCAGCAGACCCTGGCTGTATAATGCTGAGGTGCCGAAACCCAGTTTCAGAAAATCGATATAATCTCCCGCCACAGTAAATAAATCTTTTGTTTCATTCATTCCCAGGCCTTTGTCAATAACCATGGTTAAACCATGGTTCCTCGGTTTTTTTGACCTTTCGCCCAGGGGCATGCTGATTACCTCCAGCCACAGGTTGCGCAATATCTCTTCACTCATATAAGGTCTCCTTCCGCCCTATAAATTCTATTCTTAAAATATTCACAAAAAAATAAAAGGGTTACCTTTAAGGTTTGACTTGGTATCGCCTCAATTTACCTTGCTAATAGTAGGGATAAACTGTCAGTCATTTATCAAACAGCCCCGGCATATTAGTTTCTAGATATTATAGGCAGTCCGTGTATGAGGGGTGTTAGTATGTTCTTAATACAGGAGAAAATTGTTCTTGGCATGGCGGGACTGCGGTTTTTATCCGCCTTCATTGAATTCACAGCGGCAATGCTGATGCTGCTGTACGGCAGGGTGGAAACAGCCTTTAAAATAAATGCGTTGCTGGCCATGGTGGGACCGATGGTGCTGCTTACTGTCACCACCCTGGGACTGATTGGCCTAGCCGGCAAGATCGCTCCATCCGGCATGGTGATAGTGATTCTGGGTGTGATACTAATATTTATCGGGATCAATAAAATTTGACAGTTCACTACAAAAAATTCCTGCATTCCGGCAGGAATTTTTATTTTATTACGAAACTATTAAATTATCTAGAAAAAGATACGATAATTTAATATACAGGCGTTTTATTCTTACAGTTTTTCAAGGGGGTGGCCTAGTGACGGAAAACGCGGGCGTTGCGGATTGCGGCTTGGAGTCAGGCACTGGCGGGGTGTGGATCAAAGACGGCCAGGTGTATGTTAAGGATCCGGACGATGACGGCGTAATTCTATCAGTGGCGCCTTGCGAGGGTGTGGAGTTGGTTGTAAACGGTGGGATTGTAACAGGCGTAACTATCGTCAGGGAGATTGATGAAATTGTCTTAAGACCGCTTACTGTTGAAGAGCCTGGTTCATACAAAATTAACATTGCCCCTGACTGCCTGTCTGCAAAACTGGATATTGTGCTGGGGACGACAACCAGCCACCGGGTAGTGGACACAGGGCCGGCAACTAATCTGCGTCTGAAAACAGTGTCCAGAACCGAAACAAAATATCCCTGCACACCGGCTGATGTTTTACGGGTGTTATCCGAAAAAAACGTTACTTTTGGCATTAAGCATGGTGAAATCGCAGCCATTTTGGACAAGGCGGAAGAAGGTACCTATCTGATAGCGGAAGGTGAGGCGCCCGGCAAAACTGTTGATGACCGTGTTGAACTAAAATTTAATGCCGGGCGGGAGGAGCAGAAAATTGACGATACCAGTGACCGGGTAGACTTCAGGGACCTGCGGGAAATATCGTCTGTTGAACCCGGGGTCCTACTGGCGGAAAAATTTGCGGGGCATCAGGGGAAACCGGGCCGTAAGGTTAACGGTGATATGCTTATCCCGCCAAATCCCGTCCCCTGCGACATTATCCCGGGCAAGGGGGCTATAATTTCCGGTGATGGGCAGCGCGCCATTTCCAAGTTCAGCGGCAGGCCTACGGCCAGAAGGCTGGGAAAAGGTATTGTTATTGATGTTGAGCCTGTTTACCATAAGAAAGGTGACGTCGACATCCAGTCCGGCAACATCAGGTTTAAAGGAGACGTGGTTGTGCACGGCAATGTCTCTGAGGGAATGACCGTCCAGGCAGCGGGCAGGATTAATATAATCGGCGCCATTTTTGGGGCGCAGGTTTCGGCGCAGGGAGACATTGCTGTAGCAAGTAATATCACAGGGGGTAACCTTGTTGCCGGGGGCAATAACAGCTTTTTAAGGGCCGTTTGCAAACACCTGGGCGCCCTGTATTTCGACCTTGCCGGGGCGGGCCGGATTGTTTCGGAAATGGCTGTGAAAGCGCAACAGAAAAACGTTAAAACGGGGCAGCTGGTCCAGCTTTTAATAGATAAAAAATATGCCAGGGTACCAAATTTAATATCGGAAATAGTTAAAATATCGGGACAGAACAGTTTTATAATTCCCGCGGGAATGGTTGACCTGCTGGGTACTATCGAAAAAAAACTGATTGGCTTAAATGTTTTAAAAATTGATTCGCTCGAGGAATTTAGCGGGATCATTAACGAAATTGGAGAAGTACGGGAGAATATAGAAAATATGGCGCAAAACAAGGCCGGTATTACCTTTGCGTATTCCATCAACAGCCGGATAGAAGCCTCCGGTGACATAAAGGTAAAAGGAGCCGGCTGCATCAATACAAACATCATTGCCGGGGGAAACGTCAACATCCAGGGTGTTTTCAGGGGTGGGGAGATTTGTGCCGGCGGTGATATTATCTTAAATGAGGCCGGTTCGGAAATGGGGGTCAGGACGCTGCTCCAGACCGAAAGCAAAAGCAGGATTATGCTCAGGAAAGCGCATGAGGGTGTACGTATACAAATCGGTGGTCGGGCGGCAAACATTACGGAGCTGCAAAATAACATCATGGCGGGGTTGGATGACGAGGGCGCCCTGGTTATTTCATAGTAGCCCACTGGCGATTGACATCAATTATTAATCAATGTAAAATATGTAGAAAAATATGACCTTGAAATCGGTCCCGTGAGATCGGTAAGGATTTTATAGGTACGGTTTTTATCGGCGTGCTATGCCTGCTTACTGATCCAAGCAGGTATTTTTGATCGTTGAGGTATAAAATATGGGGAGGCTATCATGATTAAGGAAAAAGCGCAGATTCTGGATCGGGAAGGGGTTCGCCGCTCATTGACCAGAATCGCCCACGAAATAATTGAGCGTAATAAAGGCGCCGAAGGACTGGCGCTGGTTGGCATCCGGAAGCGGGGGGCGCCCCTGGCGGAACGCTTGGCCGGTCTAATTATGGACATTGAGGGGCGCCGGGTGGAGGTGGGTGTTTTGGACATCACCCTTTACCGGGACGACCTGACGACCCTTGCCTACCAACCCCTGGTGCGTTCTACCGAGGTACCTTTTCCTGTTGACGGCAAGATTGTGGTGCTGGTTGACGACGTTATCTACACGGGGCGTACGATCAGGGCTGCGTTGGGCGCCCTGATTGACCTGGGGCGTCCAAGGGCGATCCAACTGGCAGTGCTGGTTGACAGGGGTCACCGGGAACTGCCGATTAGGGCTGATTACGTGGGCAAGAACGTGCCCACGGCGAAGAAAGAGGAAGTGGCGGTGCTGCTGCAGGAAATAGACGGTGAGGAAAGGGTGATTATCCAGGAAACACCGGATTAGAAAGATGTCCCACCTTTAAGAAAGATCCTGTTGGGCCGGTAGGGAGACCCTGTAAAATACCCTTTCAGGCAGGCCCGGTTTCAGCATTCATTCGGACAAGGGCTTTATTATTTTGAGATGAAATTGTTCTTTAAATCACGGGAGGGAATTAAATGAAACTGCGCGGCAAGGACATGATCGGACTGCGCGACTCCACTGCTCAGGAAATCGAACTGATCCTGAATACCGCTGAAGCGATGAAGGGGATAATTAACAGGCAGATTAAAAAGGTGCCTACCTTAAGGGGACGGACGGTCATAACAGTATTTTACGAGGCCAGCACCCGTACCAGGACTTCCTTTGAACTGGCGGCTAAATATTTGAGCGCGGACACTGTGGGCGTGGCTGCGGCCACAAGCAGTGTCAGCAAAGGGGAAAGCCTCAAGGATACGGCACGCAATATTGCCGCTATGGGCGCGGACGTTGTGGTACTCAGACATCCCATGGCCGGTGCTGCAGAACTGCTGGCGAACACCCTCAAAGCCTCGGTGATTAACGCCGGGGACGGCGCACATGAACACCCGTCTCAGGGATTGCTGGACCTATTTACCGCCAGGGAAAAGAAGGGCCGGTTGGAAGGGCTTAAGGTGGCTATCATTGGAGACATCATGCACAGCCGGGTGGCCCGCTCCGATATCTGGGGTTACACTAAAATGGGCGCAGAAGTGAGGCTGGCCGGGCCGGCAACATTAATTCCAAAAGACATTGAAAAAATGGGCGCCCTGGTTTGTGATGATATTGCGGACGCGCTGGCCGGCGCCGACGTGGTCAATGTCCTACGGATCCAAATGGAAAGACAGCAGCAGGGGCTGTTCCCCGGCTTGCGGGAGTATAGCAGGATGTTTTGTATTAACCGGGAAAGAATGAAACTTGCAGCCCCGGGCGCCCTGCTGATGCACCCGGGACCGATGAACCGGGGCATAGAAATATCGCCGGATGTGGCGGACGGCCTCCAGTCGGTGATCACCGAGCAGGTCACGAATGGGGTAGCTGTGAGGATGGCCTTGCTTTATCTTTTGATTGGGGGCGGCTCCAGATAGGCGGCCTACGCATATTTATTAATGAAAGGAAGAGATCCGGATATGTCTTCCCGACAACTGATAATTAGGGGTGGACTGGTAGTTGACCCGGTGGCGGGGAACGTTTCAAAAAAAGATATCCTGGTGGTCGATGGTAAAATAGCCGAAACAGGCGTAAATCTCAGCGCCGGCGACGCTGCAGTGCTTGACGCCGCCGGTCGGTTGGTAGCGCCGGGCTTGATCGATATGCATGTCCACCTGCGGGAACCTGGATTCGAGGCCAAGGAAACTATTTACACCGGCACCCGGGCAGCGGCAAGGGGAGGATTTACCACTGTGGCCTGCATGCCCAATACCAACCCGGTGATAGACAACGCGGCTTTGATTGGTTCGATTATTAGCAGCGCCCGCGCTAAAGGGCTGGTTCATGTTTATCCGGTGGGGGCGATAAGCCGCGGCAGCAGGGGCGAGGAACTGGCTGAAATGGGTGATATGGCTGCAGCAGGCGCAGTCGCCTTCTCAGACGACGGTATGCCGGTATCGGACGCCGGCCTGATGCTCCGGGCGATGCAGTATGCTGGAATGCTGAACAAGACCCTGATATCCCACAGTGAGGAGAAAAGTCTCTCCGCCGGCGGCAGCATGCACGAGGGCCGCATCTCAACAATACTTGGTTTAAAAGGTATTCCCGCCTGTGCCGAGGAGGTCATGGTGGCCAGGGATATCATTTTAGCTGAGGAAACAGGTTGCCGGGTGCATATTGCCCATGTCAGCACGGCAGGATCGGTACGACTGCTGCGGGAGGCTAAAGCAAGAGGCGTCAACGTGAGCGCGGAAGTGACGCCCCACCATTTTACCCTTACGGATGAGACCGTTATGGGTTTTGACACCTCTACCAAAGTCAACCCGCCCCTGCGGACTAAAGACGATTTAACCGCCATCAGGGAGGGATTGGCGGACGGCACCATCGATGTGATTGCCACTGACCACGCTCCGCATACAGCGGAGGAGAAGGATGTGGAGTATGAACGCGCTCCCTTTGGCCTGGCCGGTCTGGAAACGGCGGTGGGTCTGGTTTGGACTGAACTGGTGAACACCGGTGTCCTGACGCCGCTGCAGGCGGTTACATACATGACTATTAACCCGGCCCGGATACTGGGCATCCCCAAAGGCACCCTGGCGCCGGGAGCGGACGCCGATATTACCATTATCGACCCCGCGCTGGAAGAGGCAGTGGATCCAGCCAAATTTGCCGGTAAAGGACGCAACACTCCTTTTGCCGGACGACTGCTCAGGGGTCTGCCCTGGCTGACCATGGTCGGCGGCAAAACCGTCATGTGCGGGGGAGCGCTGGAGGAAGGAACGGCGGGTTGAAACAGCCCAACAGCGAAACGGGGACACCCCCTCTGTCTTAAGCAACCCGTATCATTGCATGATACCGGACAGAGGAATGGGGACACACCTCATCTAACGGGTATTTCTTTGGGGCCGTGGGATGTCCCTGAAGAGGAGGAAACATTAGTATTGCTGATTACTGACGCTGTGGTTATAAAACAAGAGGAAATTATACCGGGATATTACCGGATGGTCCTTTCCGCCGGGGAGGCGGCAAAAAAGGCAAAGCCCGGCCAATTCCTGCATGTGCGTTGTACAAGCACACTCGATCCGCTTCTGCGCAGGCCCATCAGCATCCACGCTGTGGACCGGGGGAAGGGGGAGATTTTCCTGTTTTACCGGGTTGTCGGCAGGGGTACCGCCTTGCTGGCTGCCAAGGCAAAGGGAGACAGTTTAAATGTTTTAGGGCCCCTCGGTAGAGGCTTTACTATGCCCGGGGGGAGTGGCAGGGTTGTTGTCGCAGCCGGCGGCATCGGCATCGCGCCCCTTTATTTTTTTCTGCAGGAGCTAAGCGCCATAAAAATCTGTGCGGACGTATTTTTAGGGGCGGCGACAAAGAAACAACTTTTTTTCAGCAGCGAAATCGCGGCCTCCGGTCACAATGTCTTTCCTGCCACCGACGACGGTACGGCGGGTTATCACGGGACTGCGGTTGACCTCTTTGCGCAAAACCTATCAGATATAAATAGCGTCTACTGCTGCGGGCCTGCCGGGATGTTGAAGAAGCTTGGCCAAATCCTTAGAGAACACAATATTCACGGCCAGGTATCCCTGGAAGAAAGGATGGGCTGCGGTGTGGGCGCCTGCCTGTCCTGTGCCTGCAAAACTGCGGGTGATGGCGAAAACTACCGTTACAGCCGGGTTTGCCTGGATGGGCCTGTCTTCCCCGTCGGGAAGGTGGTGTGGGAATGACACCGCAAAACAACGGCCGGAGCAACAAAACAAACAAGACTGGAACAAAAATGAAACTGGAGGTAAGCATCGGCGGTATAGCCATGAAAAATCCCGTGGCTACAGCTTCGGGCACATTCGGCTTCGGTGCGGAATATGCCTCCTATATAGATTTAAACCAACTCGGCGCGTTGGTGGTTAAGGGGATCACCGTGCACCCCCGGGAGGGCAACCCCACACCAAGGTTGGTGGAAACAGCAGCCGGGGTTCTTAATTCAATCGGCCTGCAGAACCCTGGTGTGGAAAAATTCATTGATCAACTGCTGCCGGGTTTGGCCGCCTACGACCTGCCTGTGATTGTCAACATCGCCGGGGATAACGTGCAGGATTACGGCCAACTGGCGGCAAGGCTGGATCGGGCGAGCGGTGTGGCGGGCTTCGAGGTAAACATCTCGTGCCCCAATGTGAAAAAAGGGGGCATGCAGTTCGGCAGCGACCCGGTAATGGCGGCGGAGGTAACCAGGGCGGTAAAAGCCGCTACTGACAAGCCGGTGATTGTGAAGCTTTCGCCCAACGTTACCAGTATTGTAACAGTGGCCGAAAAAGTGGCCCGGGCCGGGGCGGACGCGCTGTCCATGATTAATACCCTGCTTGGTATGGCTATTGATCTAAAAACAAGGCGGCCAGTTCTCGGCAATGTGTTGGGTGGACTCTCCGGTCCGGCGGTCAAGCCGGTGGCGGTGCGGGCAGTCTGGCAGGTTTACCGGGAGGTGGGACTGCCGATCATCGGCATGGGCGGTATTGTCACAGGGGCGGACGCAGTAGAATTCATCCTTGCCGGGGCCACTGCCGTTGCCATCGGTACCGCCAATTTTGTCAACCCGCGGGCGACCATGGACGTGCTGTCAGGCATTAAACACTACATGATTAAAAATGGTGTGCGGGACATCAATGAGCTGATAGGCGCCGCCCACCGCTAAATCGGGGACATCATGTAACAATATAATTACCTCGGGAGGTCCAACATGCTCGCTTTCAAAAACCCGCTGATTATCGCCCTTGATGTAGACACCATGGCCCAGGCGGAAGAACTGGTAGACATGCTCGGTCCCCGCGCCGGTGGCTTCAAGGTGGGTATGCAGCTTTACAACAGTGTCGGCCCCGGGGCCGTGCGCGGGCTGAGGAAAAAAGGGGTGCCTGTTTTCGTCGACCTCAAACTGCACGACATCCCCAATACCGTGGCCGGGGCGGCCCGGGCACTGACCAGGCACGGCGCCTCTATTTTGAATGTACACGCCGCCGGTGGCGCGGCCATGATGACAGCTGCAGTAGCCTCCGCACGTGACGAGGCGACCCGCTCCGGCAACAAACCGCCGCTTGTGATCGCCGTTACAGTTCTCACCAGTGTCAGCCAGGATGTATTTAACAAAGAGGTTGGTATCTCCGGCCCAATCCGGGAGCAGGTAGTGAAATGGTCTTTGCTGGCCAGAGAGGCCGGGTTGGACGGGGTGGTGGCCTCTCCCCTGGAAATCACGCCTATTAGAGAGGCCTGCGGCAAAGACTTTGTGATCATCACGCCCGGTGTGCGGCCGGCGGGCTCCCCGGCGGACGACCAGAAAAGGACCATGACACCCGCTGAGGCCATAAGGCTCGGCGCTACCTATCTGGTAGTCGGCCGGCCGGTTACCGCTGCGCCGGACCCCAACAGAGCGCTCAATGCAATACTTGAGGCAATTATTCTATAAGTCCGGCAAAATATTTTATAAAAAGTCGAGAGGGGATCCGGTTTTACCAGTGTTCGTACCTGACTATCTCGGAAAGGGGCTTGCGGCTTTTTATTCCCGGTGTTTCAGCGGGATAACCCAGTGGGGTAAAAGCGACCGGTTCGACACCCTGGGGCAGCTTCAGGATTTCCCGCGCGGCAACCGGATCAAAAGCTGCTACCCAGCAGGTGCCCAGCCCCGCCTCAGTGGCTGCCAGGATCAAGTGATCCATAGCGATTGTAGCATCCACAAAACTGTAGTTTACCCCGTCCATGCGCGACCAGGCCAGGCCCGGCATGGCGCAGGCGCAGATGATCAAGGGAGCTTCAGTAAAAAAGCTCCTGTTGTAAATACGTTTCAAATCCCCTTTCCTGCCCGCCGTGCTGATCACTATAAAGCGAAAGGGCTGGCGGTTGCACGCTGTGGGCGCCAGACATGCCGCCTCGAGCACCCGCGTCAGCTTGTCTTCCTCCACCATGTCCGGTTTATATGCCCTGACGCTATACCTTTTTTGTATTAACTCGGTAAACATAACTGTCCTCCCCGGGATTGTCAGTAGGTTCATATTAAACGACATCCCCCGCGATAATTATTTTATGTGGTTATTATGCCTATTATATTATAGCAAAACATTTTTTGCCGGATTATAATAATTATTAGTATTTGTTTTTTTAAACAATGATTATCATTGGGATAGTGATAAAAATCCGCAACCTGATATTTTTTGGGGTATTCTTTGCTGTTTATGGTTTAATTAACCTCTATATCGGCATGCGCGGCTGGCAGGCTTTCGGCAGATTTTTGCCGCACGGCAGCGGAGCAGCCTACTGGGTGGTATTGGTTGCGCTTTCTTTATCCTTTTTAGCGGGCAGGTTCGCGGAAGGTTACTTGCCCTGCCCGCTTGCCGGTCTATTGACCGTCACTGGTTCATACTGGCTGGCGGCTGTTAATTATTTATTTTTAGCCCTTGTTCTAGTTGATATAACCAGGCTTTTGCACCACTGGTTGAATTTTATCCCGGCGCCGCTTATGCAGCGTCCTGAATTGGCCGGCCTGGCCGTCATATTGCTGGTAACGGGCGTTATTATCTTTGGCGCCTGGAATGCCAGGCATCCCCGGCTTGTCCACTATGACATCACTGTGGCAAAGGCCGCGGGCTGGCTCAATGGGCTGCATGTCGTGGTGGCATCGGATATCCACCTGGGTAAATTTATACATAAAGGCAGGCTGCTGCCGTTGGTGCAGCAGATCAATAAACTTAACCCGGATCTAATCCTGCTGCCCGGTGACACTGTCGAGGAAAGCGTGGCCATGTTTGTAAGGCAGGACATGTCGGAAACCCTGCGCATGTTGACAGCGAAATACGGTACCTTTGCCATATTCGGCAACCATGAATATATCGGTGGGCAGGCGGACGATATCTGCAAGCGCCTGCAAGAAGCAGGTATTATAATTTTGCGCGACGAGTGCCGGAAAATAGCCGGCAGTTTTTACCTAGTAGGACGTGACTATCAGTACGGTGAAGGATTTGCGGGCCCGGGCCGCCGGGAACTATCGCGGCTGATGACAGGCGTGGATCGTTCACTGCCGGTAATTATGCTCGATCACCAGCCCTCAAACCTTGGGGAAGGACAGGAGCAGGGGGTCGACCTGCAAATCTCCGGGCACACCCATCGCGGGCAGTTGTTCCCCTTTAATCTTTTGACCAGGCGCCTGTTTGAAACTGACTGGGGCTGCCTGCAAAAAGGCGGTTTCCAGCTGATCGTCTCCTGCGGCTACGGCACCTGGGGTCCGCCAATCAGGGTGGGCAGCGTGCCGGAAATAGTGGATATCAATATAAGATTTACCGGTTCCCCGGAACAAGGCGCGGCTGATGTTGAACCGGTGATGCAGGTAATGGGCAGGTTGTGGTAGGAGGCAGGGCCGGTTATGTGGCAATAAAGGTCAGACGGGGGCAAATGCCTGATCGGGCTGAAGGTTATAAAATATGTGGCAGTAAGATAAAGGAGATATTTGTAAATGTTGGCCGTTAAAGAAATTGAATCTATTTTTAGGCAGACAGGGGCCATGCTCTCCGGTCATTTCAAGCTGACATCGGGCAGGCACAGCGACAGTTATTTCCAGTGCGCCAGGGTGCTGCAGCATCCCGAGCATGCCGAAAGGCTTTGCCGCGAACTGGCCGTCAGATTTGCCGGGGATAATGTGTCGGTGGTCGTCGGACCGGCAACGGGCGGGATTATCGTCTCCTATGAGATGGCCCGGGCGCTGGGGGTACGCGGCATTTTCGCGGAGCGGGAAAATGATGTGATGTCTCTAAGGCGCGGTTTCTCCATTGAACCGGGCGAAAGGGTGCTGGTTGTGGAAGACGTGATCACCACGGGCGGATCTGTCCGGGATGTTGTCGATTTGGCGCGCCGCCTGGGTGGCATAGTAGTTGGCGCTGGTTTGTTTGTGGACAGAAGTGGCGGCGGGGTCGACCTTGGGGTGAGAAAGGAAGCGCTGCTGGTAACCGAAACCGCATCCTACGACCCGTCCCAATGCCCCCTCTGCTTGAATGGTATTCCGGCTGTAAAACCCGGCAGCAGAAACATCTAATCGGGGATATTCCCCGGCTCCATTTAGATCGGGGATTCTCCCGCCCCAAAGCAGGACCCCAACAGGGGCGCGCCCATTCCGCCGTACGACGGGCTTTAGCCCGCCATTTCCATCCCAATTGGGGACATTTCTCCGACCTAACCTATTAGAGAGATGTGTCCCCATTCCACTGACTGCTACCATGTTAACTACATAATGTTGCGAAAACTGAGCAGAGATGTGTTCCCATTCCTCTGACTGGTTCCGCTGAATCTCAAGGCGCAGGCGGTTGATCCAGCCTTTCCCGCAGTTCTTCGTCAGGCGCCGCCATTATGGTTTTATGGTGTTCGTAGATCACCATACCCGGCCTGGCGCCTTTCGGTTTGTGTACATATTTTTTTAGAGTGTAGTCCACCGGTACGCTTTTCGATTTTCCTGCCTTACTGAACAATGCCGCCAATCCTGCCGCCTGCATTAATGTCGCCGGGGGCACCGCCTTTCCCTCCAGGCGGATGAGCACATGAGCGCCCGGGGTATCTTTGGCGTGCAGCCAGATATCTTCCGCCCGGGCCATTTTGGTGGTGAGAAAATCGTTCTGTTTGTTGTTTTTCCCCACAAACAGTTGAAAGCCGTCAGTAGATACAAAAGACAGCGGCTTGGGTACATGCCTTTCTTTTTGCGCGCGCCTCTCCTTTTTATGTTTCATGATCCTGCCGCCCGGCGGTTGCTTGAGATAAGCCTGCTCGACCAACTCCTGCCTCACTTCTTTCAACTCATTCAGATCAGCTGCATATCCAACCGCCGCCGTGATCCCCTCCAGGTAATCCAATTCTTCCCGGGCCTGCTTGATCAGCGATGAAAGGGCCTGCCGGGCCCTTTTGGCCTTGTTGTATTTTTTGAAATAAGCCTGGGCGTTTTCCACCGGGGTGCGCTGGGGGTCTATTGGGATGGTCACCGGCGGGGCGCCGTCTTCCTGGTGGTTTTCCAGGACGGCCTGGGGCGGGCCTTTCTCCAGGCGATAGAGATTGGCTGTCAGCAGTTCACCGAACAGCTTGTTTTTTTCGGCCCCGGCTGTATTGTCATAGTCATCGCTGTACAGGTTCAGTTTCTTTTCCAGTTTAACCGTTTCCTTATGTAACAGGGAAATAACAGAATTCTTTTCCTTCGTTAGTCTGTCCCGGGCACCGCGGGCTGTGAAAAAGATGTCGAGCAGCCCGTTCATTTCACCGTGTCTGTTATTTTGTCCCAGATGGTTTAGGCATAGGGCTGCAAAATCAAGCAGCTCTCCTTTTTTGCCGCCGGCAAGGCAGGGCTCAAATTCCCCGCGGCGGGCCTGTTCGATGACCCCGTGGAAGGCCTTCCAAATAACTCTGAATTCATAGTCGCCACAGTGATCCAGCAGTGTATCCGGAGGTAAACCGGCACGGTGGACTATTTCCCTGCAGGTAACAGTGCTCAAGCCCTCAAAGCGTTTCTGCAGTACAAGCGGCAGCGGTGCGCTTAACTGAGCCTCAAGGCAGGCGAGGCGAAACTCTTCTTCCCCCAGTGTCAGGGGATCCAATTTGCCCTGGGCGGGCGGGTACAGGTAAGGGCGGCCCGGCAGGATTTCCCTGAACCTGCTTACAGCATGTGAATAACGTTTGATGCCGTCAACAACTGCTCCGGTGACCGGATCATAGAGGACGATATTGCTGTGTTTCCCCATAATCTCACAAATAAGATGTTTTTCAGCGGGAAAGCCCAGTTCGTCCCGTGACTCTATTTTGATCACCAGCACCCTCTCCAGACGTGGCTGGAAAAAACCGGCGATACGTCCGCCCTCCAGGTGTTTACGCAGTACCATGCAGAAAAGAGGCGGGGTGGCAGGGTTTTCCGCAGCAGCGGTTGTCAGGTGCACGCGTGCATTTTGGGGGTCTGCCGAGAGCAACAGCCGGGAGCGTGATCCCGGCTTATAAACCAGGATGGCAAGTTCCATTTTGCCCGGCTGGTGGATCCTTTCGATGCGTCCCCCGGCTAGCTTATTCTCCAGCTCTGAGCGTACAGAGGCAAGTACAAGGCCGTCATAGGGCATTATTTTTTCCTCCAGTTGATGTGCGTCTTAAGCCGCACCTACAGGCGGTATTACCGCAACCCGGCAAAAATTCGGTGCAGGCCGGGCTTCAGCCCGTTAAAGGTACCCGGTGTGTTACACCGGCAGCCGGATTCTATTTTATTATATTACAAATGGCGCCGGCGGCGAAAGGTCTTTAGCCGCCGGAGACGTGCGGGTTAAGGCGCACCTGCATTTTCAGGGGTCAGTCGTTGCAAAATTGGTTATATATCCGGCTACTGGCGAATATGCTTGGAATATTCAGGAAATATATTTAACACGAGGTGAATGGTTATGCCCGACCGCTGGTATACTCTAGACGTGGAGGAAGTCTTAGTAAGGTTAAGGACCGACCCGCAAAAAGGCCTCTCAGATAGGGAAGCCAAAGAAAGAGAACTTGCTTTTGGCCTCAATGAACTGGCCAGAGTCCCCAGGGAGCCGGCCTGGAGGCTTTTTATCGCCCAGTTTAAAGATTTTATGGTGCTTGTGCTATTGGCCGCGACCGCCATTTCGGGCCTTCTAGGGGAGTATGCCGATGCCATAACCATTGCCATCATTGTCACAATCAACGCCATACTGGGTTTTGTCCAGGAATACCGGGCCGAACGCTCCCTGGATGCGCTGAAAAAACTGACCTCCCCGGAAGCCAGGGTAATCAGGAACGGCCAGGAGCGCAGGCTGCAGGCTGCGGCACTGGTGCCCGGCGATATTGTTCTCCTGGAGGAAGGCGACCGGGTGCCGGCCGACCTGCGATTGCTGCAAACTGCCAGTTTGGAAATAGAGGAGTCTGCTTTAACAGGTGAATCCCTTCCAGTGTTAAAGTTGCCGGGGGCTCTGCCTGCATATGGATTGGCGCCCGGTGACGCCACAAATATGGCCTATCTGGGGACGACCATTACCAGGGGGCGGGGTAGAGGTGTGGTGGTGAATACCGGTATGGCCACAGAAATGGGCCAGATTGCCGGCATGATCCAGGAGACGGCCCGGGTAGAGACCCCCCTGCAGCATCGCCTGGCCCAGTTGGGCAGGTGGCTAGTGGCCTTTTGTCTTTTCATCTGTGCGCTGGTGGTTTTGTTGGGGGTGGCGAGAGGTGAGGAGGCCTACCAGATGTTTTTGGCCGGGGTCAGCCTGGCTGTCGCCGCCATACCGGAAGGATTGCCCGCCATAGTAACTGTGGCCCTGGCCCTGGGCGTGCAGCGGATGATTAAGCGCCGGGCCGTAATCCGCAAACTGCCCGCGGTTGAAACCCTGGGTTGTTCAACAGTAATCTGCGCCGACAAAACCGGGACGCTGACACAGAACGAGATGACCGTGCGCAAGATAATCATTAACGAGCGGATCAGTGATGTGACAGGTGAGGGATATGACCCCAAGGGCGAGTTTACAGATCAGGTGGACAGGCAGGATCAGCATTTTAATCTAATGATGAAGACAGCCGCCCTTTGCAACAACTCGGTCCTGGAGCGGGGCAAAGTTAGCGTTAAAGGGCTTTTCCGTGGTATGGCCGGGGGTAAGCCCGCCAGGGAATGGTCTATCCTGGGAGATCCCACTGAAGGCGCGCTTCTAGTGATGGCCGCCAAAGCAGGTATGTGGCGGGAAAGGCTGGAAATGAGGGAGGTCAGGGAAGCTGAAATCCCCTTTGACTCAGACCGCAAGCGCATGAGCGTATTATACCGCCAACCCGGCGGCGAGCTGGGTGTTTACGTCAAGGGCGCACCGGATGTGGTCCTGGATCTTTGCACACATAGCTTGAAGGGGGGCCTGGCGGTGCCGCTGACAAAATGGGAGAGGAAGGAAATATTGAACAAAAATTCCCAGCTTGCCGGCACAGCACTGCGGGTTATAGCCTTTGCCTATCGGGAACTGCCTGCAGACACTACAAATTTATCCGAGGATAATGTTGAACGAAGGCTTATTTTCCTCGGCATGGCCGGTATGATCGATCCTCCCAGGCCGGAGGCCGTCAAGGCAGTGCACACCTGCCGCCGGGCAGGCATAAAAGTGGTGATGATCACAGGCGATCATAAACTTACCGCGCGAGCCGTTGCCAGGGAATTAAATATACTCCCCAAGGACGGTGAAGTCCTCACCGGTCGCGATCTGGACAGCATGTCCGATGAAGAGTTTGCCGGAAAGGTAGAAAGGATATCTGTTTATGCCAGGGTGTCTCCACGGCACAAGCTAAAGATAGTACAGGCGCTAAAACAGTCAGGCCACGTGGTGGCTATGACCGGGGACGGGGTAAACGACGCCCCGGCGATCAAAGAAGCGGATATCGGCATTGCCATGGGTATAGCGGGGACCGATGTCACCAAGGAGGCCTCAGCGATGGTCCTGGCCGACGACAATTTCAGCAGCATCGTGGATGCAGTCGAGGAAGGACGTGGTATCTACGATAACATACGCAAATTTATCCGTTATCTGCTTTCATGTAACGTGGGTGAAGTGCTGACCATGTTTCTGGCCCTGCTGGCCGGCCTGCCGCTGCCCCTGGTACCGATCCAGATCCTGTGGATGAACCTGATTACCGACGGGCTGCCGGCCATGGCCCTGGGAGTGGATCCCCACGACAGCGACATCATGACCCGTCACCCGCGCCATCCGAAAGAAAGCGTCTTTTCCCATGGAATGACCTGGAGGATTATCGCCAGCGGTACCGTGATCAGCCTCAGCGCCCTGGCTGCCTTCAGGTACGGCCTATTCGCGGGCGATGTTGCGTTGGCCCGCACCATGGCTTTTAATACTCTGGTCATTTTTCAACTGTTCTTTGTGTTTACCTGCCGTTCAGAATCGCATACCATCCTGGAAATAGGGCTGTTCAGCAACCCCTATCTGCTGGTGGCGGTATTTATTTCAGGAGCCCTGCAGCTATTGATCAACTACGTGCCGTTTTTGCAGACTGTTTTCCACATGGTTCCTTTAAGCGGCCTGCAGTGGGGGTTTGTACTGCTTATTTCCGCGCTGCCCACTGTCCTGGGCGTTATTTACCACCATCTTGCCGGGAGCGCCAGGAAAAAAGTTATGTACCTCAAGGTCTAGGCGGTATAAAATAATGGTGCAATGCCAATGCAAATTGTCGCAGGGCACAATAAACGAGATAAGCGCTGAATGCAGGTCATAGCTGGGCCTTATTCAGTATGGAAAGGCGTGCCGGTAGGGGTACCCCGGCGCTTTGGCTTCGGGGGAGAGACAGGCAGTAAATGGAAGGAGAGGCGGGTCATGCGTTTTACCAAGGTACATGGGCTGGGCAACGATTTCATCCTGGTTAATTGTCAAGAGGAAAAGGTGGATCCGGGAAAGGCTCCTGAGCTGGCCAGGGCCATGTGCCACCGCTGCCGCGGGGTGGGGGCGGACGGTCTGGTCCTGTTGCTGCCTGCAGAGCAAGGTGATGCCGGCATGCGCATCTTTAACGCCGACGGCAGCGAGGCGGAGATGTGCGGCAACGCC
>CAYMJG010000001.1:111043-116663 GCA_964390855.1 uncultured Eubacteriales bacterium | reverse complement strand
TAGTCTAAATAAATTCTTCAGGGGGGCCTAATGTTTAGGCCCCCCTCTCTTGATTTGGGGACACATCCCCCAAATAAAAAATGCGATAGGAGGCGGTCCCCTTGTCGCATTTCGTATAACACCGGCTAATCTAATTATCGCCTAGTGAGGTTTTTCCTGCGTAACATTTGTAACCTGTTTGACTTCCTGGCTGATTACTTCCTTGACCTCATTGACCTCTTTTTTAACTTCTTCAAAGTCTGCAAAGCTGGCCGCTGAAGCCCGCCTGAATTCATTCATTGTTCTGCCTAGCGCCTTCCCCATTTCAGGCAGCTTGCTGGGACCGAATATAACCATTGCAATGACCAGTATTAATACCAGTTCTGACATTCCCAGATTGGGAAACATAATACCACCCCCATAGAATAGTGGTTCCTAATAACAATATATTAGTAACATTCGGGGCTTTTATAGATATTCCTGCAAGGTTTTAAACTAATAGTTCCCCAGCGGTGTTTCCATAGTAAAACGACCCAGCTTACCACCCCGGAATTCTTTTAAAACAATCTGTGCCGCCTTAAAGGTGTCCACCTTCCCGCCCGGTGTCAGGAAGCCTCTCCTGCGCCCCACTGCTTCAAGCATTTCCTCCGGGTCCAAAGACAGCCCTGCCGATATTTTATAGCGTTCCTGCAAAGCATGCGGGTAATTTTCTGAGATCCATTTTAACAAATGGCCTGCCACATCATGCAAATTATAAATTTCTCCCTTAATAGCGCCTGTGGCCGCAAGTCTAAATGAAACATTTGCGTCCCCGAATTTAGGCCAGAGCACACCCGGTGTATCCATCAGATCAAAACCACCCTCAACCCGTATCCACTGGCGTCCCCTGGTAATACCCGGTTTGTCTTCGGTTTTGGCAACATTGCGGCCGGTAATCCGGTTAATCAAATATGATTTGCCAACGTTTGGGATACCCACTACCATGCAGCGGGCCAGTCTTGGGCGTCGCCCCAGGGAGACCAGCGCAGCCATTTTTTCCGCAGTGAGCTTTTGCACCAAGCCCAGCGCCGGCTTTACCCCCCTGCCGCTCAAAGAGTCAACTGCCACGGCAGGCGCCGCGGTTTTTAAAAAAGATCCTTCCCAACGCCTGGTCAGGACAGGATCAGCAAGGTCTGATTTATTCAAAACGATAAGTCTCGGTTTTTCCCCAATTATAGCATTAATATCGGGATTACTGCTGCTGGCGGGGATTCTCGCGTCCAAAACTTCGATCACTATGTCCACCAGTTTGAGGTCTTCTTTAATTTGTCGCCGGGTTTTAGCCATATGCCCGGGAAACCACTGAATATCCATAGACTATCTCCACAATCAAGGCTATTTGTCGATACCAATCTACCTGGCCACACCGATCCTTGCCGGCGGCCAGTAAATGAATATTTCTTTCCCAACAATCAGATTCCTGGGCACATAGCCCCAGTCCCTGCTGTCACTGCTGTTATTGCGGTTGTCCCCGAGCATGAAGTAGTCCCCTTCG
Organism: uncultured Eubacteriales bacterium; assembly: GCA_964390855.1. Taxonomy (GTDB): domain Bacteria; phylum Bacillota; class Desulfotomaculia; order Desulfotomaculales; family Pelotomaculaceae; genus Syntrophopropionicum. Next base: position 115,150 of record CAYMJG010000001.1, on the reverse strand, counting down.
GGTACTGTCACGGGGCCGTAATCCCGAAACTCCAGTCCCTGTGGCAGATAGTCTTCCGCTACCAACCGGCCGTCAATAAAGAGTTTACTGTCCTTAAGCTCTACTATCTCCCCACCTACCGCTATTAGCCTCTTGACAAAATACCTGCTGGTGTCCCTGGGGTATTTGAATACCACTATATCTCCATGCTTTGGTTCACCCAGGCGATAGGTCAGTTTACTGGCAAAAATATAATCCTGTATTTGCAGTGTCGGCTCCATTGAACCGGAAGGAATCCTGAAGTTTTGCATTATAAAAGTATGAATGATTAAAGCTAGTAGAGCTGCAACCAGAAGTGACTGCAAAATTTCTGTAAAAAACGAGGATTTTTTCTTGGCAGGAACCTCTTTCTGATCCAAACCTAAAACCTCCCGGGGTTAATTTAACGACATTGCGCAAAAGATTTAACAGCCGAACGTGTGCATTACGCATATTGGCTTAAAAGCAAAGGGGACTGTGTTACCCAGTCCCTTCCAGTTTACCTTTTATCCTGAATACGAGCGGCTTTGCCGCGCAACCCGCGCAGGTAATATAGTTTGGCCCGGCGCACCCGGCCCCTCCTGATTACTTCAATGCGTTCAATTTTCGGCGTGTGCAGGGGAAATGTCCTTTCCACACCGATCCCGTAAGAAACCCTCCTGACTGTAAAGGTCTCACCCAGGCCACCGCCCCGGCGCCTGATTACCACACCTTCAAAGACCTGAATTCTCTCCCGGACACCCTCTATAACCTTCACGTGAACCCTTACTGTGTCCCCGGAATTGAACTTTATTATATCCTTTTTAATCTGCTCCTGTTCAAGCGAATGGATGAGGTTCACTGTAAGAATCCCTCCTTCCCCTAAAATACATAAGCTTTAAGTATAATAATTACGGAAAAATCATGTTTTATACCCAACAGAAGTTATTATAGCACAAACAATATTATGCGGCAAGAAATATCCCCGCAAAATAAAACTGTGGCAAGATGTTCTAGTTAAGGTCTAAACGTTGCAGTTCTCTGACTAGTTCCCTCAATACGGTCTTGTCTTCCTGCGAGAGTGTCAACTGTGTCAGCAGTTCCGGTCGTCGTTCAAGTGTCCTGAGCAGGGATTGTCTCCGGCGCCATTTCTCGATCTTTTCATGGTGGCCGCTTAGAAGGACACCGGGAACAGCCTGATCACGAAATTCCCTGGGTCTGGTATACTGCGCATACTCCAATAGACCGTTATTAAAAGATTCATCAAGAACTGAAGCACTCTTTCCCAGGGCACCCGGCAGGAGTCGCGTTACTGCGTCTACCACCACCATGGCAGGCAATTCGCCACCGGTTAGGATATAATCCCCAATTGATATTTCATCTGTCACCAGGCCTTCGCGAACCCTTTCATCCACACCTTCATAATGGCCGCAGATGAGAATTAAATCGCTTTCTTCTGCCAGATCCCGGGCTATAGCCTGGCTAAACGGCCTGCCCTGGGGACACATCAAAACAACCCGGGCAGAAGAACCCGCATTCTTTTTCAGGCTGTCTTCCACAGCTCTGAAAATAGCTTCCGGTCCCATCACCATACCAGCGCCGCCACCGTAAGGGGTATCATCTACAGTATGATGTTTGTTGGTGGAAAAATCACGGATATTTACCAGGCTTACATTAATTAAACCATTGTCCTGTGCCCTCTTGAGGATGCTTGAGGAAAATGGACCGGTAAACATCTCCGGGAAAAGCGTTAGGATATCAATTCTCATCATCAACCAGCCCATCTGGAAGGTCAACGATCATGCTCCTGTCAGGTAAATTAATCTCTTTTATCACCTGTTTGAGGGCCGGAACTAGAAGCTGTCCGGCCCCGGTTTCTACAACATAAACATCATTTGCCCCTGTTTGCAGAATTTCAGTTACTTTACCCAGACAACCCCTGGTTATGTCATTTACGGTTAGCCCAATAATATCAAAGATATAGTAGGCGTTTTCCGGCAGGGGAAACAGATCGGCCCTGGTTACCTCCAGTATTCCTCCCTTTAGCTTCTCCGCAGCGTTCATATCCGGTATTTCCTTAAATTTAACTATGACATATTTTTGGTGTGGAACTGAACTCTCCACAGTTATTAGTTTTCTTACATCTTTTTGCGATACGAAAACCCTGCTGTTGGCAATAAATCTTCTTTCCGGATATTCGGTCAGCGGCAGAATCCGGACTGCGCCGGCTCTCCCCTGGGTATTTAAAATTTTGCCGACAGTGATATATTCTTCAGTCATAACCCTCAAATTATTTCCACTATAACCTTTTTTTTCTGACGCGCCGCGGCTACCTTGACCACCGATCTGATCGCCTTGGCAATACGTCCCTGTTTACCAATAACCTTACCCATATCTTCCCGGGCCACCTGCAGTTCGATAAGGGTCGATCTGTCTTTTTCAATCATATTAACCACTACTTTTTCAGGCTGATCAACAAGAGCTCTGGCCAGAATCTCTACTAATTCTTTCATGTTCATAACCATTCCTTTCTAGAGGCAAAAACCGTCATGAAAGAATTTCTTTCAGACTTAACCTCCTTATTCACCAGCCCCTTCTGCTGTCTTTTTCAATACCCCAACCTTGTTAAACAAAGCCCTGGCAGTTTCGGTAAGCCTGGCTCCCTTACTGAGCCAGTCCTGTGCCTTTTCTTCGTTGATATTAATCACAGCGGGGTTTTTGAGTGGATCGTAGAATCCGATTTCTTCAATAAACCTGCCGTCCCTCGGGGAACGTGAATCGGCCACTACTATACGGTAGAAGGGTGCTTTTTTTGCGCCCATCCTTTTCAAGCGGATTTTTACAGCCATGTGCCCTCACCTCCTTTTGCCTAGTCTAATTTAAGAAAGGGTTTTTTAGCATTTTGCCGCCCTTTTTTAAGGTCTTTTCCATGTCTAAAAATTGTTTCATCATTTTCCTGGTCTGCTCAAACTGCTTTAGCAAACGGTTAACATCCTGTACTGTGGTACCGCTTCCCCGGGCAATTCTCCTTTTTCTGCCGCCGTTGAGGACCCGCTCTGGGTCATTACGTTCCGCCGCTGTCATGGAGTTGATAATTGCTTCGACAAAAACCAGTTCCTTTTCGTCCAGTTTGATATCCTTTAGTTTTTTGGCGCCGCCAAGGCCGGGGATCATCCCTAAAACCTGTTCAAGGGGGCCGAGTTTTTTTACCTGGTTCAGCTGATCAAGAAAATCATTGAGCGTAAAATCCATACTCTTGATTTTTTTTTGCATTTGCGCCATTTTTTCGGCGTTGAAATTCTCCTGGGCCTTTTCTATCAAAGTCAGCATATCGCCCATGCCCAAAATCCGTTCGGCCATTCGTTCCGGATGAAATGGTTCAAGTGTATCCAGTTTCTCACCGACACCAATAAATTTTATTGGCTTGCCGGTAACAGAGCGCACAGAGAGCGCCGCCCCACCCCTGGTATCGCCGTCCAATTTAGTCAACACTACACCTGCCACACCGAGACGGCTGTCAAAGGTTTTGGCCACATTCACCGCCGCCTGTCCAGTCATGGCATCCAACACTAAAAGTATTTCGTGGGGGCAAACCACCTCTTTCATGTTTTCCAGTTCAGCCATTAACTCTTCATTTACTTCCTGGCGTCCGGCGGTGTCGATAATGACAATATCCCTGCCCCCCGTAAGTGCGCTTTCGACGGCAACCTGCGCGATGATCACGGGGTTTTTTTGCTCAGCTATTGTGAAAACCGGTATGTCCAGTTGACTGCCCAATACCTTCAGTTGTTTTACCGCCGCCGGCCGGTAGACATCGGCAGCCACCAGCAAGGGCCGTCTGCCTTGCTTTCGCTGCAAGTTAGCCAGTTTCGCGGCTGTGGTGGTTTTTCCGGCGCCGTTTAGGCCAACCATCAATACGATAGTAGGTGGTTTAGGGGCCAGGTTAATCCTGCTGTTTTGTCCCCCCATCAGGCCTGTCAGTTCTTCATGCACTATTTTAATCACATGCTGGGCCGGATTCAGGCTTTCCAGCAGGTCCCGGCCAATCGCACGTTCTTTTATTTTGGCGATAAATTCCTTTACTACCTTAAAATTGACATCGGCCTCCAG
>CAYMJG010000001.1:0-111033 GCA_964390855.1 uncultured Eubacteriales bacterium | reverse complement strand
AGGAGTGCCAGACGCACCTCCCGCAGGGCCTCATTAACATCTGTCTCGGTAAGGCGCCCTTTTCCTCTCAGTTTTTTAAAGGTTTCCTGCAACCTTTCAGCCAGACTGGCAAACATTGACCTCCACCCCCCAGTTCCGGTTCTGCCTTAGGTGAAACATATTGACAGGATTTACAGGATTAATTTAAAAATATATCAAACACAATATAGCAGGATTTACAAGGCTATCAAATTTAACGTGTATTGGTATATGTGGGTATTAGTGTTAATCCCTATTTTAATGTTTAAATTCTGTTAACCATTTTTAGGTTTTGCTAATCCTGTCAATATATTTTTTTCTATTAAATCTCCAGGACTTCTTCAATAATTTTTCTGGCCTGCCGTACACTGCAGGCATTTTCCATGTTTTCGCATTCTTCCAGTATGGCTGCAACGGCGGCCAGCTTATCCCTCTCAGTGGTGGATTTTGTTACCAGCCCTAGCTTTTCTTCATACTGGGAAAGTACCTGCTCTGCTCTTTTCAAGGTATCATATATAGCCTGACGAGTTACCTTAAATTCTGTGGCAATCTCAGCCAGGGAAAGGTTATGGCAGTAATAGAGATCCATATATTCTCTTTGACGCTCGGTGAGAAGCGCGCCGTAAAAATCATAAAGCATATTCATCCAGGCTACCTTTTCGAGCATCCGCCAGCCCCCTCTACTGCCGTCAGCAAAACTACTGCAAAGGTTATCAGCTTTACAGATAGATTCTACCCAATTGCGCCGCCGCTGTCAAGTAAAAGGTATTTATTTCATTGCCATGAAGGTTATTTTGGTTGCGAGAAGAAATTATATACTAATGGAGGTGCCACAGTTTGAAATCTAAAACAGTTGAAAACCGGAATACCATTAAACCGGTAGATTTTATCTCACTTGACAAAGCCGTTAAACAAAACAGACGGCAGGTGCTGGAAAACCATAAGACCTACCTTAATGCCGGCCTGGCAACGATGTTGGGTCTATTGGATTTTGACAGGCAGTTTGTCCGTGCTGAAGGTACTTATGTGTGGGACAGCAAGGGCGATAGGTACCTTGATTTTTTAGGAGCTTACGGTGCTTTAAACACGGGACACAACCATCCCAAAATTCTGGCCGCGCTTGACCAGGTAAGGGGAATGCCTAACCTTCTCCAGGCTTCCCTCGGCACAGTTGTGGCTGCCCTGGCCAGGGACCTGGCATTAATTACACCGGGCAATCTGCAACGTTCCTTTATCTGCAACAGCGGGGCGGAAGCAGTGGAAGGCGCCCTTAAACTGGCCCGCGCCGCCAGCGGCAGACAAAAATTGATCTACTGTGAGGGTTCTTTTCATGGTAAAACACTCGGCGCCCTGGCGGTGACCGGGCGAGGCAAATACCAAAAAATATTTCAGCCTCTTGTGCCCGGCTGCACCGCAGTGCCCTACGGTGAACTGGATGCCCTGGCCGGCGAATTAAAAAATGAAGAAACGGCAGCCTTTATACTTGAGCCTGTACAGGGTGAAGGTGGTATTATTATCCCGCCGCCAGGTTACCTTGCCTCGGTCAGGCAAATCTGTTCCAAATATGGTACCCTGCTGATCATTGATGAAATCCAGACCGGGCTCGGCCGTACGGGCAAACTGTTCGCCTGCCAGCACGATGGCGTTGTCCCGGATATTATGTGCCTGGCGAAATCCCTGGGTGGTGGGATTATGCCGGTAGGCGCCTATATTACCACTGATGAAATATGGAAAAAAGCTTATGGCGGGATGGATAAGGCTCTTTTGCACACCTCCACATTCGGAGGCAATACCCTGGCTGCCGCCGCAGCCATTGCGGCGTTGGAAGTGATACTTGACGAAAACCTGCCGGAGAAGGCGGCGGAAACAGGTGAATACCTGTTGCAGGGGCTGGGCCGTTTAAAAGAAAAATACCCGCTGGTCAAAGAGGTGCGGGGCCGCGGTTTGATGGCCGGTATAGAATTCAACCAGCCCGGCGCCGTAGCCGCCAAGGTTTCGTTCGGCCTGGCAACCAAACTATCCGAGGAATACCTTGGCAGTCTGGTAGCCGGTGAACTGATGAACAAGCACCATATAATAACTGCCTATACATTAAACAATCCCAATGTAATCAGGCTGGAACCGCCGCTAAGTGTAAACAAGGAGCAGATTGACACTGTCCTGCAGGCTCTGGAGGATATATTTGCTACGCATAAGGGCTTTTTCAGCGCGGCCAGGGCCGGGGCTAAATCAATACTGAAGTCTATCACCAAAAGATAGCAACCAGCTTTACTTTTACCGTACAGACCGGGTCAGCGTTTCAGCGAAACCCGGTCTGCATATTTTGTAAAATAATCATTGCCAACGTTGCAATAATCCTCTCAATGCTAAAAACACAGTCAGTTAATGTTACTGTTTCAGCGCCCCTTCCCCACCAGTTTGTCGGCACATTTTTGCGCCTGCGCCATGACCTCTTCCTCATCCATGGTCAGCACCTTCCTACCCTCCATCACTATTTCGCCATTGATAATAACAGTGTCCACATCAGAAAAATGGGCGGCGTAAACCAGGTGGGCAGCAAGGTCATGCCGGGGGCAGAGGTGAGGATGGCGCAGATCCACAAGAATTAAGTCCGCCAGGTTTCCGGGTAAGAGCTGCCCCAGATCCGCCAGGCCCAGGGCTATAGCCCCGTTACAGGTGGCCACTTTCAATGTTTCAAAAGCCGGCAGGACTGTGGGATCACCCGTTGCCACCTTCTGCAAAAGAGTCGCGGCACGCATTTCCTCAATCATATCAAGATTATTGTTGCTCGCCGCCCCATCTGTGCCCAGGGCTACATGGGCGCCTGCCTTGATCAGGGAGGCCACCGGGGCGATACCGCTGGCAAGTTTCATATTGCTCTCGGGGCAATGGACAACAGCAACCATTTTGCCGGCCAGTATTTCTATTTCTTCCTGATCCAGGTGCACACAATGGGCGGCTATTACAGGGGCATCCAGTAAGCCCAACGAATTGAGGTGGCGTACCGGGGTTGTACCGTATTTCGCCTTGATCGTCTCTAATTCGTCCAGTGTCTCAGCCACGTGAATATGTATGCCCACACCGAGACCTGCCGCCGTTTCACTGGCCAGGGTCAGGTAATCAGGAGGACAGGTATATGCGGCATGCGGCCCAAACATAGTTGTAATCCTACCACCCGCCGCACCTTGCCACCTTTCCACGAACTCAATGCTTTCTTCTAATGCCAGGTCCGCGTCGGGACCGCTGCCAATCATGCCCCGCGACAGGCAGGCTCTCATACCGCTTTCGGCAACGGCACGGGCGACCTCGTCCATTTGAAAATACATGTCGGCAAATGCTGTAGTGCCTGATTTGATCATTTCCAGACAGCATAGCCTGGCGCCCCAATAGAAGTCCTCCTTTTTAAATTCTTCCTCCATTGGCCATATTTTTTCATTGAGCCATTTCATCAAAGGCAGATCATCTGCATAACTCCGCAGCAGGGTCATGGAGCTGTGGGTATGGGCATTGACAAAACCGGGTATGGCAGCCATCCCCGAGGCGCTTATAATCTTATCCGCCTTAAAGTCTGCGGGGGCGGATCCCCTTTTGCCGACTGAAATGATCCGATCGCCTTCTATGGCAATCTCCCCGTCGTTAATAATGCTGTCTTGGGACTCCATGGTCAGCACAACAGCGCCCTGGATTAGAATGTTGCTCATCATTATCCCCCTGTGGATTTTATTGCCGCTACTCATTTAAGTAGGCTTTTTGTTTTTCATTCAGGCTATCTATAGTTATACCCTGCGATTTAAGTTTTAGTGATGCCACCCGCCGGTCAATTACCCCTGGGACAGGGTGAAGCCCCCTGGCCAGAGATCCGGAGTTTTCTTTAATATACCTGGCCGAGAGCGCCTGGATGGCGAAGGACATATCCATAATTTCCGCAGGGTGGCCGTCCCCGGCAGCCAGGTTGACCAAACGCCCGGAGGCAAGCAGATAAATCCTCCTGCCGTCCGGCAGATCATACTGTTCAATATTTTGTCGCGCCTTGCTATGCCCCGGCGCCGCAGCGCCAAGCCCGGTCTTATTAATTTCCACATCGAAATGACCTGCATTGGCCAGTACGGCGCCATCCCTCATCCTGTCAAAATGACGTTTGTCCAATACATCCCGGCAACCCGTAACAGTGATGAAAATATCACCGGCGGCAGCCGCCTCCTCACTGCTCATTACCTGGTAGCCTTCCATCAGCGCTTCTATGGCCCGCACCGGGTCAATTTCGCACACTATGACGCGCGCTCCCAATCCCCTGGCCCGCATGGCGACACCTTTGCCGCACCAACCATAGCCAAGTACAACCACAGTTTTGCCGGCCACAACGAGGTTGGTGGTGCGCATAATCGCCGACCATGCCGATTCACCCGTACCATAACGGTTATCAAAAAGGAACTTGCAAAAAGCGTTATTGACAGCCATCATCGGAAACAGCAGCTTCTTTTCCCGCGCCAGGTTCTCCAGGCGGCGCACACCCGTGGTAGTCTCTTCACATCCGCCGATAACCTCCAGCGCCTGGCCCACCCGCACAGTATGCAGCAGATTTACCAAATCACCGCCGTCATCGATAATTATCTGCGGTCGATTGTCAAGCACGGACAAAAGGTGTTCCCGGTATTCCGTGTCAGTGGCGTTATGCCAGGCGTATACCTTAATACCCGTGGCAGCAAGGGCGGCAGCCACATCATCCTGGGTAGACAGGGGATTGGACCCGGTAACGGCAACCTCCGCCCCACCGGTCTGAATCACCTCCGCCAGATAGGCTGTCTTGGCCTCCAGGTGGATTGAAAGAGCCACCCTGATCCCTTTAAAGGGGAGAGCAGCGGCAAATTCCTCTCTTATAGCGTTTAGCACAGGCATGTGAGCGCGTACCCAGTCAATCTTCAGCCTGCCGCCCGGCGCCAGGTTAATATCCCTAACAACATAATCCTGCATATTTCCCCTCCCGCATATTCCACTGTAACCTTTTTGTTAATCCTATTAATCCGGTTAATCTTATCAAATTGTTTTCTTGAGATTTTCATGATACGGCGGTTGGACAACCCCGCGGTCGGTGATGATGGCGGTGATCAGTCTATGCGGGGTCACGTCGAAAGCGGGATTCCAGACCTTGATCCCTGCCGGCGCCAGCAGTCGCCCGCCATGATGGGTTACCTCCAGATGATCCCGCTCCTCTATGGGTATTTCGCTCCCTGACTGCAGGCTTAAATCAACTGTGGAAAAAGGCGCCGCTACATAAAATGGAATGTCGTGCGCTTTTGCCATTACCGCCAGCCCATACGTCCCTATTTTATTGGCCACATCACCGTTGGAGGCGATCCGGTCGGCCCCTACAATAACCAGGTCGACCATTTCTTTGGCCATCAAAAAACCAGCCATGTTGTCGGTAATCAGTGTTACCGGTATGTTTTCCTGCATCAGCTCCAGGGTTGTCAACCTGGCGCCTTGCAAAAGAGGCCTTGTTTCACCGGCATAAACGCTTACATTTTTACCCGCGTTGCGGGCCGCCCTGATTACCCCTAGCGCGGTGCCATAACCGGCGGTAGCCAGGGCGCCCGCATTACAATGGGTGAGCACCCTACCGTTTTGCGGGATAAATCTCCGTCCGTGTTCACCAATCCGGCGATTGCCCAGGACATCCTCGCGCAAGATGGCATGGGCTTCCTCAAGAAGCAGGCCTTTTAGCTCCACAGGATCACTGGTATCAGCGGCATGGGCCTTGCGTAAAAGCCGGGACAGCGCCCATTCCAAATTGACCGCCGTCGGACGGGTGGCCGCCAACTCACGGGCCGCTGCTTCTATCTGCAAAAAAAATTCTTCCCTTATGTCCGATCCCTCTTCAGCGGCCGCCAGGACCAGCCCGTAAGCAGCGGCGGCGCCAATGGCAGGCGCGCCCCGCACTGCCAGAGATCTAATAGCAGACGCTACTTGGCGATAATCATAACATTTAATATATACTATTTCCCCGGGCAGCCTTGTTTGATCCAGCAGTTCCAGGCGCCCTTCACCCGGCAACCAGCGCATTGTCTCCAACATGTGCAACACCTATTTACTATTTTTTAAGCCTTGCTGTAACAGACACATTCATGGTCATCACCAATCATGGTAATAGCCTCCAGCAATAGTTTCCTAATATTCTCGCCATTTTGGATCATCGTATCCACGACTTCCCGGTGCGAGAGCCTGTCAGGCGATATTCCGGCAGCGAAATTGGTAACCATGGCTATTGTGGCGTAGCATATTTCCGCCTCCCTGGCCAGGGGGGCTTCAGGCACCCCGGTCATCCCAACAAGGTCGCCTCCCAGCATGCGGTACATTTTAATTTCTGCCGCTGTTTCAAAGCGCGGACCCTCGGTGCACACATAGACGCCTCCATTATGATGTGTCAACCCCAGGTTTTGGGCGGCCTGTGACAGGATTGTCCTCAGCCCGGGGCAGTAAGGCTCTGTCATGTCGGTGTGGACTACACCTGCCGCACCACCGTCAAAAAAAGTTTGCTGCCGGAATTTTGTAAAATCCAGAAACTGATCGATAAAAACCAGATGGCCGGGCTGCATGTGCCGGTTAAGTGATCCCACCGCTGCCGTGGCTAAAATATTTTTAACACCAAGCCTGTTTAGCGCCTCAATGTTGGCACGGTAGTTAACCATATTTGGTGGGATGGAATGCCCCTCCCCGTGGCGGTTCATAAAGACTACTGATCTGTCCTGATATTTGCCGATCTTAAGCTCGACTTCCCCGTATGGTGTGGTAACCTTCTCATCCCTGATCCCGTACAAAATATCCGGATCATATACTCCGGTGCCTCCAATAACGGCTGTTTTAATTTCCATCCTTTGCCCCCCGTTATACAGCATATTACCCTGCCAAATAAAACCTAGTATTCTACCTAATCTATTTCAATCCTCTAATTATTTCTTGACAGACAATATTAATCCATTTACCCTTCTTCTTCAACCCTTTTAAACCTGAGGGAAACATCATAATGACACCTTGGGCAGGTAAAAAGGTGCACACAGAACAGTTCGTTATTACACCTGTACCCGTCTTCATAGATATCCTGTCCCAGGTAGGGACTGTAATTATCGTAATAGTCCTGGATTAATCCGGCGTCCGTCATTGGCGTGCCACACTCCGGGCAGCTTTTTTCAATTAAAGTCAGGCCGTTACATAAAAGACACACGCTCATACAGCAGGCCACCTTTTCTGTTTTAATAACCATAACCGGCCTGTTTAATAAGCTTTCCAAATTTTTAGGATTAATGTTTTGATTTTAACGAAATTGTTTAAGGATAACAAAGCTGCTTCATTAGCATAGTAGAGGAGCAGAGGAATTGAAAGCTGGGGGAAAAGTAATAAAACAAATTAATCCGCACTGCAGATCTATTAAAATAGTAATGCGCGGAGTATTTTAAAGAATTCTTTATAGGGCGGAGATAGGAATATGGACTATAAAATACGCATTACTCCGCAAAAAGAGCTTCGATAAAGTCAACCGGTGAAAAGGGCCTGAGGTCTTCTATCCCCTCCCCTATGCCGATTAGCTTCACAGGTATATCCAGAGCCTGTTTAATAGCAATAACTATGCCACCTTTGGCGCTTCCGTCCAGCTTGGTTAAAGCTATACCGGTAACACCCACGGCTTCCCCAAAGAGCCTGGCCTGGCTAACGGCGTTCTGCCCCGTAGTCGCGTCCAGAACCAGCAGCACCTCGTGCTGCGCGCCCGCTGCTTCACGGTTTAAAACGCGGTTTATTTTTTTCAGTTCTTCCATAAGGTTGGTTTTGGTATGGAGTCTGCCCGCGGTATCTATGATCAGGACATCCGCACGGCGGGCTTTTGCCGCCTGCAGGGAATCGAAGGCTACAGCAGCCGGATCCGCCCCCTCCCGGTGTTTGATTAAATCGACCCCGACACGTTCGGACCATACCTCAAGCTGATCAATGGCAGCGGCGCGAAAGGTGTCGGCTGCGCCGATGAGGACTTTTTTACCGTCCTTTTTGTACTGGTAGGCCAGTTTGCCGATAGTGGTTGTTTTGCCGACCCCGTTAACGCCGACAACCATTATTACGGCGGGTGTTTCACTGCTGGTATCTATAAAAGCTGTTTCGCTGCCGAGCATATCCCCGATATGTTTTTTAAGGATATCCTTCATCTCTCCGGCGTCGTCCAGGCGTTTCTCTTTAACAGTACGCCGGGTCTTTTCCACCAGTTCTGCCGCTGTATTCACACCCACATCAGCCTGCACCAGTATTTCTTCCAGTTCCTCATACAAGTCTTCGTCGATTACCCCGCCCCGGTGGAACAAAACATCCATCTTTTCTACAAAACCCTGGCGTGTCCTGGTCAGGCTCTCTTTTAAACGTCCGAAAAAACCAGGCCTTTCAGGGGTTGCGCCTGGAATAGGTCCCTCCGTCGTTGCCGCCTGCTGTTGCCCGCCGGTTATGCCTTCTTTTATGCGGTTAAATAGTCCCATCTTTATTCAGACCCCCAATGTTATCCAACAAGGCGGATTTGGCCGCCTGCTGTTCCGCGTCTTTCTTGGAACGGCCAGTCCCGGTTCCGGCCAACTTGCCTTTATACAGCACGCCGGCGGTGAAAATTTTTTCATGATCCGGGCCTTCCTCCTTGAGGATTTTATATTGGACATGTTCACTGCCGCGCTGCTGGACTACTTCCTGCAATTCCGTTTTGTAATCCCTGTCCAGGCGCCCCTCCAGAATATCCTTTATGACGGGCGCCAGGATTTGCAGGGCCAGGTTGGCGGCGACTGCAAGTCCCTGGTCAAGATAAACGGCGCCCAAAAGCGCCTCAAAGACATCAGCCAGAATGGAGGGGCGTTCCCTGCCCCCGGAACGCTCTTCTCCTTTCCCCATACGCAGACAGTAACCCAATCCCAGTTCCCTGGCCACTCTGGCCAGGGACGGTTCGCATACCATAGCCGCGCGCATCTTGGTCAGTTCACCCTCATCACGGCCGGGGTAACTGCGGAAAAGAAAATCGCTCACTACCACATCCAGGACCGCGTCACCCAGAAATTCAAGCCTTTGGTTGTTATCAGACCCATTTTGCCGGCTTTCATAGGTATAAGAACTATGGGTAAGCGCCTCTTCCAGAAGATCCTGGTTATGCCAATCCACAGCCAGCCTATTTTTTAGATCTTCCAGGCAAACTTTTCTTTTAAACACCAGTCATCACCCGGTTCATAATTCATAAGATGCCAAAATAGAATATAATTATATTGCCCCATCACTGGGCCTGATATCTTTTAAAGACCAGTGTGGCGTTGTGCCCGCCAAAACCAAAGGAATTGGTAAGAGCCACATCAACCCCAGCCCTCCTGGCGGTATTGGGGACGTAATCAAGATCACAGTCGGGATCCGGTTGCTCATAGTTAATTGTAGGAGGAATAATCCCTTCGCGAATGGCCTGGATACAAACTGCCGCCTCCAGTCCGCCGGAAGCGCCCAGCAGATGGCCGGTCATTGACTTGGTCGAACTGATGGCCACCCGGGCGGCATGATCCCCAAAAACTTTTTTTATAGCCAGGGTTTCCGCTTTGTCCCCCAGCGGCGTAGCGGTAGCATGGGCGTTAATGTAATCCACCGCTGGCGGGTCAATGCCGGCATCTAACAGGGCCTCTCTCATCGAGCTGGCCGCGCCGTGACCCTCCGGATCCGGGGCCGTCATATGATAAGCGTCACAGGTACTGCCATAACCGGTAATTTCCGCGTATATCCTGGCGCCCCTTTTTAAGGCGTGCTCCAGTGTCTCTAAAATTAGGATAGCGGCCCCTTCACCAATCACAAAACCATCCCGCTCCTGATCAAATGGCCTGCTGGCTTTTTCCGGCTCTGCGTTTCTGGTCGACATAGCCTTCATTTGAATGAAACCGGCCATGGCCAGCGGTGTTATAGAAGCCTCGGCGCCCCCGGTAATGATCACTTCCGCACGGCCGTATTGCAGCATTTTAAAGGCGTCCCCGATGGCATTGCTGCTCGAGGCGCAGGCGGAAACACTGGTCGTGTTCGGCCCCTTAAGGCGGTATCTGATCGCTATTTGCGCGGCGCCCATGTTGGCGATCATCATCGGCACAAAGAACGGGCTAACCCGCCCCGGACCCCTCTCAGCGAGCACCCTGGCTTGCTCTTCCAGTGTTTCAATACCCCCGATTCCGGAGCCCAGGAAAACACCAATGCGATCTCTGTCTTCGTCAGCAAAATTGAGTGCAGCGTCCTGCACAGCCATCCCGGCTGCGGATACCGCAAACTGGGTAAACCGATCCATACGCCTGGATTCTTTTCTATCAATATAAAGGGTTGGCTCGAAACCCTTAACCTCACCCGCTATTTTAGTGCCGTATTCAGCCGGATCAAACCTGGTTACCATTCCAATTCCGGATACCCCGGCCGTCAGATTGCCCCAAAATGCCTCCAGGCCAATGCCTACCGGGGATATTATACCCAGGCCGGTGACAACAACCCGTTTGAGCAAAAAATTACCCCCCTTTTCAAAAAAAGTCCCAGGGTTTATCTCCGGGACTCTTATGTGACAACAAATTTTTATCTATGCTCCTGGATATATTTAGCCGCTTCACCAACAGTGCGGATTTTTTCAGCATCCTCGTCTGAAATCTCCAGTTCAAATTCCTCTTCCAGGGCCATAACAAGCTCAACAATATCCAGTGAGTCAGCTCCTAAATCATCTACAAAAGAAGCCTCTTCCTTGACATCTTCCTCGTCAACTCCCAATTGATCAATTATAATTGCTTTAACCTGATCGATTATCGCCATAACTATAGGTACACCTCCCTTCGAGCTATTAAATCAATATTAATTTTAGACACATGACATACCACCATCAACCGCAATTGTTTGGCCGCTGATGTAATCTGCCGTATCCGACGCCAGAAAGGCAACCAGCTCAGCTACCTGCTCGGGCCCACCGAATTTTTTTAGAGGAATCTGGGAAAGCATCTTCTCTTTAAGCTCTTCAGGCAGTCCCAGGGTCATTTCAGTGGTGATAAAACCAGGCGCCACGGCATTTACTGTGATATTGCGAGGGCCCAGTTCTTTGGCCATCGCCTTGGTGAAGCCGATTAAACCGGCTTTAGCGGCGCAGTAATTGGCCTGGCTGGTGTTGCCGGTCAAAGCAACCACAGAACTGATGTTGATGATCCGTCCGGAACGGTTCTTAATCATCAGCCTGGCCGCAGCCCTGGTACAATTAAAAGCCCCTTTCAGGTTTACGCCAAGGACCCGATCCCAATCTTCATCTTTCATCCTGAGAATAAAATTGTCCCTGGTGACACCGGCGTTATTCACCAGTATATCCACACCGCCGAACTGATCAACAGCAGCCTGCACCAGGGCGGCAGCCCCGGCTGGTTCGGCAACATCGGCCCGAAAAACCCGGGCCCTGCCGCCGCTGTCCCTGACCTGCTGTGCCGTCTCCTCTGCAGCCCCGGCATTGGAGGCGTAATTAACCACTACAGCTGCTCCCTTTTTAGCTAGAGCCAGGGCAATAGCCCGGCCAATACCTCTGGATGCTCCTGTAATAATGGCAATTCTTCCGTCCAGGATCATTTTAGCTAACCTCCCTGGTTAAAGCAAGGATTTTTTCCAAAGATGCTCTGTCCTCAATATTTAATATGGTCGCATCGCGGCTGATTCTTTTAATTAGCCCGCTGAGCACCTTTCCCGGGCCTACTTCTAAAAATGTGTCCACACCCATGGCCAACATTCCCTGGACGCACTCTTCCCAGCGAACAGGGCTGGATACCTGCTTGATTAAGGACTCTTTAATCTGCGCACCGTCACAGACCGGGGCAGCGCTTACATTCACCATCACGGGGATCTGCGGATCCGCCACATCAATCTTTTCCAAATCATCTGCCAATCTTTCTCCCGCAGGCGCCATCAGGCAGGAATGGAAAGGCGCGCTGACCGGCAGCGGGGTTACACGCCTGGCGCCGGCCGCCTTAAGCAGCGGCCCGACGGCCTGCAAGCCGGCAATATCGCCCGCTATTACCACCTGGCCCGGGCAATTAAGATTAACCGCCTCAACCACGCCCGCCGGGGCTTGCTTACAAGCCTCGACCACCTGCCCGGCGCTCAGTCCCAGGACAGCGGCCATACCACCCGCGCCGACGGGTGTTGCCTCCTGCATATATTGGCCCCGTTTGCGCACCAGCTTTACAGCGTCCTCAAATGCTAGCGAACCTGCCGCCACCAGCGCTGTGTACTCACCCAGGCTATGTCCCCCTACTGCACTGGGGACCAGCCCGGTCACACTGTTTAAAACAGCCAGGCAGGCCGCACTCGTTGCCAGCACAGCCGGCTGGGTAATGGCGGTAAGGTTTAACTCCTCCTGCGGCCCCTCAAAGCATAACCGGGATAAGGGGAAGCCCAGCGCTTCGTCCGCCTTTTGATAAATTGCGGCAGCCTCCGGATAATCATGGTAAAACTCTTTGCCCATACCGACGTATTGTGAGGCCTGGCCGGGAAAAACAAAGGCGATTTTCATTTTCTTACACCACCTGACTATGCAAGCAACCGATAACACTGCCGGCGCCGCTGATAATATCCAAAATAATTTCACGGGCGGGCTGTACCTGATTAACCATAGCACTAACCTGTCCGGCCATCACCGTACCGTTTTCAATGTCACCTTCAACCATGGCCAGCCTGAGGCTCCCTACCCCCAGTTTCTCAATTTCAGCCACCGGGGTGTGATTTTTTTCCATTTCTTCATATTTTCTCGTCAGCTTGTTGCGCAGGGCGCGCACGGGGTGGCCGGTGGAAAGGCCGGAAACCGCCGTGTCACGATCTTTAGCCTTGATTACAAAATTCTTGACCTTATGGGGTATTGTACATTCAGCCGCGCACATGAAGCGCGTTCCCATCTGCACCCCCACAGCCCCCAGAGCCAGTGCGGCCACCAGGCCCCTGCCGTCATAAATACCACCTGCGGCAATAACCGGCAAGTCAACCGCATCTACAACCTGGGGTAGCAGGGCCATGGTTGTCAATTCACCGATATGGCCGCCCGACTCCATACCTTCAGCAATAAAAGCGTCCACCCCCGAACGGATCAACCTTTTCGCCAGGGCTACCGAAGAAACTACCGGAATAACCTTAGTTCCCAGTTCCCTGAGCGCAGGCACATATTTAGCGGGATTGCCGGCGCCTGTTGTAACTACCGCCACTGGCTGATCCAGCAAAATTCCCATTATTTCTTCCAGGTACGGGGAAAGCAGCATGACATTCACACCGAATGGCTTTTTAGTCAGCGCCCTGGTTTTATGCAATTGTTCTCTGAGCCAATCGGGCGGGGCAGCCCCCGAACCAATCACCCCCAGACCTCCGGCTTCAGAAACAGCCGCGGCAAGTTCGGCGGTAGCCACCCAGGCCATACCACCCTGAATAATCGGGTATTCAATACCCAGTAAATCACATAAAGCTGTGCGGATCATCACCACCCCCTTACCATTTTAACACTGCCGCCGCCCAGGTTAAGCCGGCTCCGAAGCCAACCATTAAAATGTAGTCTCCTTTTTTTATCCTGCCGGTGCGCACAGCCTCCGTGAGGGCAATCGGTATTGACGCTGTTGAGGTATTGCCGTAGCGATCCACATTAATCAGGACCCTTTCAGGAGGAAGCTTCAACCTTTTGGCGGCCGCTTCAATGATTCGCACATTTGCCTGGTGCGGAATGAAACAATCTACATCAGACACCTTGATTCCGGCTGCGTCAAGAGCCTGGGCAGCAGCCCCCGCCGTTGCCCTTACAGCAAACCTGAAGATGTCCCGGCCCTTCATGTGTATGTAATGCAGGTTGCCATCGACAGTATCATGGGAAGCGGGCATCCTGGAGCCCCCGGCCGGCAGATTCAGATATTTGCCGCCTGAGCCGTCAGCATACAGATTATAAGACAAAATCCCCATTCCGGCTTCTGTCTGCTGCAAAACAACAGCCCCGGCCCCGTCGCCAAACAGCACACAGGTCTTGCGGTCTTGCCAATTGACAATCTTTGATAAATTCTCTGTGCCAATTACCAAAACATTCCGGTATGCACCAGTGGAAATAAACTGGCTGCCCACAATTAAGGCGTACATAAACCCCGAACAACCGGCAGCCAGGTCAAATGCACCGGCCTTTTTGGCCCCGATCCGCTCCTGCACCAGGCAGGCGGTGGCAGGGAAAACCATATCGGGCGTATTGGTAGCGACTATCACCAGGTCAATTTCCGCCGCTGTAATTCCCGCCCCGGCAATTGCCTCATTGGCGGCAATTACAGCAAAATCTGACGAAGCCATTTCCGAAGGCGCGATCCGCCTTTCTCTTATGCCCGAACGGGAAACGATCCATTCATTGCTTGTATCTACTATTTTTTCAAGGTCTTCGTTAGTAACAACATTATCCGGCACGTAGGCGCCCACGCCCCTAATGCCTGCATTGCACAGTTCTCTAGGCAATAATGCCACCAACCCCTCCGGATTCCATGCTTATCATGCTCTCCCTGATTGATTCCACAAGACAATTATCTACCGAGTTCCCAGCCAGCCTGATCGCGTTTTTAATGGCGTTGGCCGTGGAGCTGCCGTGACAGGCAATGGAGACACCGTTTACGCCAAGAAATGGGGCGCCGCCGTATTCATGATAGTCCATACGTTTTTTTAACTCACCAAGTGTAGGCGCTGCTATGGCCATACCAGGTTTTGCCGGGTAGTTATTAGCCATTTCCTCTTTTACCATTTTTAACAACATTGCAGCCATTCCTTCACTTGCTTTAAGAACGACGTTGCCGATAAAACCGTCACAAACAACCACGTCAACACTGCCGTTAAAAATATCCCGTCCCTCTATGTTTCCTACAAAATTAATCCCGGCAGCCTGCAGCCCTGGAAAAGCCGCCAGGGTAGCCTCATTTCCCTTGGAGTCCTCTTCACCGTTGCTCAATAGCCCCACCCGGGGGTTGTCAATACCCATAATTTTTTTGGCATAGTGATATCCCATAATGCCGAAACGAAGCAGGTGCGCCGGTTTGCAGTCTACGTTGGCGCCCACGTCAAGCATTAAAGAACATCCCTTTTCTTTGGGCAGGACACCAGCTATCGCCGGACGGTCAACACCTTTGATCCTTCCCAGATACAGCAAGGCTGAGGCCATAGCCGCGCCGGTGTTCCCTGCTGATACCACAGCGCCGGCCACCCCGTCCCTGACCAGTTGGGTGGCCCTGACAACAGATGAATCTTTTTTCCGTCTGACAGCGATGGCGGGATGCTCACCCATGCCGATCGTTTCGGAAGCGTGGACTACGCTGATCAGTCCTCCGGCGTTAGAATTGTCCAGCTCGGCCCGCACCAATTCCTCGTCACCAACAAGAATTACTGAAAGGCGGTATTCCGTGGCGGCCTGAAGGGCGCCACGCACTATTTCCCCCGGCGCCAAATCCCCTCCCATAGCGTCCACTGCTATTTTCACCAAGGTGTTGCCCCCTCCGCAACTGCAAAAATTAAAAACCGGCCCACAAAGACTATTTCATCCTTAACACAGGAAGTTACCTTTACCATATACTGATTGCCCTTTTTTAGTTTAATGAGCGCCCGGGCCAATACCTTTTCCCCGCAGGAAACAGGACGTTTGAATGAAACCCTGGCAGTCCCGGTTAAAGCCATTTCAGCATCTATAGTAGCAACAGCAAGGGAATTGGCCTGGGCAAAAAGGTGGTGTCCCCTGATATATCCAGTCTTGCTTAGGGTCATCTCAGACGTTACAGTGAGCATCGAAATACCGGCAGATCCTATTTCCAGATCCACCATTTCTCCCACCAGTTCGCCCCCGGATAGTGTCCTGGGCGGTGAACCGGCGCCCTTTGCCGCAGTCATCAGCCTTTCCTTAAATTCGGGTATTTTCAACTCAAATCTGTCAAGCCTGATGGTCTGGACGCTGACCCCGAGGATCTGGGACAGGTCCTCGTCTGTTAAAAAAGGATCACTTTCCAGGAACCTGACTAACCGCCTTTGCCTTTCCGCTTTATTCATAACCGCTCGCGCACCTTCACCCAAAATAATAACAGGTAATATAATTAGTACCAGGTACCAAAAAACAGTATAATGCACATTGTTTTTGATTGCAAGTATTTAGCAAAAAAAACCAAAAAAATAAGCCCCGTTATCGAAAAACGGGCTTATAATCATTAACTTCAATATTTTATTCTGTGGTTACAACCTGCCGGCCGTTGTAATAACCGCATTCAGGGCATAAATGATGAGGGACGATGAGGACATGACACTGCGGGCATTCAACCAGTTCAGGCGCCTCGATTTTCATGTTTGCCGCCCGCCGCTGCCTGCCCCTTTGTTTTGAAGCCTTCCTTTTTGGTACTCCCATTATTACACCTCCTCCAAATTAGCCATATACATTAATATTGGCAACTTTTTTAATCTTTTTTCAATAATTCCTTTAAAGCGCCAAGGCGCGGATCAAAGTCTTCTATAGCACACCTGCAACTTTTTTCATTCAGGTTGGCGCCGCAGACGGGGCACAGGCCGAGACAACCTTCAGCGCAGACTATCTTCATCGGCAGCGCTATAAAAATACTGTTGACTACGGAAGGGGTCAAATCGATATAATCTCCCGTAAAGGTCTGTGACTCCTCAATATCCTCCCTTTCCTGAGAAGGCAGGGCATATTTTTCTACGATTGGGACCTGATAATCATAAATAAAATGCTGCAGGCAGCGTCCACAGGACAGTTCCAGTTTTCCACCGGCAAGGCCTTCCACTTCCAGGGCCTTACCTGTATTGGTAACCACCAGGTCAGCTTTTACCGGTCCGGCAAAAATAATTTCCTCGCCGGCAAATTCATGCGGCGGCAAATCTACTGCCGGCTCATAACGGGCGGTGGCGCCGGGACTTCTTTTAAGTCTTGAGACATCAAGACGCATCTAATGATCACCCCGAATTCAACAACAAGAATTATATTAAGAAGACCTGCTTTTGTCAAGAAATTTCCTTTTTCATTCATTCCAGAGGTTGAACGGCATATACTTTTTCTAGGCAAATATGGTATAGGTGGAAATGTTTTGGCCGGACTGATAATGTTTTTTTTTATTATGGCCTTGCTGGCAATAAATATTGTTTTAAAGGACAAAAGCAGGCGGGCTGATGCCGCCCGTCTTTTCTGGACGGGTGCCGCGCTTGTTTTCGTGGTCAGCATGGTATCCTACCCGCGCATTGTGTTCGACGGGGCGGTGCTGGGCTTGAAAACCTGGTGGAATATTGTTTTTCCATCACTGCTCCCTTTTTTTATTGCCTCTGAACTTTTGATGAGCTTTGGTTTTGTCCATTTTATGGGTGAGTTGCTTGACCCGGTCATGCGCCCGCTCTTTAATGTGCCGGGATCGGGATCATTTGTCATGGCTGTTGGTTTTACATCAGGCTACCCAATCGGCTCAATGGTCACGGCCAGACTTCGCGCGGAAGGCTTATGCAGCAGGGTGGAAGCGGAACGGTTGATGTCGTTTACGAACAACTCCAGCCCCCTTTTTATGCTGGCAGCGATAGCAGTCGGCATGTTTAATAACCCGGGGCTTGGAGTGCTGATTGCCGGCGCCCACTATCTATCGAACATTACCCTGGGCTTCATCCTGCGTTTTTACTGCCGCAATGAAGGCGGTACAACAACAAGGACAATCTTCAGGAGGAAAAATCCGGCGGTTATGGCCCTGCGGCGGATGATCCAGGTGCAGAGAGAGGAAAAGCGCCCACCGGGCAAGATCATCGGTGATGCGGTAAGCAAATCTATTGCAAATCTGCTCAATATCGGAGGTTTTATCATTCTTTTTGCCGTGATCATAAAACTTCTCGGCGCCGCCGGCATCATCAGCGGCATTGCTGGGACGCTGGGTTTTATTCTTTTGCCGCTTGGTTTTTCACCGGAAATTTTACCTGCCCTGGGCAGTGGTTTTTTTGAAATGACCATCGGCTGCAAACTGGCCAGTGAGGCTCCGGCAGCGCTTACCCAGCAAGTCGTCGCTGTGGGCATGATCCTGGCCTGGAGCGGCATTTCCGTACATGCTCAGGCAGCAAGCATGATCGCGGAAACCGATATGAGGATGCTGCCCTTTGTACTATCACGTATCTGTCACACCTGCCTGGCCGGAATTTACACATACATTGCCTGCCGCTGGGCAGGCAGTCTGGACGAAACGGCCGCACCTGTAATGGCAGTTACCCGGCATTTTTTGAACGCTAGCATAATCACCCTTAATATCAGGCTTTTTCTCCTCTTTCTAATACTGCTGGCCGTGATAATTGTCATGGTCCTGCTTTCTTATGCGCTCATATCATTAAGACCATTTGCCACCAGAAAGAGGTAAGCGTCGTGTCACGCCCCCATAACGACCGGCGCCCCCGGCAACCAAGCCTGCAGGTGCGGCTTTAGCCGCAAATTGGCCGGATTAATCCAGCCCGCATAAGAAGCACACCCGATGGCACGCGGGAGAAACCTTCATTGTCATATATTATGCACCCCCTTTTGGATTTTGGGCGGATTGAACCTGCGCCGTTCCGGGTTTCGCCGGGTGAAATGTTTTTCACGCGCTCATATATTTATCTGTTTATGTTCATCATAATAAAAGACTAAGGATAAGCAGGTGAATTAACTTGAGCGACTTGACCGGCCTGTTCTGCCCCAAATCAGTGGCAATCATCGGCGCATCCAAATCACCCGGCAAGATTGGCAACGTAATTGTAAAAAATATGGTCAACTGTGGTTATAAGGGCAAAATCCTTCCCGTCAATCCCAGGGAATCTGAAATAGAAGGACTGCAGTGCTACCCTGCAGTGGATCAAATACCGGAACCCGTGGAAATGGCCGTGCTGTCAGTGCCGGCTGTAAAATCCCTGGAAATTGCCGAAACATGCGGTAAACAAGGCTTAAAGAACCTCGTGGTGATTACCGCCGGTTTTAAGGAAACCGGCAAAGAAGGGCTGGAACTGGAACGAAAACTGCTGGCAATCTGCCGCAAATATAATATGAGAATGCTTGGGCCTAATTGCGTAGGATTTATGGACACCCACACGCCGATTAACGCCTCCTTTGCAGCTGGATTTCCCCTGCAGGGGGAAATTGCCTTTATCTCCCAAAGCGGCGCCATGGTGCTTTCCATTCTGGACTGGAGCTATAAGGTGGGGTTGGGTTTCAGCAAATTTATCAGTTTGGGCAATAAGGCTGATCTGACGGAGGCGGATTTTATTGAGGACGCTTCTGAGGATCCTCATACAAAAGTGATCCTGTGTTATATTGAAGATGTGGAAAACGGTTCTCACTTTCTGGATGTAGCCAGACGGGCAAGCAGGAAGAAACCCGTGATCATTTTAAAATCCGGAACCAGCCAGGCCGGGGCCCAGGCCGCCTCTTCCCATACGGGCGCCCTGGCCGGCAGTGACCTGGCTTATGAAACCGCCTTCCTGCAAAGCGGTGTAATCAGGGCTAGGAACATGCCCGAGCTTTTTGATTTGGCTGTCGCCTTCGCCAACCAGCCCGTGCCGCGGGGGGACAGGGTGGCGGTGGTCACCAACTCCGGCGGTCCGGGTATTGTGGCCACTGATAACATCGAAGAAAAAAAATTGAAAATGGCCCGGTTTACCAAGGAAACGATAGAATCCCTAAGAAATTATCTGCCGGCTGAATCAAATATCTATAACCCCGTTGATGTATTGGGGGACGCCAAGGCCGACCGTTTCCAATTTGCCCTGCAAACAGTGCTGAGTGATCCCGGCGTGGACAGCGCGGTCGTGCTGATCTGCCCGGCAGCCGTCACTGAACCGGTGGAGACGGCCAGAGCCATGTCCCGTCTAAAAAAAGAGTTTCCGGACAAGCCCATTTTCGCGGCCATGATGGGCGGCGCCAGGTTGGAAGAGGGAGCCAAAATATTATCAGAGTCGCACATACCATGCTTTACTTTTCCCGAACCAGCCATAAACAGCATCGGCGGTATGGTAAGCTACGGACGGATAAAAAACCTGCCCGCTAAAACTGAGTCGCAGTCATTCAATGATATTGATTTAAAAACTGTCAAAGCAACGCTTTATGATGTAAAAAAGGACAACCGCCTGGTCCTGCTGGGCAGCGAGGCCGCGGAGATAATATCGGCTTACGGTATTACCGCGGCGCCCACCGTCCTGGCCTTAAACCCGGATCAAGCGGCCGCTCATGCCGAGCGCCTGGGCTACCCGGTCGTGCTGAAAATCGCCTCCCCCAAAATTCTGCACAAGACTGATGTAGGCGGCGTTAAGATCGGGCTGGATACCAGCGAAAAGGTAAGGAGCGGTTTTACAGAAATTATGGACAACGTCCACAGATATCTGCCCCATGTAGCTATATACGGAGTAGAGGTACAGAAAATGATGCCCAGGGGTGTGGAAATAATCATCGGCATGACCAGGGACATCCAGTTTGGCCCGCTATTGGCCTTCGGGCTGGGCGGCATTTATGTCAATCTTTTAAAAGATGTGTCTTTCAGGCTAACAAACGGACTGACACAAAGTGAGATCAACAACATGATCATGGAAACAAAGGCCTACACATTGCTCAGGGGCTACCGGGGTGAAAAACCTGCCGACATTGATGCTGTCCTAAAAATAATCGGGCGGTTGGCCGGACTGGCCTCTGATTTCCCGGAGATAAACGAAATTGATATTAACCCTGTTTTTGCCTATAGCCAGGGCGCCAGCGCGCTGGATGTCAAAATAACGATATCGTGAGGTGCATAATTTGAAAAACATTTATATCCTGGGCACGCCAAACAGCGGTAAGACCAGTATCGGCCTGGGCCTGGCCCTGAAGTACCGCCAGGAAGGCTACAAGGTGGCCTATTTTAAGCCTGTGGGCAGCTACACCGGGACTAGCCTGCGCACGGACGAAGACGCCCTGCTGATGAAAGAGATTTTGCGGATGGAACAGCCATTGGAGACAATTGTGCCCTACATGGCGGGTCCTTCCTACCTTTCCAGCCACAGCAACCCCTGTGCTTCATTAAACAGAATCCGGCAGGCTTATGAGAGCATCTCCGACGGCAGTGATTTTGTGATCATCGGCGGCGCCGGCTTCCCACATATCATGGGCTGCCTTGGATTGGACGCCCCTGGCCTGGCCCTGGAACTACAGGCGGTCCCGCTATATATTATTAGAATCGATAATGATTACAGCCTGGATCAGGCTATTTTTATCAATAGTTATATGTCCTGCAAAGGCTCCCCTATTTATGGCAACATTTTTTACAACGTGCCCCGTTCCCTGCTGGCCAAGACCGAGGGAATATACAGGCCCCTGCTGCAGGAAATGGGCTGCGGCATTTTAGGGCTTATCCCCGGCATGCCGGATATCACAGCCCCCACAGTTAAGGAATATTATGATGTTTTGGGTGGTGAGGCGCTGTCTGGGGAAGAAAAAATGGAGCGGATTGTGGAAGATATTGTGATTGGCGCAATGACCGCGGAAAGCGCTCTGGGTTACCTGAGACGTGGGGCCAATAAATGTGTCATTACCGGAGGGGATCGTGCTGAGATAGCGTTGGCCGCCCTGGAGACAAATACATCAGCGATAATCCTAACCGGCGGGCTATACCCGGACGTAAAGGTAATCGCCCGGGCTGAAGAAAAGGGCGTACCGCTGATTTTAGTACATTACGATACCTACACAACGTTAGAAAAAATGTCTGCTGTAAGCAGAAAAATAACGGCCGGCGACGGGAAGGCGATCAAAACAGCAGTTGACAACATAGAAAAATATGTAGAATGGCAAAACATATTAAACGCTTTACAGTAAAGCACTATTTCATTAATTTTAGTTCAGAGCGGCCCTGTTCGATCTGGCCTAAAACCTTGCCCAGGCTTTCCTGCAGGTTTGCCAGAATGTCGTCTGCGTAGCCTTTAGCCCCTTCGCGGATCTCCATGGCAATTGACTCTGCTTTAGCCAGAATTTCTTCAGCGTTGGTTTTTGCCTGGCGCACTACTTCACTATCGTCTGCCCTTATTTCTACCTGCTTCTGGGCGTCATCCATTATGCGCATGGCTTCCTTTTGGGAGTCCTGCAGGACTTTTTCCCGCTCTTGAATAATCCAATTTGCCTGGCGGACTTCTTCAGGCATGGTTGTCCTGATGCGGTCCAAAAGATCAAGCAAGCGGTCCTCTTCCACCATTACCTTTCTGGTAAAGGGTATTTTACCGCTATTCTCAATTAATTCTTCCAATTCGTTTAGGGAATTCAGCAGATCCACTTTATTACATATACCCCCCAAATTTATTGATCTTTCATTCTTTCTTTCAATTTTTGTTCCACCACGGGTGGCACCAGGCCGCTGACTGAACCGCCAAAAAAGGCTATTTCCTTAACTGTTGTAGAATTTATGAAGGAATATTCAGCCTTGGTCATTAAAAAGACAGTTTCCAGGTGACAGGCCAGTTTCTTATTGGTCAGCGCCATCCTGAATTCGTTCTCAAAGTCTGAAATTACCCTTAGCCCCCGCACAATTGCCTTGGCCTTGTGCTCGATGGCATAATGTATTGTCAAGCCGTTAAACATATCTACTTCAACATTGGGATAAGGTTGGAGGATCCCTTTCAACATTTCAACCCGTTCTTCGGGACTGAACAACGGTTTTTTGGTCGTGTTCCAGGACACCGCCACTATTAACTTGGAAAACAACAAGGAAGCTCTTCCGATGATATCCAGGTGTCCCAAGGTCACAGGATCAAAACTACCTGGATATATGGCTATACGCAATCTATTTTCCCTCCCCGGCACCTGCTTGATAACTGTAAAACGAAAGCAAGGTGTCACCATATTTTGCCTGGCGGGCAATTTTTAGTTCCTCAATATTCCGGGGTAAATAGCAGTCTTTATGACTTTCCACAACAACCACTCCTGCAGCCCGCAAAAGTCTGTTCCGGGCTATGCCGGCCAATGCGCCTGCTTCATAATTTTTTAGGTACGGCGGATCAATAAAAATTACATCATAGAGCTCCTCTTCGCTGCCCAGCCGGGATAGCACTTGCGTGACTTCCCCGCGGATCACCCGGGCATTCCCGGCAAATCCGGTTGCATACAGGTTTTCCCTGATTATTTTTAAAACCCTTTCGTTAATCTCGACAAAGACTGCACTGGCAGCGCCACGACTTAAAGCTTCTATACCGATGCTCCCACTTCCTGCATAGAGGTCTAAAAAATTGCTGTCCAATACCCTGTCTCCCAGGATATTGAAAAGCGCCTCCTTAACTCTGTCAGCTGTCGGTCTTACTCCCATTCCCGCGGGGGTTTTAAGTTTACGTTTCCTGTTAGAACCGGAGATAATGCGCAGAATGAAAAATCCCTTCCTTTAATCAGATATTATAACATAAAATCTCGAATTACTTGATATTATAGATATTATTTATAAATCTTTTTCTTTGTATAGAGAACATCTAAAAGGAAAACCTAAATATAGTTGAAACAAAATGGGGGTAATTGCCTTGGATATTGATTTTTACAGAAGCAACAATATTAATGTTGACCTGGCCATCGAGGCCCATGATATCGTACGAGGACAATTGGGAACAGAAATCCCCGGAGCTGTTGTTAACCGGCAAAGGTATCAAAATGCGTCTGTAACCATTGTCCAGGTGGTAGAAGAACGGGCGGCGCAGATGATGGGCAAACCAGTGGGTACGTATATTACGATTGAAGCTCCCGCAATCAGGGACAATAACCGCATCGCCCAAAAGGAAGTAGCGGAAATCCTGGCCCAGCAGCTGTCATCACTTTTCAACCTGCCTGAGAACGCCAATATACTTGTTGTCGGCCTGGGTAACTGGCAGGCCACGCCGGACTCTTTGGGACCCAAGGTAGTAGAACAAACCCTGGTTACACGCCACTTGTACAGGTACGCGCCGCAAGAATTAAAAGGAGGCATGCGCTCAGTGAGCGCTATGGCGCCGGGGGTGCTGGGCATAACAGGCATCGAGTCGGCAGAAATAATCAAAGGTGTGGTGGAAAAAATTCAGCCGGAACTGATTATTGCCATTGATGCTCTTGCCGCCGGCAGCGTTGACCGGATCGGAACAACTGTCCAGATTGCAGACACCGGCGTAAGCCCGGGATCAGGCATAGGCAACAAGCGCACCGGGATAAACATGGAGACGATGGGGGTGCAGACCATCGCCATTGGAGTGCCCACCGTAGTGAACGCCGCCGTAATCGCGCAGATCACCATAGAGCACCTCCTGGAAAAGCTTAAAACAAACCCAATGTTGGACAAGGTCCAGCAAAGTGTTTTGCCGGACTATACCCAGGGAATAATAAATGATATTTTAAGTCCCTTCGGCGGGAACCTGATGGTTACCCCCAAGGAGGTTGACCAGCTGATCCTGGATACCTCCAAAATCATTGCCGGCGGCATATCCATGGCTATTCACCCTGCCGTAAACGCGGATCAGTACAGTACATACCTGAATTGAAAAACAATTTAGCCGGATTTATAGGATTAAAACTGCTTAACATACATTCATGCCATTAAAACGGCGCCGGCAGGATATGAAAATTTTATTTTCAGGATAAGATTAGATGTAATTAATTGTGCTAAAAACGATTGACGGGGACCTGGGGATTCCCCTGGGGCGATGCTTCAGCCCGCCAATAATAAAAATACTGCAAGCAGTAAGTAACTATACTGCTTGCATTTTAAAATATTGTGGAGGTAGAGTGGCAATTTATTAAAACCTATCAGTTTCTGTCGACATGGTCGGATAAGGTAACAAATACATGCTCTGAAACCTGAAATATGCCTAGGTTATTTAATCACCCCCATTTCTTATTGCCTTTAGTATAAATCAAAACAAATCTTATATACCAAGGAAATGTTTCTTCGAAATCCATGGAAGATTTAAATAATTTGGATATAAATTTAAATTGGCCCGTCGAAGTCCATTCCTTTTCCGAATCTTGTGTTTATCTCTTCCAGCAACGCCCTGCCGGCGGGGCTTTTAAAATAAGGAGCATTTCGCACTAGGGCCCCGGCTTCTTTCCTGGCTGCCTCCAAGGTCTTTCCGTCGCGCAGCAGGTCGGCGATTTTGAACTCGGGCAGGCCGGACTGACGAGCGCCGTGAAGATCGCCCGGCCCGCGCAGACGCAAGTCTTCTTCCGCCAGGGTAAAACCATCTGTGGATCTGGTCATCGCCTGCAGGCGGGCACGTCCCTCCTCGGTTTTGGGGCTGCCAATCAGGATACAGTATGACTGCAGGCAACCGCGCCCAACTCTGCCCCGCAGTTGGTGCAGCTGAGCCAGGCCGTAACGGTCGGCATCCATGACCATCATCACAGTGGCGTTGGAGATATCCACCCCGACCTCAATCACAGTAGTGGAAACGAGCACCTTTATCTCCCCCCGGCGAAAGCGGGACATAATTTCTTCTTTTTCCGCCTGCTTCATTCTGCCGTGCAACAATCCCACCAGGATACCTTTAAAATCATTTGCGGCCAGGTCCTCAGCCAGATCCACAGCCGCCTGCAAATCGATTTTTTCTGACTCCTCAACCAGTGGACAGACAATATAAGCCTGTCTGCCAAGCGCCACCTGTTCTCTGATCAGGTTTAAAGCCTTGGGCAGGGCCCGGGGCAGGACAGCGTAGGTCTTTACCGGGTACCTTCCGGGCGGCAGTTCATCGATAACTGAAATATCCAGATCCCCATACAAGGTCAGGGCCAGGGTGCGTGGAATCGGGGTGGCCGTCATCACAAGAGTGTCCGGCAGGCTTCCTTTATACACCAGTGCAGCCCGTTGACGGACACCGAAGCGGTGTTGTTCGTCTACGATCACCAATCCCAGCTTTTGAAAATTCACATCACCCTGGAGCAGAGCGTGCGTCCCCACCAGAAGTTTCAAGTCTCCAGCGGCGATCCTGGCCAGAAGCAGTTCCCTGTCCTTTTTTTTGATGGAGCCGGTTAAAAGCCCGGCCTCAACACCGATAGGGTCCAGCTCCTTGCTCAGCCCCCGGTGATGCTGTTCGGCGAGGATTTCCGTGGGGGCCATCAAGACAGCCTGCAAACCGCTTTCTACCGCCCTGAGCATTGTCATCGTGGAGATCACTGTTTTTCCCGCGCCGACATCTCCCTGCAGCAAACGGTGCAGTGGTCTGGGGCGGTCCAGGTCCGCCGAAATTTCCATCCAGACCCGGCGCTGGCCCCCGGTCAGTTGAAAAGGAAGGTTTTTTTGATATAAGCGCAACAGACGGCCCTCGGGCATATACCGGTATTTCTTTTCACTGCAGGTAATATTTCTTTTTCTAGCCGCCAGGGCCAGCTGAAACAAAAACAGCTCTTCAAAGATAAACCTTTTTCTTGCCGCAGCCGCGTCATTTTCCTGTTCGGGAAAGTGGATTTGAAGCAGTGCCTCTTCCAGCCCGGGTAAATTATATCTTTTAATTATTTCCTCCGGTAAAATTTCATTTATCCGGTTGTTTAACGCTGTCAGGGCTGTTTTAATGATCACCCGCAACTGCCTCTGGTTTAACCGTTCGGTAAGAGGGTAAATAGGAACGAGACGTCCCGCGCTGAGGCTGCCTGCGCCTTCATCCAGTTCATAGTCTTCTACTGCCAACTGGGTGGCGCCATAGCTCTTGTCCACTTTGCCGGTAACATAAATTTTTTTTCCCGGCGTCAGGCTTTTTTTAATAAAAGGCTGGTTAAACCAAACAGCATAAAAAATTCCGATTCCATCGTGCACGGTCAGTTTGGTAACAACCAGACCTCGCCGTGGTTTTATGTCCTGCGCAGCCAGGACCGTGCCGTGTACGGTGGCAGTATCACCCTGGGGGCAGGCCCCGGCAGGAATCAAGCAGGTGCGGTCTACATAGCGTCTGGGAAAATGATACAAAAGATCCCTAACGGTAAATATGCCCAACCTCTGCAGGGACGCTGCCCGGCGCGGTCCCACTGTTTTTATGTTTTGGACCGGTTTAATCAAAAAATTATTGTTCATGTTATCCCCAAATAAAAAATGTTTATTCCATGTTTACAGTTGCAGGCAACTTTCAGCCCTTGCGGCAAAAATTGTTTTTTGGTAAAATGGATAGGTGGTTTAAAGGAGGTGTATACATGGCTAGAAATTGCATTATTTGCGGCAAGGGCACAGTAGTCGGCATCAAACTCAGCCACTCGCACATCCGCAGCAAAAGGAAATGGGCGCCAAACCTGCAGAGGGTAAGGGCTATCATAAACGGCTCCCCGAAAAAAGTGCTGGTATGCGCCAGGTGTATCAGGAGCGGTAAGGTCCAGCGCGCAATATAAACAAAAGTCTTTAAAAAAACGGCGTTTAAGCCGTTTTTATTTTTTAGCCATTTAAAATGCGATTGTTATTGTTTTTCCCCATCCAGTTCCCGCAACAGGTTAGCCATTTCAATGGCGGTGACTGCGGCGTCCCATCCTTTATTGCCTGCTTTTGTCCCGGCCCGCTCAATGGCCTGTTCAATTGTGTCGGCGGTGATCACCCCGAATATAGTGGGGGTGCCGCTTTCCAAACCGACCTTGGCCACCCCCTTGGTTACCTCTCCCGCCACGTAATCGAAATGAGGTGTGGCGCCGCGGATAACCGCGCCCAGGCAGATTAC
The DNA here is from genome assembly GCA_964390855.1 of uncultured Eubacteriales bacterium. Classification (GTDB taxonomy): domain Bacteria; phylum Bacillota; class Desulfotomaculia; order Desulfotomaculales; family Pelotomaculaceae; genus Syntrophopropionicum. The sequence continues at coordinate 83,331 of CAYMJG010000001.1, read as the reverse complement.
CGCGTCATATTTATCCCTGGCCGCCAATTTGCCGGCAGTGAGCGGTATTTCAAAAGCCCCCGGCACCCAGGCCACCTCAATATCATGCTCCAGCACACCATGCCGGTTAAGGGCATCCAGCGCGCCGCTAAGCAGTTTGTTGGTGATAAATTCATTAAACCGCCCGGCCACAATTCCAAACCTGAGTCCCTGGCCCAAAAGATGTCCTTCGTATATCTTCGGCATATATCCATCTCCCTTTCATTGTCAGAAAAACAGTTTTTTTATTTTAATTCTTGTATACGGTTTAGCGATCGGAGGCGATGTTCAACAGATGGCCAAGTTTTTTCTGCTTGGTGGAGAGATAAAACCGGTTGCAGGCGCCCGGTCTGATCACGATGGGTACCCTTTCTACAACCTCCAGGCCGTGGCCTTCCAGGCCGGCGATTTTGCGGGGGTTATTGGTGATCAGCCTGATCTTTTTAAGCCCCAGGTCGGACAGGATCTGCGCTCCCAGACCATAGTCCCGCAGATCCGCGGGGAAACCCAGGGCCAAGTTGGCCTCCACTGTGTCTTTGCCGTGGTCCTGGAGGTGATAAGCCCTGATTTTATTTAAAAGCCCGATGCCTCTTCCTTCCTGCCGCATATACAGAAGTACCCCGGCGCCCTCCCCGGCGATCATTTCCATGGCGTGGAAAAGCTGATCACCGCAATCGCAGCGTATTGAGCCGAAAACATCACCGGTCAGGCACTCTGAATGCACCCGCACCAGCGGAGCTTTGGCTTTTTCCAGGTCACCCATAACCAGGGCGATATGGCCTTTGCCGTCCAGGATACTTTCATAGGCCACAGCCGTGAACTCGCCATGTATGGTAGGCAACTTGGCATCATCGACCCGCCGCACCAATTTTTCAGTAGTGCGCCTGTACTGGATCAGGTCGGCGATGGTGATGATTTTTAAATTATGGGTTTTCACGAACTCCATCAGTTCAGGCACCCTGGCCATGGTCCCGTCTTCTTTCATAATTTCACAACAAATACCCGCCGGATAGAGACCCGCCAGTCTGACCAGATCGACCGTCGCCTCGGTGTGGCCTGTGCGCCTCAGGACACCTCCCTCTTTGGCGCGCAGCGGGAAAATATGGCCGGGGCGGCGCAAATCCTCCGGTTTTGTGTCAGGATCAAGAACGGCTTTGACAGTCATAGCCCGTTCATACGCGGAAATACCTGTAGTACAGTCCTTGGCGTCGATAGAAACTGTAAAGGCGGTGGCATGAGGATCCGTATTGTTGCTAACCATGGCCGGCAGTTCCAGTTCGTCGAGACGTTCCCCCATCACGGGCAGGCAAATCAGCCCCCTCCCCTGGGTCGCCATAAAGTTCACAGCTTCCGGGGTGACCATTTCGGCGGCCATGATCAGATCCCCCTCATTTTCACGGTCCTCGTCGTCGACGGCGACAATAATCCTGCCTTTTTTGATATCCTCAATGGCTTCTTCAATTGTGTTGAATTTCATCATTCTGCCTCCTAATTTGTTTTAAAGAAAACCATGTTCCGCTAAAAAATTCATGCTAAGCCCCGGGTCCACCTTGGTTTCCGGAAAACCCATCATTCTTTCGACGTATTTGCCGATAATATCACCTTCCAGATTAACGCTGTCCCCGGCTTTTTTAAATCCCAGCGTGGTTTCATGCGCCGTATGGGGTATTAGTGACACCTGGAAGACGTCTGCCGCAAAGTCAACAATGGTCAGGCTAGTCCCGTCTATGGCCACCGAACCTTTTTTGATAATGTAGCGCATCACCGCTTCAGGCGCCCTGATGCTGATCAGGGTGGCTATATCATGTTTCTCACGCCGGGCAATTGTACCTACCCCGTCGATATGGCCGCTGACAATATGCCCGCCCAACCTGTCGCCCAAGCGCAGGGCGCGTTCCAGGTTCACCCTGTCTCCTGTTTTTAATTTACCTAGATTGCTTTTATCCAGGGTTTCCGCCATCACGTCCGCAGTAAAACCAGCTGCGCCGAAATGTACCGCGGTAAGGCAGACGCCGTTGACCATGATGCTGTCACCCACCCGGCTGCCTTCGATAACTACGAATGCTTCAATAAGGAGCTGCGCTGAGTCGGCGCCGCGCCGCACAGCTTTTATAACCCCCAATTCCTCAACAATACCAGTAAACAAAAGTTATCCCCCTTATATTAATAAAACCTTGTAAAATTAATCCGGTTTACTAGAATAGTTTAAATGTCCTTCCACCAGGAGGTCGGCGCCAAGGCGGCTTACCTTAACCCGCTCCAACACCGCGGCATCAGCCGGACTGTCCACCCCCATGCCGCCCACAGGGCCGGGCGCGTCCCGCCCGCCGATTATTTTCGGCGCAATAAACCAGGCCACTCGATCAACTATCTGAGCGGCAAAAGCTGAACCATGCACCGTCGCCCCTCCTTCGATTAAAACGGAGGTGATTCCCCTTTCCGGCAAAAGTTTCATCAATTCAATCAGATCCACTCTGGGTCCTTCGTTAACAATTAACACTTCAACACCGTTTTTACGCAGCGTTTCCAGCTTTTCCGGGGGCGCCCCGGCAGTAACCGCTATTATCGTGGGGGCCTCCGACTCCTGGGTCAATACCCTGGCGTTCAACGGGATGCCGGCCCGGCTATCCAGGATAATGCGGGCCGGATCGCGCCCGCCCCCACCCGGCAGACGGGTTGTCAGGGCGGGATCGTCGGCCAGTACTGTGCCGATGCCGACCATGATCGCGTCATACCAATCCCTGAGCTGCCTGCCGTATGCGCGCGCCCCGGCGCCTGTGATCCATTTTGATTTGCCGCTGCGGGCGGCGATTTTCCCGTCAAGGCTCACAGCCGCCTTGGCCACCACAAAAGGCCGGCGGGTGGTAATGTATTTGATAAAGACCTCGTTCAGTGTACGTGCTTCTTCTTCTAGTACACCGGCGGTTACCTCTATGCCGGCTGCTCTAAGCAGGCGAATCCCTTTTCCGGCAACAAGCGGGTTAGGATCCTCCATGGCGGTTACCACCCTGGATATACCGGCTTTGATGATTGCCGCCGTACACGGACCGGTTCGCCCGCAGTGGCAACACGGCTCCAGCGTCACATACAGTGTTGCTCCCGCGGCCAGGTTGCCCGCCTCGTTTAAGGCGTGTATTTCAGCATGGGCAGTCCCGGCCCTCAGGTGCAAACCCTGTCCGATTATCTTCCCTTCTTTAACCACCACAGCTCCAACCATCGGGTTGGGACTGGTACGGCCTCTGGCCCTGGCAGCCAATTCCAGGGCCAGCCCCATATACCTTCTATCCATGAACAGCCTTCCAGTTCTATCTTAAAATATTAAAACCCCGGGCAAGAAACCCCAGGGTCAATAGCATTAGGAAAAACCAAACAGCGTAAAAAAGTCTTTGAAAGACTAGCGCCTACCTTCTTCCATCCAGACTTTACTGTCGGCCCCGGAATTAAACCGGATCTGCCCTTATGGGCTCGCGGGCTCGGCCTCAGGCTGGGAAAACATCCTGAGACCTTACCGCCGGTAGGGAATTGCACCCGTCCCTGAAGGTTCCGATATTTATTTGTCGTTTCGATAAAAACATTATATGACCCGCCATGGCGAATGTCAATAGTTTTGCGTGTGAGCGGCGCGGCAACTTGAAACGGCCAAATATGTATTTATATTTTATGCTTGGCCGAAAGTATGCTCAACACATAATCCAACAATTCTGAAGTAAGGCGCTCGATATCCGCATTGATTTTATTTCTCTCCTGTACCAGCCTGGCCAGGCGCACCTGCATTTCTTTAATGACCTTGAACTGGCCGGTCTCCGCCAGATATTCCTGGGCGGAACTTACTGAATTGACGATTACGCCGGTTCCCGGCAGCACCTTTACCACGCCGGACTCCTGTAAAAGCGTTAAAGCCCGCCTAATCGTTTCCGGGGATACATTGTAGAGAGCAGCCAGGGTAGAGCGGCCGGATATTTTTTGCCCCTTATAATATTCCCCGCTGACTATCCTTTCCGCCAGGTCCATGGCAATTGTAATGAAACGCGCGATGTGACAGGTAGGTACCTCATTGTTTTCCATTTTCAAAACCTTTCTTAAGTTTTAGACACTTGCATTATATTATAAATGTTTGTCAAAAAAATAATAGGGTCTTAAAGGCGAAAAAGGATTTATATATTGGCAAAATGAACCAACCCCCATATGCTGGTCGTCTAACAGGTAAAATAAAGAAAAGGGGTCTTGCGGATGAGAAAAATAATAGTCGCTTGTATTGTTTTATTTACCCTGGCCGGCTTTCTCTTCAGTCACAACCGGGCAGGCGCCGAACCTGGTCACACCGCGATATTTACAGCAGGTCAAAGCGTCTACACCGCAGACAGCATAGCCAAGACGATGGATGCCGAAACCTTTATAGAAAACGGCCGCGCTTATGTGCCGATGCGCTATCTTGCCTTATCCCTGGGTGTATCTGAAGAAAACATTATCTGGAGCGCCTCTGCGCAGTCGGTAACACTTGCCCGGGGCGATGTAACAGTGACCGCCGCTATCGGCGGCAGCAAAGTGTATGTTAACAGTCAACCGGTTAATATGGACGAGGCGCCGGTGTTGCGGGGTGACCGCGCTTATCTGCCGGCCAGGTATATAGCGGAAGCCTTCGGCTATACAGTAGGCTGGGATCAGGCTACCAAATCCGTCCTGATCGGGCCGCGGGGAAAACTGCCTGAACCGGTCGCGCTACCGTCCGTCGGTTCATATGAAAACCTGAAAGAACTGCTTAATAATGGGCAGTCCAGGTATAATAAAGGAACAGGCATATCCTCCGGCGCTTATTTACCCTTGCGGGCAACCAAGGAAAACTCAATAGCGGTGAAAGCGCCCCAGGCTATGGCCGACGGCGGCAACAACGCTGATTACTCCCGGACCAACATACAGGTTGAGGGTGTTGATGAAGCGGACATAGTGAAAACTGACGGCAATTACATTTACCAGGTCAACAGGGACAGGATCGTTGTCGCCAGAGCTTACCCGCCTGAGGAAATGGCAGTCGTAGGCATTCTTAATTATACCGATAAATCTTTTTCCCCGCAGGAAATATATGTTGAGGGCAGGCAACTGGTAGTAATAGGCCGCAGCGTCGGGTATCATCCCCCCGTTTACAAAGCGGATCCGGACATGGCGTCTAAAATTATGCCGCCGTACTATAGTACAGACAGGGTAAAAACAATTATCTACAATATTGAAGACAAGTCAAACATCAGGCAGACACGTGAACTGGAATTAAGCGGCAGCTATGTTTCCTCCCGCAAAATAGGTAATTTTTTATATCTTGTCGCCAACAAAAGCATTTACTATTACCCGGGTGAAGAAATCAGCGAACCCAAACCCATATACCGGGACACGGCGGCAGATGAAAATCTTATTGAAATAGAATATCCCGAGATCAAGTGTTTCCCTGGACCCGTGGACCCGGGTTACCTGATTGTCGCCGGTGTGAATCTGGACAGGCCGGATGAAAAAGCTTCTGTTTCCAGTTACCTGGGGGCAGGCCGGAATATTTATGCTTCCACAGAAAATCTGTATCTGGCCGTAACCGGCAACTATTACGGGGGCGGCCCGGTATTCCCGTTAACGGGGGCATTGCTCCGGACTCCCTACGATACCAGCAAAACAAAAATTTATAAATTCGGCATGGACGGCGGGCAACTAATCTATAAAGCTTGCGGAGAGGTACCCGGCACAATCCTGAACCAATTTTCGATGGACGAACATAACGGGTATTTCCGGATTGCCACGACCCAGGGAGAAAGCTGGCGTCCGGACGAAGGCACCTCCAAAAACAATATTTACGTGCTGGATAGCGGCTTAAATATTACCGGCAAAATCGAAGGCATTGCCCCGGGTGAAATGATATATTCTGTACGTTTCGCTGGAAACCGCGCTTATCTGGTGACATTTAAGAATGTGGATCCCTTTTTCGTGCTTGACCTGCATGACCCTGAAAACCCGGCCACACTGGGCGCCCTGAAGATACCGGGCTACAGCGATTACCTGCACCCGTATGACGAAAACCATATTATCGGTTTTGGCAAGGACACCGTTGAAACAGGACCCAAGGGATGGGGCGGCGACGGCATGGCGTTTTACCTGGGCATGAAAATGGCGCTGTTTGATGTCAGCGATGTCAGCCACCCGGTGGAAATGTTCCGGGAAATAATCGGCGATCGGGGCACTGACTCGGAACTGCTGCACAACCACAAGGCGCTGCTGTTTTCCAAAGATAACAACTTGCTGGCCTTCCCGGTCCAGGTCATGGAGGTGCGGGATAACGCCGATGGTTACGGCGGACCCTGGCCGGAGTACGGCTCTTTCTCCTTTCAGGGCGCTTATGTATACAACCTTGACCTGGCAAATGGCTTTGGGCTGAAAGGAAAAATTACCCACCTTTCCGGTGAAGACTACCTGAAGGCAGGCAATTACTGGTACGACAGTGAAAAAAATATCCAGCGCATCCTTTATATTAAGGATACCCTTTATACCCTGTCCCAAAACATGTTCAAGGCCAACAAAATGAGCGATTTAACGGAATTGAACAAGCTCGATATAAAATAAAAAATATAATGCGGAAGGCGTTTGCAAATATATGCAAACGCCTTCCAGCCGCACTTACGTATAGGGCGGGTTTTTTAGATAAACAGGTTGACATTGGCCTCGTCCGCCTCACCCAGGTAGGTGGCTACACCGGCAAACTCAACCCCCTCAATCAGTTCCTCCCCCCTGATGCCCATCACATCCATGGACATGGAGCAGGCAATCAATTTTACTCCCAGCGACTGTGCAGTTTCAATCAATTCCTGGACAGTGCTGACATTCTTTTTTTTCATAATGGTCTTCATCATGGAAGCGCCCATGCCGCCGAAGTTCATTTTGGAAAGGCCCAACCGGCCCGCCCCCCGGGGCATCATCCAGCCGAAAAGGGCCTCAAGAAAGCCTTTTTTGATTCTAATTTTGTCCGGTTTTCTCAAAACATTAAGGCCCCAAAAGGTAAAAAACATGGTTACCTCGTTGCCCATCGCGGCAGCGCCGTTAGCTATAATAAAAGAGGCCATGGCTTTGTCCAGATCCCCGCTGAATACTATGATTGTCTTCTTGTTCGCGTCCAATAACATCCCTCCCAGCTAAAAAAATGATCCATCATATATTAGTATTTTTTAATCCTGGCCCTGATTACGCCGTTCCCTTCTTCCAGTGACAGCAGTTCATTCTTTGTTTTTTTACACCAGGCGGCGATATCCTTTTTAAAACCGTGATCGGTGACCTCTATGCACAAGATATCACCCGGAGCGCAGCTTTGAGCTTCCTTGAACAGCTGCACAATGGGTCCGGGACATTGCATGCCCCTGGCGTTAATTAGTTTTTCAGCCATAACCTTCACCCCCACTTATTCCGTTTCAAACGGGTAGGCGGCAAGACCACCTTCCAAGATACTGACTTTTTCAAAGCCCAGACCTTTTAGTTTTAAAGAAGCGAGATATGCGCGCAGGCCTACCTTGCATACAAGGATGATTTCCTTTTCCCTGTCTAGTTCGCCGGCCCTTTCAACCAGATGCCTGAGTGGAATGTTTATTGAACCAGGTATGCACCTTACGAAATATTCCTTATCAATTCTTACATCAACGAGCATGGCGCCCGCTTCCACTTTTTCCTTAAGTTCAAGAGCCCCAACCCCGGTGAATTTACCCGCCAGTTTGTTGATCAGCACATTGGCGGCCACTATTGTTGTGCCCAAAGCAGTGGAGAAAGGAGGAGCATAGGCAAGATCAAGCTTTGCCAACTGTTCGACGGTAGCACCGAAACTGATTGCCGTTACCAGTATATCGATCGGTTTGTCGACAACACCCGCGCCAAAAATCTGACCGCCCAGGATCCTGCGGCTATCCCGATCCACTATCAGCTTGGTCACAATCTCCCGGCTTCCGGGATAATAATGGGCCCGATCAGGCGCCGGTACAATTACAGTCTCCACGCTGTACCCAAGTGATCCGGCGTCTCTTTCAGACAAGCCGGTCTTTGCTATGTTGAGATCGAATAGTTTTAAAACAGAGGTGCCAAGGACACCCCCCATTGTATCCTCTGTCTCATTACCAGTAAGATTTATGCCGGCGACCCGGCCAGTTTTATTGGCCGTTGAACCCATTGGGTACCAGACCGTCCGGCCGGTGATCAGGTTGACATTTTCCGCACAGTCCCCCACAGCATAAATGCCATCCATGTTCGTTTCAGTTTTGTCATTTACAGCGATAGCCCCTGTCGGTCCCAACAGGATGCCGCAATCCACGGCCAGTTCCACGTTGGGGCGCACACCTACTGACAGGATCACCAGATCGGCCTGCAAGAGATCTGAACCGGTGGAAACAGCGCCCACATCGCCCTTTCCATTGTCTACAAAGGATTTGACTGCCGTACCGGCAAGGACTGTAACCCCATTTTCAGCGAGGTGTTTCTGTACATGTAAAGCGATATCAGCATCATAAGGAGGCAGAATGTGGGGCGCCAGTTCGACCACAGTGGTTTTGATTCCCCTCCGGGCAAGATTTTCCGCCACCTCCAGGCCGTTCATACCACCGCCGACAACCACAGCGTCAGCCACGTTGCGCTCGTCTAACAGGTTTTTGACGGCAGTGGCCTCCCGGACAGTGCGCACGTTCATGATGTTGCCAAGTGTCGCGCCTTCCACCGGCGGAATGAACGGTGAGGCGCCTGTGGCCAGCACCAGCTTGTCATAGGCAAATTGCCTGGTATCACCCGTATTTAAATCCCTCGCCAGCACAGTTTTTACTGCCGGCAGTATTTTTGTGGCCTCAATATCAGTGATTACCTCAATGCCGAAGTCAGCCCTAAAATCCTTTGGGCGCCGGACAAGGAGTTCTCTCTCTTCCTTGATTACATCACCGATATAATAAGGCAGACCGCACCCGGCATAGGACACATGCCGATCCCTGGTCAAAACCACGATATCCAGGCCGGGGTTTTCACGCGCCGCTTTGGCCGCGACCTTGGTCCCGGCGGCTACCCCGCCGATAATTAATAATTTCTCAGTACTCATTCTCATTCTCCTATTCATTATTCATCAACGTCTTTACCAGCTGCCTGACCTGACCATCAATTACAGAGTAGGAAATTTCTGTCCCGCTGCGCCTTCCTTCAATGATTCCCTTGTTTCTCAAAACCGCTAGCTGCTGTGAAACCGTGGACTGGGGCATCTGCAGGCATTCAATAATCCCATTGACATTACAATCGTTTTCGATCAAACCATGTACAATGCAAAGCCTGGTAGGGTGGGCCAAGGCCTTAAGCAAATTAGCTTTTTCCTTATATACCGCAAGATCCTTCATTTGACATTTGATTCCCCTTTCTCCCAGTTCCCCTTTCTTCTGATTGTTTATAATTGTATTATTTATATATTACAATATTAAGATATATACGGCAAGAACAAATTCGCCCCTCGGCGACCTGCAAGTTTACAACGCGGCTCAGGTTCGCCTCTTTAGCGAAACGGGGACACACCTCTCTAACGGGTATTCCTACAATAAAAAATTACCAGCACCCGGCTGGTAATAATTAATAAAGGGTTTTTAAAATTTTAGGTTTTTAGGAGCCAACCGCCGCTTTCTTTAGCCTGCGTACAGCCGCCCCTATGTCGCTTTCACCGAAAATCGCCGAACCGGCAACCAGAATGTTCGCACCGGCTCTGACAACAGAAGCGGCATTGTCCACATTGATGCCGCCGTCTACCTGTATTTCCGTTTTCAACCCCAGACGGTTTATTTTGTCCCGCACAACTTCTATCTTGGGAAGCATCTCTGGAATAAAACTCTGCCCACCGAAGCCCGGGTTGACAGTCATCAGCAGCACCAGATCCAAAAGCGGCAGAACGTATTCGATGGTGTCCGGCGCCGTGGCCGGGTTAAGGGCAACCCCTACCCGGCATCCCCTCCCCTTGATCATCGTGACGGTCCGGTGCAGGTGCAGGGCTGATTCCACATGCACTGTAACAAGATCTGCCCCCGCTGCAATAAATTCATCTATGTATTGGCCCGGATTTTCAATCATCAGGTGGACGTCAAAAATCATGGCGGACCCGGCCCGCAGGGATTTCACCACAAGAGGGCCAATAGTAATGTTGGGCACAAAGTGGCCGTCCATGACATCTATATGCAGGTATTCCGCTCCGGCTTTTTCCACCGCCTCCACATCATCCCGCAGGGCGGCGAAGTTGGCTGACAAAATCGAAGGGGCTATTTTAATAAGGGGCATTAACGCTTCCTCCTGTCTATAAGCTGCACCAGTGATTCCAGATATTGCCTGTAACGCATCTCACTAATCTCACCCTCTTGAACTGCTTCCTTAATCGAGCAACCGGGTTCTTTATAATGCAGGCAGCCGGTAAAAAAACAATTTGCCCGGAAGTTGGCGATGCCTGGAAATAAGCCGGCCAATTCCTCCGGTTTAATATCTGGCAGGTCCAGATTTGAAAAACCGGGGGTGTCGGCCACAAAACCACCGCCCTCCAAGGGAATCAGCTCGATATGGCGCGTGGTATGTTTGCCGCTTTTCAATTTGGCGCTGACCTCACCCGTTCTTTGTCGCAGGCCGGGTATTAAGGAATTTAATATTGTTGACTTGCCCACACCGGAGGGACCGGCAAACACCGATATCTTGCCGTTTAGAGTTTCCCGCAGCAGGCACAGGCCTTCTCCCGTTTTGGCACTGGTGATCACAACATGATAGTTCTCCCGGTAGTTGGTAATGAGTTCTATCTGGCGCTCTTTTGTCAGATCAACCTTGTTAAAGCAGATTATAGGTGTAATTCCGTTCAATGCCGCTGTAATTAAAAAACGCTCCAGCAAGCCCGGGTTTGGTTCGGGATCCCGCAGGGAAAAAACAATTACAGCCTGATCTACATTGGCCACGACCGGCCTGGTCAAAAGGGACCTTCTGGGCAGCACATCTTCCACTACCCCGCTCAGATTCGGGGCCGGGGCCAGCAGTACCCGGTCCCCCACCAGCACTTGCTGTTTCTTGTAGCGTAAACGACCGCGCAACGAGCATTCCCATATGTTCCGCCCGTCATGGATATAGAAAAATCCTCCATAAGCCCTAACCACAATACCTTCAACAAATTTGCTATGGTTATTCAAACCTCTGTTCACCAGCCAGTTTTTCGTCTATATATACCTTGACAACAGCCTTTCCGTAATAGGGTACTTCTTTAACTACCTTTTCCCCGGAAGTATAGGTTTCTTCATGAAAAACACTGTTCCCCTTGGCGTCTTCCACCAAAATTTTAAGTTCGTGCTTTTTATCATCATCCGGTATCCTGGCCTCAACCCTGGATAAGCGCTCCCGCGGGCCTGGCCCGCTGCTGAGAACTACCTGCACGGCGCTGCCTTCCTGGACCTCTGTCCCTGCCACGGGATCCTGGCTGATAATTTGTCCCGCAAAGTAATCGGCGCTGGAAGCCTGGCCGTTATTAGAATCAAGGTGCAGCTTCACTTGATCCAGCGCTCCCCCGGCGTCTTCCACCGTAAGACCAACCAGGTTCGGGACCTGACGGTTTACCGGCTGCGGCCCCTTACTGACAGACAGCAGCACACCGGCGCCCTTGGACGCTTTTGCCCCGCCCCGGGGCGCCTGATCCACAACTGTGCCCACAGCATATTCGGCGCTGTATACTTCCTGTACTGGTTCTGTTACATTTAATTCGTTTACATTGATGCTCATCCTGGCGTTATAGAGGGTCTGGCCGATAACCTCCGGCACCTCACGCAGTTCCTGCCCCAAACTCACAGAGAGTGTCACGGCGCGTGAAATTTTAATCATCGCCTCCGGTTTCGGATCCTGGGAAATAACCAGACCCTGGGCAACAGAGGGATGCGGATTGCGGGTCACCTGAATGTTTTTTATACCCTTCCCCTGCAGGGTTTCCATGGCGGCTGCCTCCGTCTGGTACCTGACGTCCGGCATGCTTATTTCAGGCACATTGACATAATACCAGAAGGCGCCGACACCGGCAATAACCGCCAGCAGCAGCAACCCCAACCAGAATACGGGCGGCCGGCCGTACCGGGTTTTCCGAACGGCAGGCACGGCAGGAATAACCCTGGTGGCAAATTCATCCTCTTCCAGACTGGCTTCAGCCGCCTGGCCAAAGGTGAGTTTAACCAAATCCTCCGCCAAATCCTTTGCCGACTGGTAACGATCGGCCGGGTTTCTGGCCATCGCCCGGACGATTATCTTTTCAAATCCCGGAGATACAGAAGGGTTCAAGCTGGAAGGGGGGACCGGAAGATCATTAATATGTTTCAAAACAACCCCTATAGGGGTTTCCCCGGTATACGGCAGGGCCCCGGTGACCATCTCGTATAAAACGACACCCAGTGAGTATATATCGGACCTGGCGTCTGCCGTGCCGCCTCTGGCTTGTTCCGGGGAAATATAATGAACTGAGCCGACAATGGTGTCCGACTGGGTCAGAGTAGCGGTTGTAGCCTCTCTGGCAATGCCGAAGTCGGTCAACTTTGCCCGCGCTCCCCTTGTAATCAAAATGTTCTGCGGTTTAATGTCCCTGTGTACAATACTGTTTTCATGAGCATGCTGCAGGGCTTCACTGACTTGAACGGCTATCTCCGCCGCCCTGCCGATGGACATCGGGCCCTGCTCTTTAATCAGGTTCTTTAGGTTATCCCCCTCAACGTATTCCATCACCAGATAGTGTATATTATCCTCCAGGCCGACATCATAGATACTGACTATGTTTGGATGAGAAAGCTTTGCGACGGCTTGCGCCTCCCTGCGGAATCTCTCTACAAAATCCCCGTCGCAGGTGAATTCCGGACGCAGCACCTTAATGGTTACCAGACGGTTCAGCAGGGTATCCCGTCCCATGTAAACAATAGCCATGCCGCCGCCACCAAGTTGTTTGATTAACTCATAACGGCTTCCCACAAATTTTCCAACCAATATGTTCACCTCAATCGTTGTCAAAAGTATCTAGCAGCCTTTGCTTTCATAAACATATTATCGTTTCCTATTTACATACTAGTATCCCCTGTTTAGGGCAGCGGAAAGGAGTTGTCCTGCCGCGGGGGCAGCTACAGCGCCGCCGGACCCGGCGTTTTCCACAATTACGGCAATGGCTAGTCTGGGCTCGCCGGCCGGTGCAAAACCGATAAACCAGGCGTGAGTCCGGCCATGGGCATTTTGCGCGGAACCAGTTTTACCGGCCACCTGAATGCCGGCCACTGCGGCGCCTGCAGCAGTACCGGACCTGACTGCTTCCACCATGCCGTCAGTAATAATCCCGCATATACGCGATGATGTTGCGTTTAACCAGTGGCGAGGCTCCTCCCGCACTACAACCCGTCCTGTGGAGTCAGTTACCGTTTCGATCAGACGCGGTTTGATCAGGTCGCCATTATTGGCGATGGCCGCCGCCGCCAAGGCCATATGCAGGGGGCTGACCTGCAACTCCCCCTGCCCGATAGCGCTTCCTGCCAGCTCAGTTGGTATAAGCCCCTCCGGCTCAGCCATCGTCCCCGGCCGTACAGGCAGGCCAATACCGGGGTCTTGATCAATACCGAAAGCCTTGACTGTCTTAATAAAATTTTGCGCGCCCTGATCAAGTCCCAGTTGGGCAAAGGCGGTGTTACAGGATACGGCAATGGCTTTTTTAATATCCAGCCTGCCGTGCGCCGCAGTATCTTCAAGCCTGTAGCCGTCAACCTCAAGATAGCCCTGACAGTTAAACGTCTGCTCAGCGGCGTCGGGTTTGGCGGCCAGCGCGCCTGCCGCGGTTATTATTTTAAATGTTGATCCCGGCGGGTAGGCGCCCTGGAGAGCCCTGTTGAGCAGCGGCGCATCCTCATCCTGGCTTAGCTGAGGCCAGAATTCCTCCAGTTTGTTCGGGTCGTAACCCGGATTGGAAACCAATGCCCGCACCGCACCGGTTTGCGAGTCAATAAGCACGACGGCCCCCCGGCGACCGGCCAGCAGATCCAGGGCCAAACCCTGCAGGTAGGAATCAATGGTAAGGGTTACGTCGCCGCCCAACTGTTCCCGGCCCAGCAATTTGTTAATATAATTTCTTGCCCGGTCAGCGCCTTCAAGCCCCAAAAGATAGCGGTCACAAGCCGATTCAAGTCCGGCCCGGCCGTATTTTTCTGAGATATAACCCAAAAGATGAGCGGTTTCAGGACCCTTGGGATAAACACGCTTGTATTTTTCACCGCTGGAGTCGGTCACAGCCAGGGCAATTCCCTTGCTATCATATATTGCGCCCCGGCGGATCTGATTTTCATATGCCTGCAAACGCCGGTTATGGGAATTCGCCGCAAAATCCGTTCCCCTGACGACATTGAGGTACGACAGGTAAAAAACCAGGACAGCCAGCAGGCCGATAATCATTATACCAAGTCTTTTTATATTTTGCTTCATAAGCTGCCGCCGGCCTCGTGGGAAATATTCAACAATAATCCCAGCAGGATTAGGTTAGCCACCAGAGAACTACCCCCATAGCTGACATATGGCAAAGTCACTCCTGTTAATGGCAGCAGCCTGGTTACCCCGGCAATAATGACAAAAGCCTGCAGGCCCAAAAGGGACGTCAGCCCAATCGCTGCCAGGGCCGAAAATTCATCCCTGGCCCGCAGGGCTATTTTTATTCCCCTGAAAATAAGCATCATAAACAAGACAATCACACAGGCGCCGCCCGCCAGACCCAGTTCTTCACAAATAGCTGGAAAAATAAAGTCGGAATGCACAAGCGGTATGAATCCGGGATATCCCTGTCCAAGACCGGCGCCAAAGGCGCCGCCGGAACCTATGGCAAAAAGGGACTGGGTAATCTGGTAGCCGATGTTGTCTATATACGGCCAGGGATTCAGCCATATTAACACCCTGTCGCGTACATGGTCGAATAAAAGATAACTGGCCAGGGCCCCAGCCACAAAAAGACCCAGCCCAAAAAGGACATATAAGATCCGCGCTGTGGCCGCATATACCATTGCCAGAAAAACCCCAAAATAGATCAAGGCTGCGCCCAAATCGCGCTGGAAGACCAGAAGCAGAAGAGATATGCCCCACATGACAACCAGAGGCGCCCATGCCGAGGGACCCGGCAGGGAAATTCCCCCCAGGCTCCTGGTACCCGCTGCCAGCACAGCCCTGTTTTCAGCCAGATAGCCGGCCAGGAAAAGCACTAAAAGAATTTTAACAAATTCTGAAGGCTGCAGCTGGAAAAAACCAAAGTCCAGCCAGCTTTTCGCGCCCCCCTGCACCTTGCCGAAAAAAATGGGCAGTATTAAAGCAACCAGGCCAAGCAGTGCGTAAACATACTTGTAGTCACCTAGAAAGCGGATGTCCAGCAGCACACGTGACGTAAAAACCAGTGTTCCCAGTCCGATAAGAATCCAGATAAATTGCCGGATGCCATAGTACGGGTCCAGCCTGAAAAGAAATACCAGGCCTGTTGAAATAAGTACTGCAGTGATTGGCAGCAAATAGCAATCACCCTTGAAGCCGCTGGCCTGCCAATAAAAATGAGTCAGAAAGAAAACCACCGCCACGCTCAGTCCCGCGGCAACAGTAATAACAAAGCGTGTACCGGGTTCTCCGGGAAAAAGCGCCATTATTCCCGCCAGCAGGTATAACGCCGCAAGGAACAAAAGGTTTCTCTCAACTGTGCGTCCCCCGGCTGTATCTTTCACCTTGGAATGTGGAGCGGCATAATACACTCCGAACATTAAAAATCTCCATTCAAGTTAGAATTCAACAAGGATAATCGTAATATTATCAGCGCCGCCGGCGCAGATCGCTTTTTTTAATAGATCTTTAACCGCAGTATCCGGATCCGGGGACGAGTTAATTGACACCAGAAGTTCCTCCCGGCGCATGTATCTTGTCAGGCCATCCGTGCATAGCAACAATTGATCACCCGAAAGCACCCGGTAACGGTAAAGGTCAACATCCAAGAAATTTCCCGCGCCAAGAGCCCTGGTCAAAATATTCTTCCGCGGGTGGGTAAAGGCTTCTTCCTCTGTTATGCTGCCGTTTTTAACCAGTTCCTGCACCAGTGAGTGATCTTCCGTCAACTGGCAAATCCAGTTACCCCGCAGCAGATAAGCACGGCTGTCACCAACCTGGCCGATTAGAATTTCACCGCTACGTTTCAAGCAAGCAGTTACAGTAGTCCCCATACCCTTCCATTCCGGCTTTCCTGCTGCTAGTTCCCAAAGCGCGCTATTGGCTTCCTTGATTGAGTCAACCAGAGCCCTGTCTGCCTTCTCTCCGCCTTTCAGGCGCCTGTCCAGTGCCTGTTTCAACAGTTGCAGAGCCATTTGACTGGCGACTTCCCCCGCCCGGTGACCGCCCATACCATCCGCCACCGAGAAAAAACAGTCCCCGGGCGAAATGTGATAGCTGTCCTCGTTTAAAACCCTCACCAGGCCGGTATCAGTTATACAAGCCCACTTCATGCCCCCACCTCACAAACTGAAAAGTAACACTGCCCACCCTGAGCCTGTCTCCATCTGCCAGCACAATGGGTTTTATTACCGGCGTCTCATTTAGGAAGGTGCCGTTTGTACTGCCCATGTCTTCCAACCAGTACTGTCCTTTTCTGATAAATATCCGGGCATGTTGATTGGATGCATATGTATCCCCGATTACAATATTGCTCCTGTCGCCCCGGCCAAGGATCATGTCCCTGTCGATTAAAAAGGTGTCACCATAATTCAGTTCCGGCAGGGAACTGCTGATTACCACAAGCCGGCCCCTGTCAGCTTCTCCGTTTCTTTTTGCTTCCGACGTTCTCTTGTGGGCTGCCGGTTGTGATTTTTGTTCCGCCAGCAGATCGCTAGCCATCCATTTAACCAACATAATTATAAAAACCACTAAAAGAAGCAAAAAGGCATAACGCAATACCAGCAAAAAAACGGCAAACAATTCTATTCCACCTTAAAAGTGCAAACTGTCACGCCCAGCGTCAATACATCCCCCGATTTAAGTTCCCGGGCTGTTATTTTATCCCCGTTTACCTTGATACCGTTGGTACTGCCCAGATCGTGTATTGTATAAACATCCCGGCGGCGATCAAGGCGGGCATGTTTGCGTGAAATGCTGTCGTCAGTAAGAACGATATCACAGCCCTCACGACGACCGATGACCACTGAAGCCTTGTTCAAGTTAAATATTTTGTCACGATCAGGCCCGCTCTCAACCCGGATTTTTGCATGAACCAACAGCGTGACATCAGACAATGACTTATCTTTTACTGGTGTAAAATGCTGTGTATATTCAAGGGGAGCGAATTTTGGATCGCTCTTTTCTTCCTCCGCCGGGACATCACTGAAATAGGACTCAACCACTATACTCCCGGCGGCTATGTTGCCGTCGGCCACGAATTTTATTAGAGGCCGGCCCGCCAGGGAATATTTTCTTTCTGCAGCCTTATGGCTGATGTAATCCTGCAGTTCATCAGCCAGTGCCCCAGAAAAAGAAGATATGCCGTCCCAGTCAGTATGGTGGAGAAAAACTGTATATTCGTTTGGCACATAGATACTGCTGATGCTTACACGCCTGTGGTCTCTCATTTCCCTGGCCAGTTTTTTAGCAATGTCGGCAGGCTGCACCGGTCCGCTGACTTTGTCCTTGAAAAACCCCTCAATATATTTCTCCAGACTCCCTTCCAATCCAGAGAACAGCCCCATGTCCCACACCTCCAAATTGGTGTTATGTAGAATAGTGTCCGGGGGTTAAAACGTCGATGTGTTTTAAATCTCATTCAGTACACGCCGCCTTAGCTGCCCGCAGGCTGCGTTTATATCAGCTCCGAACTCGCGGCGGACTGTTGTGTTCAGCATATTTTCCTCTAATATGCTTTTAAACAGTTCCACCTGCTTTTTTGCCGGCGGTTTTATGCCTCTTTCGTCCACAGGGTTGGCAGGTATAAGGTTTACATGGCATAGCATGCCGGACAAAAGTCCGCACAACTCTTCGGCGTGTTCCCCGGAGTCATTAACGCCCGCGATTAGAGCGTATTCAAAGGTAACCCGTCGCCCTGTCTCCCGGGCATAGTCACGGCATGCCGCAATTAGCCCGGACAAAGGATATTTCTTGTTAATCGGAACCAACCAGTCGCGCAGGGTGTCATTCGGCGCATGAAGCGACACCGCCAGGGTCAGGGGCAGCCCTTCCGCAGCCAGGCGCCTGATCCCCGGCACCAGCCCGCAGGTGGATATGGTAATATGGCGGTAGCCGATGTTTAAACCATAGGGAGCGGCAATGTTTTTAATAAAGGTTAGTGTAGCCCGGTAATTATCCAGCGGCTCTCCAGATCCCATTATCACCAGGCGGCTTAATCTTTCCCCGCTGTCCCTCGCCATGCCCAGTGCCTGATCATATATCTCACCCGCGTCCAAATTACGCACCAGGCCGCCCAGACCCGAGGCGCAAAGACGGCAGCCGTGCCGGCAGCCGACTTGTGTGGAAACACAAGCGGAACTGCCATAGTCATGCCTCATCAGGACACTCTCTACTGCCTGGCCGTCTGACAGGCTGAAGAGATACTTTACCGTATCCCCCCGTTTTGATCTCAGTTTTAATTTAATGTCGGGCGTGCTGATCCGGGCGGAGGTTTCCAGGCGCTCCCGCAGTTCCTTGGAAAGGTCCGTCATTTCCCGGAAAGAGGTGGCACCCCTTTTAAAAATCCAGGCCGCCACCTGCCTGGCCCGGTATTTTTCAACGCCCAGACCGGCAATAAATTCTTCGAGCTCCAAAAAACTCAGCGATTTTATATTTATCCTGAAATTAGTGTTATTCTCCACTGTCTTTTCTGATACCTTCTTTTCTCATCCGGGCAATAAAAAAGCCGTCCAGATCATGGCGGTGGGGCAAAAGCTGCAGGTAACCGCCGGCCATGGCCTTACCCTCGTCCGGCACCCGGGGAAGCAGGCCAGTCAAATCATCCATTACAAATTCCGGGTGTCCGGTCAGGAAATCTTCTATTTGGCCCAGGTTCTCCTCACGGGTAATAGTACAGGTGCTGTAAACTAAAATACCTTGGTCCTTAACACAGCGTGCGGCGCTATCCAGGATCTCCGCCTGCAGCTTTACCAATCCGGTGATTTGTCCCGGTTCCTTGCGCCAGCGCGCGTCCGGCCTACGTCTTAGAACGCCCAGTCCAGAACAAGGAGCATCCACCAGGACATAGTCGGCAATGCCATAATACCTTTCCGCCAACCCGGCGGCATCAGCGGCAATTTCCTGGATAATATCAATGCCCAGGCGAGCGCTATTATCTTTAATCAACGCCAGTTTGTGGGGATGGACGTCAAAAGCGAATATCTCACCCCGGTTTCCCATTAACTGGGCCAGGTGGGTGGCCTTTCCCCCCGGTGCACTGCAGGCGTCAATCACTGTTGATCCAGGCTCCGGCCCTACTGCCAGTGAAGCAAGCATGGAGCTTTCGTCCTGCACCAGAAACAGGCCTTCCTGGAAGGCAGCCATGGCGCCTATGGACGAAAAACCATCGATTATAATGCCTTCGGGCGCATATGCTGTTTCTTTTGCCGCCAACCCCTCTTCGATCAGCCTGTCCACAAGCCCATCCCTGGTGATCTTCAGGGTATTGGTACGGATGACATTCGGCGCCGGCATGTTATTGGCCCGGCAAAGAAGTATTGTATCCTCCATACCGAACTCCTTTAGCCAGCGCTCCACCAGCCAGACCGGGTGTGAGTATTTGATCGCTATATGGGTGACGGGATCATCATCCAGACTGGGCAAGGTTATTCCGGACCTGTGGCGTAAAATACTGCGCAGGACGCCATTGACAAAGCTCACTTGGCCCGGATGCCCGTATTTCCTGGCCATCTCCGCCCCTTCGTTGCATGCCGCTGAATCAGGCACCCGATCCATGTAAAATAACTGATATACGCCAAGCCTTAATATATTGCGCACTGTAGCTGTCTGAGCGTCTAAAGGTTTTTTAACAAATTGCCCCAAAATCCAATCTATGGTTTTTTGAAAACGCAGTGCGCCGTAAGCCAGCTCAGTAGCAAAAGCCCGGTCAAGCTTGCCGGGCCGGTATTTCTCCATTATCCTGTTCAGGGCCAGGCCGGCATAGGAACCTTCAGTTTCCACCGCCCTTAAGACCTCCAGGGCTATTTCCCTCGCCGATATTTTAGCCATTAGCTCACTCTCTCCGGTTTTTCTACAGCATAAACCCTATGGCTGCATACCGCAGCCTCATATTCTTCCGCACCGATAAAAAATCGCAGGGCCTCTTCCACATCCCCTATCCGGACACTAGTGTTGAAACATGGCCCAAAAGGACGTTCATTTTTGACCCCCAGCACGGGTATCGGGTTTGTATCCATGATGCCGCTGGTCAGATCGCGCTCACAGGCAATGGCGACAATAGCGCGGGGCCGGTATTCCTGGACGTATTTACGGGCCAGGGTACCTCCTGTGGCCATGCCCACTTTGATTCCGCTGGCGTCCCTTAACTCCAGCAGATCCTTGACCGGACATTTCCCGCAACGGCGGCAGTTATCAATATTAACGGTAATTTTATGGGGGCAGTCGCTGTTCTGCAAACAGTGGGGCGCCAGCAGCAAAATTTGCTCCGGTCTGAGCTTTAGGGCCTTTGACCGGACAAGATCATTGTTCACCTCAACAAATGAACTTTTTATTTTTTCACTATCTATATGGAGGATCTTACCAATAACGAGAACAATAGGGAAAAATAGATTGACGGCCACACGTATTGGCCCGTGAAAAGCAGCCATATCCTTCGAGTATAAAATAGTCAGGATAATGCCTCCTATACCCAGGGCGGCTAACGCGGTTCCGCCCAGCAGCAGGATGGTCAGGGCTACAAGCAGTATTTGGTCAAATAACGTCCTGGAAGGGTTGATCGCCAAAAACCAGATTCCCGCCAGCAGGGAGCCCGCCCCAAGCACGCTTGCGGCTAGTAGACCGACAAACAGCCTCTTTCGTACAGGAATAAAATTTTTAGCGCTCACCGGGATCTCCCCCATAAGGATATGTATATTATTCACTAAATTGCCGGGCCATTATCCCCGGCTAAATACCTGCCGCTGTTGTTGTCTGTAGTATTTTTTCCTGTCATTCGCCAAGCATAGTACCGGCAGGAAGCGGTGTCCCCCTTAAAAAATCCGCCGCAGAAAGACGCCTCGCCCCCTGCAGCTGGAGTTCCTTAATTGCCACCCGGCCAACCCCCGCCCCGACTATAATTCCTTTATCGCCGGCAGATACCACCCGCCCGGGCAAATCAGCTGTCCCGCCATCCTCCAAAGCAACCGCACGCCAAATCTTTAGCACCTTACCCCGTATGGTCGTGCGTGCTCCCGGCCAGGGGGCCATTCCCCTGATCTGGTTATGGATGTCCCGGGCCGGTCTGCCCCACAATACCCACTCGTCTTCAGCCGTGAGCATGGGCGCATAGGAAGACTCTCCCGTCTGGGGTATCCTGGGCGCCCGCCCCTCTTTGATCAGTCCTAATGTTCTAATCATCAGTCCAGCCCCGAGAAGGGCCAGGCGGTCATGGACGTCCCCAGCATTATCTTCCTCATATATCGGCACAGGTTCGGCCAGGATCTGATCGCCCGTATCCAGACCTTCATCCATATACATAGTGGTAACCCCGGTAACCTTTTCTCCATTAATCACCGCCCGGTGAATGGGAGCGGCGCCGCGGTATTTGGGCAGCAGTGAAGCATGCACATTTATACAGCCATACTTCGGCAGTGCCAGGATATCCCTTGGCAGGATGCGCCCGAAGGCCACAACCACGATCAGATCGGGCGTCAAATCATTTAGCAAACTGATGAAGTCAGGGTCCCTTATTTTTAGGGGCTGAAGGATCGGAATGTGCAGGGATCCGGCAATTTTTTTAACAGGCGGCGGTAAAATCTTTTTCCCCCGCCCCCCGGGGCGGTCCGGCTGCGTGACAACGGCAATAACCTCATATTGGGCTTCTACCAACGCCTGCAGCGCCGGGACGGCAAAATCCGGTGTTCCCATAAATACAATACGCATTATAGCTATGCTTCCTTTTGATCTAGTTTCCTGATGTTAACGGCCCTGTCAACATATAAAATACCCTCAAGGTGATCAATTTCGTGTTGCAGGGCCCTGGCCAGCAAACCTTTAGCAGTCAGGTCCTTTTCTTTTCCTTGCCTGTCCAGATACCTTACTTTTACGGTTGTGGCCCTGCTGACGTCCCCAATCATACCGGGAATGCTCAGACATCCTTCTACATCCGTCTCCCGACCCGTTGCACTGACAATTTGCGGGTTTACCAGTTCGTGGAGCCCTTCACCGACGTCTACAACTACTGCTCTTTTAGAAACCCCAATCTGCGGGGCGGCCAGGCCCGCCCCCTTGGCGTCGTAAAGGGTATCCGCCAGGTTGTTCAGCAGCTTAATAATATTGGCATTTATGCTCTTGATCGGCCTTGCTTTTTCACGCAAGACTTCGTTTCCGATTTCAACAATTTTATAAACCGCCAAAAAAATCCCTCCTTTTATTGCATCCCCTGAGGGTTGATATCAATGTTTATGGCCGGTTTAAAAGACGGCCTCAGTTTTTGCAGATCGTCCAGGCAGTTCCTGATTACATCCCTTAAATCACTGCGGCGGCGGCCTTTTATGACAATCTGCCAGCGAAACCGGCCTTTAATCCGGCTCAGCGGCGCCGGCGCCGGGCCCAGTGCTTCAATAAGATTGTCGTGCCCGGCCAGTATTTTGTCAAGGACTTCTTTGGCCAATAATGCTCCTTTGCTGATCTCCTTCTGGTCCGCATGGGTGAAAAGCATTCTGGCCAGATAGCCAAACGGCGGGTACCCCAGTGAACGTCTCAGGGGCAGTTCGACGCTGTAAAACCCTTCCGCATCATGCCTGGCCGCTGCTGCGATACTATAATGATCCGGACTGCAGGTCTGTACCAGCACCTCGCCGGGCAGCCTGCCCCGCCCTGTCCGCCCGGCAACCTGGGTCAGTAGTTGAAAGGTACGTTCAGATGCCCTGAAGTCCGGCATAAACAGAGTGGTGTCCGCGTTGATCACCCCTACCAGGGTGACCATTGGCAGGTCCAGCCCTTTTGCTACCATCTGGGTGCCGATTAAAATATCCGAATTTCCCTGCCTGAAGGTACTGATTATTCTTTCGTGTGAGCCCTTGCGGGATGTTGAATCACTGTCCATCCGCAAAATGCGCGCTTCTGGAAAAAGCCTGGCCGCCTCGTCCTCCACCTTTTGTGTACCGGCGCCAAAAGGTCTAATATCCTTACTGCCGCAGCAGGGGCAAAGGGCAGGCAGCCTGACGCTGTGGTTGCAGTAATGGCAACGGAGTATTCCGTCAAAATGATACGTTAAAGATATATCACAATGGCTGCATTTGATCACATGGCCGCATTCCCGGCAGATTATAAAATTTGCGTACCCCCGCCTGTTCAAGAAGAGAATGGACTGCTCGCCCTTTTGAAGCCTGTCATATATGGCGGCAACCAGCCGGCGGCTGAAAAGCCCCCGGTTGCCTTCCTTTAATTCCTTTCTCATGTCAACAATTTCAACCTGCGGCAAGGGTTTTTGATCAATCCTGTACGGTAGTTTCAAAAGTCTATAAGGACCGCCGCGACCGGCCTTGAGCCAAGACTCCAATGAAGGAGTGGCGCTTCCCAGGACCACCACTGCGCCCGATAGTTGAGCCCTTTTAATGGCCACTTCCCTGGCATGATAACGGAGGCGATCTTCTTGTTTATAGGAAGGTTCGTGTTCTTCATCGAGAATAAAAAGCCCCGGCGCAGGCAAGGGGGCAAAAACCGCGGAGCGTGTACCCAGGACCACAGGAGCCCGGCCTTCCTTTACCCGGCGCCATTCTTCATATCTTTCCCGTCCGGCAAGACCGCTATGTAGCACCGCCACCAGGGGGCCGAACCGATCCCGGAAGAGTCCGATCATCTGCGGCGTCAATGATATTTCCGGGACCATTGTTACTGCCTGCCGGCCTGCCGCCAGAGCGGAGGCAATGGCGTCCAGGTACACCTCTGTCTTGCCGCTGCCGGTAACACCAAAAAGGAGGAAAACAGCAAATTTGCCTCCTGCCTGAGCCCTGTATATTTCCCGGGCAGCTTCTGTCTGATAGGCATTCAGCCGCGTGAAAGCGCCGCTGGTGTACCGGGCCTTTTCCCCCTTTTGAAAATCTTCCGGAAGGTGCATTTCAGCCTGCAATAACCCGGCTTTTACGAGCGTATCTACCGTAGCGGGAGAGGTCTGGGCCGCAGCGGCCAGTTCCTTTCTGGTCAGGTGTTGGTTTTGCAAGGCCTGCCTGAGCACAGCCGCCTGTTTTGGGGCATGTTTCAGCCTCTCAAAAACATCCGGCGATTGATCTTGCGGGAAGGCAGGCCGAAGTATTTTTACCTCATGGGCAGCTTTCACACCCAGGCGGGGGGCAATAATCCTGGCAAAAGCCTGCGCTGTGCTGCACAGGTAGCTATCTGCCATCCAGCGGGCAATTTCCAGCAAGTCTTCAGTTAATACCGGCTGCTGATCAATGATGCCGGCGATTTCCTTGATCTTTATATCTCCCGCGGGATAACCAAAGCCCAGCACGTAGCCGGCCAACTTCCTGGAGCCAAAGGGTACGAGCACCCTGGTCCCCGGCTTAACCCGGCTTTTTAATTCTTCCGGGACAGCATAGTGAAACACCCTGTCTATACTACGCGAACACACATCTACAATAATTTCTGCATATTTACCGGGGTCGTCCATAATAACCTCACTGTAAACCAAAATCCCGGTTTACGGGATTTTGACTGATATTCCTATTCTCGTTTCCGGCGGATGGCCATGGTTTCGTCCAGGATGCGGTGGGCCAGGACTGTTTTGTCCAGTAGCGGCATTTCTTTCACAGCGCCTCCCGGATATATGAATTTTACAATGTTGGTGTCTGAGCCAAATCCAGCCCCTTCCAGGGTAACGTCGTTTGCCACCAGGAAGTCCAGGTTCTTGCCCGTCACCTTTTTCAACGAATTTTTTTCAAGATCTGTGGTTTCAGCTGCAAACCCCACAAGGACCTGACTGGTCTTTTTTTTACCCAACTCCGCTAGAATGTCCGGGTTTCTTACCAGGTCAATAGACAGCAGACCATCATGTTTTTTAATCTTCTGGTTTAGGAAGTCCTTTGGCCTGTAGTCTGCAACGGCAGCAGCTTTTACCACAATGTTGACGCATGGATAATGCTCCATCACTGCCCGATACATCTGGACAGCTGTTTGCACATTAATTAGCTCCACGCCCTCCGGTGGTTTTAAAGCAGTGGGGCCGCTGACCAGCAATGTTCTTGCGCCCCTCGCCACCGCTGCCCCCGCAACCGCGTAACCCATTTTACCAGTGCTGCGGTTGGTAATATAGCGTACCGGATCCAATGGTTCCACCGTAGGGCCGGCCGTCACCATCACAGATAAACCTTCCATGTCCCTAGGCGAAAGAAGGCTTTTGATTCTTTCCATAATGTTTTCCGGGTCGGCCAGCCTGCCTCTTCCAGTTACACCGCAAGCAAGGCGGCCCTCTGCGGGTTCAACAAATTTGTAGCCCAGTTCATGCAGGGTGGCGATATTGCGCTGCACGACCACATTATTATACATATTTACATTCATGGCCGGGCAGAAAAGGACCGGACATGACGCCGCCATTATTACAGTCGACAGCAGGTCATCCGCAATACCGTTTGCCACCTTACCCAGTATATTGGCGGTGGCGGGGGCAATGACAATCAGATCGGGGCGGGTGGCCAGTTCAATATGTTGCACAGCCCCATGCATCGGATCGAAAAGTTCCGTGCGAACAGAATCGCCGGACAAAACCTGGAAAGTAAGGGGTTTAACAAACTCCCCGGCGGACCTGGTCATAATCACATTAACCGCAAATCCGCCGGCTTTAAGGTTGCTGACCAGTTGTGCGGCCTTAAACACGGCTATGCCGCCGGTAATACCGACAGTAATCTTTTTTCCAGCCGGCATGGTTTTCCCCCATCTACTTTATTCCGATACGGATTCCCTTATAGCTTATTTTACTTTTCAAAATCTCTTTTAAAGCAGTCGTTACCGGCTTACTCAAGGCGCCGTCTTCCTTGCCTGCGCCCTTTTCGGTAAGCACTCTTGCTCTTTTAGCAGCCATCACCACCAAAATATACCTGCTGCCGACCTTCTCCATCAGTTCGTCAAGTGACAGTTGGTTCATAAGCACCCTCCGGCTCAAACTAAAGATAAAACATATGTATCTAATTAAAACTGCCCAGTAATGATTTGAAATTATGCGGCCGTGATTTTTCGGCGACAATTATCGATCTGATTTTTTCCGCTGCCCTATTCACCTGGTCGTTCACTACAATATAATCGTAGCGTACGGCCATTTTCATCTCATCTGCCGTACAATGGAGGCGTTTTTCAATAACCCCGCGCTCGTCTGAGCCGCGTAAAAAAAGACGTTTTTTTAGATCGAATTTGGTTGGCGGCGCTATAAAAATCAACACTGCCCGGGGATATTTTCCCTTAATCTGCAGCGCACCCTGGATATCTATTTCCAATATTATATCGTGCCCTTCTTTAAGGCACTCCTCAACAAAAGGCAGCGGCGTACCATAATAATTATTATAAACCTGCGCATATTCCAGAAGTGCACCGTCTTCAATCATTTTATGAAAAACCGTATGATCCAAAAAGAAATAGTCCACTCCATCTATCTCTTCCGGCCGGGGTGATCTTGTGGTGGCAGACACAGAAAGGCGTAAAGATGGCTCCTTTTGAAGCAACGCCCGGCATACAGTCCCTTTGCCCACCCCTGAGGGCCCCGATAGGACCAGCAGCAAACCCTTTTTGTTCGCTTTCATGAGCTTCTTTTATTCAAGCGGCTCTTCCGCCTGGGGCGCCGTCTCTTTGGACACAAGACGGTTGGCAACGGTTTCCGGCTGCACCGCGGAAAGTATTACATGGTCACTGTCGGAAATAATAACCGCCCTGGTGCGCCGCCCGTAAGTGGCGTCAATCAGCATACCCCTATCCCTGGCCTCGGTAATTATTCTTTTAATCGGTGCTGATTCCGGACTAACTATGGCAATAATACGGTTGGCTGAAACAATATTGCCAAAACCGATGTTAATTAACTTTATTTCCATGTTACTGCCCCTTTCCTAACATACTCATTCAATATTTTGTATTTGCTCCCTGATTTTTTCCAGCTCGCTTTTTACCTCAACAGCCAGGTGACTGATCTCCAGATCATTAGCTTTAGAGGCGATTGTATTTATTTCCCTGTTCATCTCCTGGACTATAAAGTCAAGCTTTCTGCCGACAGGTCCCTCCCCCTTAAGGCAGGACAGGGCCTGCTTCAAATGGCTGGCCAGCCGTACAGTTTCCTCAGTGATATTAGAACGTTCGGCAAAAAGAGCTGCTTCAACTGAAAGGCGTTCAACCGCAAGGCTGCTGTCTTTCATAAATTCATATATGCGGGCTCCCAGCTTCTCCCTATATTCTTCAACGACTAAAGGGGATCTCTCTCCAATTTTAAAATTCAGCAAGGTTAACCGGTCTATCCTCTTCACCAGGTCTGCGGCCAATTGTTTTCCTTCTTCAGCCCTCATCTGGAGCAAACCGGCAAGGGCGCTTTCCAGGGAGTCAAGGATTGCCGGCCACCACTGCTCGACATCTTCGGCAGGATCCGCCAACGCCAGCACGCCAGGCAACTCCACAAGATTTTTAATATTAATATTTCCGTCTATGCCAAGGGTTTCCTGCAATTCTTTTATTGACTTATAATACGCTCCAGCCAGTTCTTTGTCAACTTTTACGTAAGGGGTCTTTTCCATAGTGTCCTGCATGTTCAGAAACGCGTCAACCCGCCCCCGGGCAATACGGGACTGGATTATTCGCTTTATTCTATCCTCAAACGGAGAGAGGATGCGCGGCAAACGAACCACTACCTCACTGTAGCGGTGGTTTACTGTTTTCAACTCGATCGTAAAAGTTTTCCCATGTGCGCCGGACTCTCCCCAACCGTACCCGGTCATGCTTTTTAACAATACAACACCACCTGTTATGACTAATATTATTTTTTTCATATGCAATTTTATGATAGTTTTCCAAGGAATGCAACAATACGGTCAAGCCCCTCGTTAATTTTCTCCAACGGACACGCATAGGAAAGCCTGATATAATTATCGCTGCCGAATGGCGCGCCCGGCACAACGGCCACATTGGCCTCCCGCAGAAGGGCTGTGGCCAGGCCTGTAGCGTCGTTAATCACCTTTCCCTTAAAAAATTTACCGAAGTAGGCGCTGACATTGGGGAATACATAAAAAGACCCGCCCGGTTGGCAACAGGTTATATCCGGAATGCCGGCCAGCCTTTTAAGCATACAGCTCCTGCGCCTGGTATATTCCTCAAGCATCAACCTATGCGTATCCTGGCCGCCGTTAAGGGCGGCCAGGGCAGCCGCCTGGGATATTGAAGTGGGATTGGAGGTAGAGTGGCTTTGCAAGCAAGTTATGGCATCGGCTACATCCTGCACGGCCGCTGTGTAGCCAATCCGCCAGCCTGTCATGGCATAGGTTTTAGAAACACCGTTGATTAATATGGTACGTTCTTTAATTTCAGGTGAAAGTGAAGCGATGCTGATGTGTTCTTGATTATTATATATAAATTTTTCATAAATCTCGTCTGATATAATAGAAAAATCGTACCTTAATATCACGTCCTGCAGAGACTGCAGATCGGCGGCAGTGTAAACAACGCCTGTAGGATTGCCGGGACTGTTCAGGATCAAAAGTTTGGTGCATGGGTTTACAGCCTTCTCCAGATCCGCGGCAGTGAGCTTAAATCCGTCTTCTTCCCTGGTGTTGATAACCCTGGGAATTGCTCCGGCCAACTTAATCTGTTCCATGTAGCTCACCCAGTAGGGCGATGGGAGTATTACCTCATCCCCCTTCTGAACAAGGACCTGCATGGTATTATATAGTGAATGCTTTGCCCCTGCGGAGACCACGATTTGATCCGGTGCGTATTTCAATTGCTGTTCATTGGCGAGTTTTCTGCAGATCGCCTCTCGCAACGGTAGAATTCCAGCCACCTGTGTATACCTTGTTTTTCCTGTGCGAATAGCCTGGATAGCGGCATCCTTAATGGAATCAGGTGTATCAAAGTCAGGTTCCCCCGCGCCAAAACTAATCACATTCACACCCCTGGCCAGCAAAGCCTTTGCTTCCGCATTAATAGCCAGAGTCTGGGAAGGGCTGATATTCAACGCCCGGTCAGCTAGCTTCAACTAAAAAACCTCCTTTTGTTTGGAAATATACGGCTCCATTTTCGGCCTTTTCCCCGATCAAAGGCCGAGTGCTCATTTTTTATAAGAAGGACCAGGCATTTTAGCTTTATTTCTCTATTAATCCTTTCCCTTAGCTGTGCTTGGCAAGTGGTTGGATCACTATCTTTTACATTTTATCACTGCTTATTAAAGTTGCAATATATTTCTCATGGCAAACATTAATTTGTTAATTATGAATTTTATCCACAACTGTTAGCAGATGCCAATGAAACAGTATGGCTTAATTAAATTAATTTATGCATTTAGTATGTAATAATCAAGATAAATATTGTATAATATTTTTACATATACATGGCAAGCCGTCCAAAAGGGCTGCATATCATATAGTAAACCTAT
Organism: uncultured Eubacteriales bacterium; assembly: GCA_964390855.1. Lineage (GTDB taxonomy): Bacteria > Bacillota > Desulfotomaculia > Desulfotomaculales > Pelotomaculaceae > Syntrophopropionicum. Next base: position 53,534 of record CAYMJG010000001.1, on the reverse strand, counting down.
AAAGGAGGTAAACATGGGCAGAAAAATTACCTTATCAGTGATTAAAGCGGACGTAGGTGGATTTGTCGGCCACTCCAGCGTTCACCCCGATTTGCTGGAAACCGCCAGGGGCATGCTTGCCGGCAGCCCGCTTTTGATTGACTCCTGTGTAACTCATGTAGGTGACGATATAAACCTGATCATGACCCATGAGACCGGCAAAGACAACGGTGAAATTCATCAACTGGCGTGGGACACTTTTATTTCTTGTACCGAGGTGGCCAAAAAGCTCAAACTCTACGGCGCCGGGCAGGATCTGCTGTCAGACGCCTTTTCGGGCAACATCAAGGGGCTGGGACCGGGGGTGGCGGAATTGGAGTTTGTTGAGCGCACCAGTGAACCGGTGGTTGTTTTCATGGCTGATAAGACGGAGCCGGGCGCCTGGAACCTGCCTTTATACAAAATATTCGCGGATCCTTTCAATACCATCGGACTGGTAATCGACCCAAAGATGCATAAAGGGTTCCTATTTGAGGTGCGGGACCTGATTGAGAATAAAAAGGTAACCTTCTCCTGCCCGGAGGAGCTTTATGATATGCTGGTCTTTATCGGCGCGCCGGGACGCTATGTGATTAAATCCGTATTTCAAAAAGAAACCAACGAGATAGCCGCTACCTCCAGCACACAGAGGCTGAACCTTATGGCCGGGCGCTACGTGGGCAAGGACGACCCGGTCTTGCTTGTCCGCTGCCAGAGCGGCATGCCGGCGCTCGGCGAAGTGTTGGAACCCTTCGCCAATCCCCACCTTGTATCCGGCTGGATGAGGGGTTCGCACACCGGCCCGTTGATGCCTGTTCCCGTTGAAAAATCCAACCCGACCCGTTTTGACGGTCCGCCGCGGGTGGTCGCCCTGGGCTTCCAGTTGTGCAACGGCAAACTGCTTGGGCCACAGGATTTCTTTGCTGATCCCTCATTTGATCAGGCCCGGCAAAAAGCCAATGAGGTGGCCAACTACATGCGCAGTATGGGGCCATTTGAACCGCACCGGCTGCACCTGGATGAAATGGAGTACACCACCATGCCAGAGGTAAGCAAACGTCTTAAGGACCGTTTCGTAAAAATGCGCCTTGGTTAACTGGCTTGAAGAAACAATCTGACAGACATTTATGGCACTGACGCGGCGCCATCAGGATATGAAAATACTAGTTTTTAGTTTTCCCACCCGATGATAGGTGGGAAAAATTTTTAGCTACTATTTATCAACTATAAAAATGCCGGAAGTAAGGCCATTATTATGATTAATCTTGAAATGTTTTTAGCTTATAAAAATTATTTTAACCCAATTTATTTTCAAGGTTTCAGCTCAATATTTTATCTTCGTCCAGATCTGAAACACCGGCTTCATCAAAGGAAGCCATTTCGTGAATGATCTTCGTGGCAGCTTCGATGATGTGCATGGTCAGAACCGCCCCTGTCCCTTCACCCAGGCGCATATTCAGATTAATCACCGGCGTCAGCCCCAGTTCGTCCAGCATCAACCGGTGCCCCTGTTCTCCCGACAAATGTGAGGCGATGATGTATTGCCTGGCCTTTGGCTCTATTTTACATGCTGCCAGGGCTGCCGCTGTTGTAATAAAACCATCAATTAATACCGGTGTTCGTCTTGCCGCAGCACCCAGGATAACCCCTGCCAGACCCGCAATCTCCAGGCCGCCCACCTTTGCCAGCACGTCTATGCCGTCCTCGCGATCAGGCTTATTTATTTCCAGGGCGTTTTTGATCGCCCGCACCTTAATATTCAGCACATGGTCGTTTACCAGCGTCCCCCGTCCGGCCGCTTCTTCGGCAGTATAACCGCCTATGGCGGCCAAAATAGCGCTGCTTGGCGTTGTGTTGCCGATGCCCATGTCTCCCGTGGCCAGCAGGACCGCGCCATGTTTAATTTCTTCCTGCGCCACCTGGATACCAACCTCTAGCGCCCTGACTGCTTCCTCTCTGGACATGGCCGGTCCCCTGGCAATGTTTCCTGTTCCCGACTTAACCTTTTTCCGCATTATCCCCGGAAAGTCAACTGGCGACGCAACACCAACATCAACGACCACAATTCTGGAGCCGGCTTGCTTGGCAAGTACCCCTATTCCAGCCACACCCGTAATAAAAGCCGGCAGCATCTGCGCGGTCACTTCCTGATGCGCAACACTTACGCCCTCCTCCACTACGCCATGGTCACCGGCCATGATGATTACAACCTTTTCTTCTATTAGGGGCCTGGGACTGCCCGTAATACCGGCCAATTGAACCGCTATCTCCTCTAAAACACCCAGGCTTCCCGGCGGTTTAATCAAGCTGTCCAACCTGCGCTGCGCCTCTTCCATTGCTGTTCGATCCAGTTCCTTAATTTCCTTGAGGGTTTTTGCCAGCAACATCTTTTCTCTCTCCTTTCAAGATTCATGTAATAGAAAAGTATCGTTCATTCCCGGGGCCATAAAAAAACCACAGCCTTAATCAAGGCCGTGGATTTTTCCATCATCCTCCGGAGCGCCCTTTTCCCGCGGGCATTTATCCAACAGGCAGGTCTCCTGGCTTCGTTCATTGTCCGGCGCTGCCTTCCCATGACGCGCCTTTGTGGCGCTCTGACGCACAGTGGCATGATGCGGCGGACTCCCGGTTACAGTGGCGGGACCGCTCAGGTTTTACACCTGATTCCCTATTCTCCCTTACGGGCTCCTGTTGAAAGTATCAATTTGGTTATATCATACTTCTACACAATGCGGGCTTTACCTGCTACCTTTAAAAATATTCCATCTGCACTATGGCTGTGCCGCCCACCAGTTCAAAACTCTGGCCAGCGCAACCGCCATTTCAGCGCGGGACACCCCCCCGCCGGGATTGAAATACCCTTCGCTGCCTTGAAGTATGCCGGCTTTGGCCGTCCTACCAACTGCACCAAGGGCAAAATCCGGTACTTTGCTGCTGTCCAGGAATGTCAATTTATTGTCAGATGCGGGAAGCCCCAGAGCCCGGTCAATCATTACCGCCATTTCACTTCTGGTAATACCGGCATCCGGCTTGTATGTCCCGTCCGGGTAGCCTTGAACAACCCCCCGGGAAACAGCCTTTTCCACTGAAGCCCGGGCCCATACGGGAATGTCGTCCTTAAAACCGGCTGGGCTTTCCGGCGCCGGCCACTGCAATACGGCCGCCAGCGCATGGGCAAATTGCGCCCTGGTTACAGGTTGCCCGGGCTGGAAGGTACCGTCGGGAAAACCGGCCAGCACACCTCCCGCCGCCAGTTTGCTGATCGACGGGTCGGCCCAGTGCCCGGCAGTATCTTTGAAAACAGGCGCCGAACGTTGGTCGTCAGCCAGCGCCAGCCGGCCAAATCCCCACACTCTGGCGGAAATAGTCCCGGTTGTTCCGTCTCCCTCTATCCTGGCCGGCTGTTCCAGCCATTTTTGCGCATTGTCGTCATACAACATTATTACCGGGCGGCCCTCCAGCGCATCTTTACTATACAGCCAATTAACCAGCAGGGGGGTATTCAGAGTAACATCCTGCCCCGCTGCTGGTTTCAGGTTCACAGCGCCCAAAGCGTGCATCCCTACCGGGACGTCAGAAAAATTGTTCTCGTGGTACATCATTATTTCTGTGGGACCGCTGGTGGCGCCTGCTGGAAAACATACCCGGATTTGATCATCCAGCGACATACTGCTTTCCTGCAGGGGATCCACATGGATTTCCTTCCAGGGTGGTTGCACGGCGACAGGCACAGCAACAGTCAGTCCCTGGAAAGTGGCGGTGATTTGCCCGGCGGCAGCATCTTGGCCGGCAGTGAACATGCCGTTGACAATTTGCCCGGTGGACCCGTCCACATCCCAAACGACATTCTCCGGTTGAACATCAAAGGTTTCGCCGCTGTACGTTTTCACCTGCAATGACAGTTGCATGGATTTTCCCGGCTCTATTTCCAGCATGGCAGGGCTGATCGCCAGCTTTGAAATCATCTCCGGGCCGATTACCCTCAGCACAGCCGTGCCGTTTACACTGCCCAGGGAAGCGGTAACAGTAACATCGCCGCCGGCGCCTGCGGGCGTAAACTCACTTCCTTGAAAATCACCGGCTCCGGACGGCGCGGAAAACTGAACACTGCCAGTAGCTATTCGCACTGGGTTATAGTACTGATCATATCCCTTTACTGCAAATTTGCCGCTTGTACCCGCCAGCAGTACGCCCGGTCCGCTTACAGCCAAACCGGAAAGCGTCCCGGGCGGCGCCAGTGAGAAAATACCGATGGCGTCGGGTACCCGCCTCTGCGCGGACCCCTGGGGCTGGTTGGCCGGTCTGGCCTCGAAATCACCTAAATCGCGGGCCGCCAGTGTTGTTGAGCCGCCGCCATCAAGGTTTACTGCCCGCCAAACACCAAAAGAGATTAAAAAGTCGGCCAGTTCTTCCTGCGTCATACCCACGCTGACTGTTGTGCCGCCGGAGTCAACATATTTTTCAACTGCCACCAGGTAGAGCGTGTTCCCGTCTTTAGATATTCCCAGGGCGGTCCTGGCATGCTTGCCGGTAATGTTCTGGGTAAAGTAGGGAGGCAATTTCCCATCCTCCACCAGCAAGGCCTGTCCGCCGACAGCTGCAAAAAGGGCGCTCCCGCTGGGCGCCACAGTATATGTGTAGCCTACGGCGGCACCCGGCTGGAGGTTGTCTATGATAAATTTTGCCGCCTGCCCGTGTCCTTGCAGGATATAACCATTGGCCGGTATAGCCACGCCGGGCTGATCAGTTAAAATGCGCTTTACTACGCCGTCCTGCACAACAGCCTCCACCACCCCGGTAAGTTCGGGATGCTTGCCCCTGCTGGTCGTACCCCATAGTGTGTTATAAAGATTTAAGGCGTCGACGTCGGAAGAAACGCCGGTTTGCAGCAGGTAATCCGGTTTATTGATGCCGGCAAGGATAAAGTTTTTTCCATTAGCTGCAGTTACCCTGCCCGTAAAGTCAAAAATTTCAATAAGCGGTGTTTTATCCATTGTCAGGCCAAAACCATACATATCGTTTCTGCGGGCGGGGCTTTCCACCAATTCACCGCCCTTGAAAGCCAGGCCTATGGTACGCCCGCTCTCCATCATTTGAAAATAATCACCATTTATTGCCGCCACCGCTCCGGTACGCCTGGCCATTTCGGTGACGGTCTGGTTTTTGTCCAGGGTGCCGTCACTGCCGATGATCGTGTCTATTTTTAACAGGGGATCGCCCAGATCGGCTTTCAGGATGTATACATTTAACGGACCACCATCAGTTTTCATCCGGACTCTCTGCAGAGAGGCGCCCTGGGTAATAATCTCTTCTTCCATTGTTTTGGAAACAACCTGGTATGCCCCCGCCCGAGCGGGCGTTAACAGATAAATTGCTGTCGCCGTCAGAAAAAAACCCAGGCACAGGGCTGCAGCTAAACATTTTTTACGCAAAAATATACCTCCTTAACGGTACTGAGTAACACCTTAACCTTTACTTTAATTACCCCTCCATTGCCGAACCGCATAAAATTTTAAACTCATGAAGAAAAATTATCATTCATCTCCTTAATTATAAATTATTTGAAATAAACACTCAATCAGACACAAGCCGCCATAATAACCAAAAAAGTTATATGACTGCCGGTTATTTTCTCTAGCGTCACATAACTTGAACTTTCGAAACGCTGCAATTTTCCCACCTGAAGAAGGATAAAAAAACCCGCAAATGCGGGTATTGCAACTAAACATTAAAGCGGAAATTGATAATGTCACCGTCCTCAACTATATAATCTTTACCTTCCAGCCTGCTGAGCCCCTTTTCTTTTACACTGGCCATGCTCCCCAGTTCCTCCAGATCCTGATATTTGACTACCTCGGCCCTGATGAAACCTCTTTCAATGTCCGAATGTATCTTACCTGCCGCCTCCCTGGCGCAGGTGTTCCTGTGGATGGTCCAGGCTTTCACTTCGTCCGCGCCAACCGTAAGGAAAGAAATAAGCCCCAGGTAATCATAGGCGGCCCTTGCCAGGCGATCAATGCCGGACTCGCTGATATCCAAATCAGCCATAAATAATTCTCTATCCGGCGCGGGCAGTTGACTGATTTCCATTTCAATTTTTCCGCAAATTTCCAGCAAGGGCATCCCTTGCTCCCCGGCATAGGCCTCCACCAATTCTTTGCCTGGATAAGATTTTGTTTTAAACTGCTGTTCATCCATATTGAGCACAAGCAGAATCGGCTTTTCTGTAAGGAAGCTGTAATTTTTTAGAACCAATTTTTCGTTTTCGTTGAGGTCGAGGCGGCCAATTGTTTTTTCATTTTCCAGAGCGTTTAAACATTTTTTCAGCACCTCCAGTTCAAAGGTGTTTTCCTTTTTTATCTTTTTACCGCTCTCAATTCTTTCGATCCTTTTCTCAATTACCTCCATATCGGCCAAAAGGAGTTCTACATTGATTGTTTCAATATCCCGCAAAGGGTTTACCCCGCCGCTGGCATGGGGCGCCTCTGTGCTGGTGAAAGACCTTACTACATGTGCAAGCATGTCTGTGTTTCTGATAGAATTCAAAAACTGGTTGCCTACCCCCTGCCCCTGGCTGGAACCCTGCACCAGTCCGGGAACATCGCTGAATTGGATCACGGCGTGGATGGTCTTGCGCGGCTTGTATATGTTGCTCAGGAAATCAACCCGGCGATCCGCCACCACTGCCGTGCCACGGTTTGTTTCCGTTTTACCGGTTAAAAAATTTGATGTTTCAGCTTCAGCGCCGGTAAGCAGGTTAAAAATAGTGGTTTTACCCACCATCGGCAGTCCAATTAAACCACAATTTAGATTCATTATTAAAACCATTCCTTTCTCATCTGAGGAGGGCTTCCCTAATATTTTCTAGATTGTATTGACTTCTATGGTCTTTTTCCTGGTGTTAGAGGTCACTGTAATGTAGAGCCAGCCATTTTCTTCAGACGTTTTTACTTCACTGTCTATAATAATTTTATTTTCCTCGCCCACATAGACGGCAGCAGTGATATCTTTCAAACCTGCTGCGTTTTCAAGTTCAATGGTATAGTCATTGCCCGCCTTTTTAATTTCCCATTTTGTTTTGGCGTAACGGTTCAGAAAATCGGCAAAGTGGTTCATCGGGGCTATCCTGATCCGCCCCGCGCTTTGTTCAGTAATAGCTTTTTCTTCCAGAGCCCTGATTGCCTCAAGACAATAACGGGTGTCGGAAGGGTGGGTATAAACCATCCTGATTACCCTTTCTTCAGCTGAGAAATCTATCAATTCCTCCATCCACTGCCGCACCTCTACCAGCGGCACGCGGCCCCTTTCCATTTCTTCTAGTGAAGCATAGCGCCGGAAGGGAGTTATCGGAAACGCCCATAAATTCCCGGTGGCGCAGCTCTCATATATGCGTGGGTGAGAGGGACTGGAGCCTGAATCACCAGCATAATAATATGAATTAACTCCTTCTTCCTCAAGTTTATCATTGACCCAGAAGGGGTGGTTGCCGCCGGGGGCGCTGTATTCAAGCACCTTCCTGCCCGTCACCTCTTCCAGCGCCTTGAAGTTCCAATCAAGGAGCTGAAACGCCTTATCCTGTGGCAGATATTGCAGATCAGCGGCAAAAAAATTGTGGGCCCAACCGCCGTGGGAGCCAATTGCTCCATAATTCTGCAGCACCTCTAAAATTGGCCGCCCCCGGAACTCGTTTTCGGCGAAAAAACCCATGTTATCCCCGAGCTTATAAGTGTCGGGCCCCGCTGTAACGTGGATTGACATCGGCATGTCACTGTTAAAAAGACCCTGCATCAACATTACCGTCAAAGGCCTTAAGTAAGCGCCGCTGCAAATGTGCAGATTAAAGACAACCCCCCCCATGCCCCCGGGGCTGTTCACCAGTCGGGGGACCTTGGCGTAGTTGATCAGAAATGTTCGCAGGATAGCCCTGGGCAAGAGGTCGTCAGATATAAGCTTGCTGTTGGCCAGGGGCACGTTGGCATAAACTGCGCTTCCCCCGCTGTCATAGTCTTTTATAGTCAGCACGGGAACCCCGGCGCCCTCATTTTTATCCAGGGCCGCCACCTGGGCATCAACATTTGCCGCCCTTGTATGGGTTAATTTCAACCTTCCGTATGAATATGTACTGTAGGCATTTTCACCGTCAAGTTTGCCGGGTGTAATTCCCCATTTTTGCCCGCTTTCCTTACCGTCAAAATAAAGATAGCCGGAATAGGTGGACACCCCGCCGTCAGCTGCAGGCAGATTATATTTCACACCCAATAAATTCTCCATTAACGGTGTGGACCGCAGATCCCCGCCCGGAATTTCAGTGGCGGGATCCATGGAGAAAAGCACGCACCCGCCCTGTTCCTTGACATAAGAGGAAATTATCGCGGCAGTTTCCCCGGTTAATCCGGCATTAATTTTTTCAGGCGCCACAATCGCCTGAAAGCGCATTTGCAATTGTCCCGGGGCACAATCCGCCAGTTCTGCAGGCTCAACCACCCGGTAAGAAAATCCTTCTTCTCTAAGGATCTGTTCATAGACAGCCAGGATATCCCGGTCCTGCCCATTGGCAATTTCCCCTGCCAGGAGGGCAACCTGAACCGGCCTATATGGTTCCGCCCAGGAATAATGCAGAAATAGGGTCATAATCAGGGCAACAGCTAACAGAACGACAGCCGCCGGGGCTACATAAAAATATTTTTTTTGACCCACCCGATGTTTAACCTTCTTAAAAAAGAAATTTTTGGAGAACACTCCGTCTAATTGGCATGGGGGTACGGGAATAGCGGAAAACCACAGCCGAATCAAATATTAATATTTTTAACCGCAAGGCCGGGTTTTCCCCAGAGGATTCGCATCACCGGTTCTACCAACCCCGGATCGCCGCTGGTAAAAAAGGTTTCATCACCGGTTGATTCAGGATCTTGCCGCAGATGCTCATTTTCCAGTACACGGGCTACCTGCCTGGCAACCCCCTCCCCGCTGTCGATGACCTTGATATCGCTGCCGGCCAGTTTTTCGATCACCGGTCTGAGGAAAGGATAATGAGTACAGCCAAGAATAATGGTGTCCACTCCCCTGGCCAGAAGTTTGTTCAGGTAGCCGCCAACCAGTTTTTCAGTTTCCACATTATCCCAACTGCCTGACTCAACTATTTCAACCAGTCCGGGGCAAGGTTGAGTAAATATCTGCAACCCTTTTCCAAATCTTTTTACCAGTGAATCAAACCTTTCTCCTATCAAGGTCACCCCGGTGGCGATAACCCCGATTTTACCATTAACTGTTGCAGCTGCAGCCGGTTTTACGGCAGGTTCCACCCCAATAACTGGTATGCTATATTTTTCACGCACAGCTTCTAAAGCGGCAGCAGATGTTGTATTACTGGCGATTACAATTAGCTTGACCCCGTGTTCAACCAGAAAGTCACATATGGCAAATGCCCTGCCGCGTATCACCTTTACCGGCTTTGCCCCGTAAGGGCAGTGCGCCGAGTCGGCAAAATAAACAAGGTCTTCCGCCGGCAACCGGCGGCGCACCTCCCTCATTACTGAGAGGCCGCCGACACCCGAATCAAAAAGACCGATCCCCTGAAAACTGGTCACAGTTAACACCCCGCATAAAATCCGCAATCCTTTTCTTAAATAGTTTATACGAAAGGACACTTTTTCCTGCATTAAAATAAACGTTAGCAAAAAAAGCGAAACTTAAAGGGCATAAAAGCGTCAGGGGCGTTGTCATTGGGACGGAGGGTTTGATGATGCCGGGCGGCGGAACGGGGACATACCTTTCTAACGGGTATTGCTTGTTGGGGTCGAGGTATGTCCCCGGTGTAATGGCGGGCTAAAAGCGGTCCTACGACTGACGCGGCCTTGCCTGAGGATGCGGCTTGCGCCGCGCTTATAGCCGCACTAAAGACGGTGCTGCGCCTAGAGCCGGTGGTAAATGCCCTCACCTCTTACAGGCCGGTAGTTCGGAATATAATCGTAACCCCTGTCCACCTCTATGATTTTCTCTTCTTCAATGGACTTAATCACATCAAAAATCATTTTAGCGTCACCGAATTCCATTTCCGGCGTAACTGATATGGGTTCCTTGCCCATCGCAGCGTTGTAAAAATTAAGCAACTCGTTGTAATAGCCGCGCTGGGGCTTGTAGGGGATTAATTCGTGCACTCCGTCATTATGGGTCACGTTGATAAATCCGCAGTCCCTTTCCTCCAGGTAAATCATCCCCCCTGAGCCAAATATGCGCAAGCCGATTAGGGGACGCTGTATTTCTTTCCCTGCTGAAAAAAATGCAAACATACCGACAACACCGCTTTTGAACAATACATTGACGCAAACAACGGAATACGGTGCAAAATTCATCATCTGCTCCCGGCCAAAAGCCTGAAGTCTGTCCACAGCGCCAAAAACATGGCGCATCGCGGCCAGGTCGTGGACACCCGTATCAAGCAGGGCGCCCCCCGTAAAATCCGCATACTGGCGCCACTCCCGGGCTGGAAATTTGTCCTTGAGCATATCTTCCGGAAAATTTACCACCCTGTTTTGAATAAAATAAAGTGTATCGCCGACCTTTTTTGTCCTGACCATATCTCTGATCATTTCTATTTCTTCGTTATGCCGGTAGTTTTCAGCAATCATTACCGGGATGCCGTATTTTCTGGGCAGTTCCGCATGGGCCCTGGCCTGCCGGAGGTTTGGCGCGAGGGGCTTTTCACAGATAATAGGCTTTCCGGCGATGGCGGCAACAGCATCTGTAATTTCATAATTTTTTTCGATCGGCACCATAATATCAAAAAGGTCAATGTCCTTTCTAGCAGCTATTTCTTTATAATCAGTATATACATTTTGTAAAGCGATACCGATATTTTTTGCCCAGGCCTCCGCTTTAAAACGATCAACGTCACAAATTGCTACTATTTCGTACTTATCAGCCAATTCCCTATAGGCCGGGTAATGTAATTTTTCAAAAGCCATGCCACTGCCGATAATGCCCACGCGCAACTTATTCAAATATTTTTCCTCCAAAGCTTTATTTTTGTTTTATTATGCAGCCGGCCGGAAAAAATATACTGAAAAAACCCCTACCATAAAAAAGGGATTTAATCTGTTCCAAAGAAAATATTAAGAAGAAATACCTGGATGTTTTGAAATAAACGGACTGAGACGGGGGAGTTTCGTGTTAAGGGATTTTCAGCGGGTGGGGCTGGATCTTTTCCAGGCCGGGTTAAATAATTCACATAGCGGCAACTTGAGTGTACGACTGGCGGAACGGCTTGTGATCACCAGAAAAGGCGCTATGTTGGGTTTCCTGGAGGGAAAGGATTTGATTGAAACAGCGCTGACCTTTAACGATAGTAATACGGGGTTGGCTTCCACGGAAACTGGCGTGCACCGGGCCGTTTACAGGGACACTGATGCCCTGGCGATCGTCCATGCCCACCCGCCGCACGCCGTCAGTCTTTCTTTACTGACGGATGAAATCACACCGCTGGATGCTGAGGGCGCCTACCTGTTGGATAAGATACCCGTCCTGGATGCGAAGGTTACGATTGGTTCTGCGGAGGTAGAAGAAAAGCTGCCGGCCTTGCTGAGAAGCCATAAAATAGTAGTTGTGCGCGGCCACGGCAGCTTTGCCTCAGGCTGTACGCTGGAAGAGGCCTGCCATTGGACCTCCTGTCTGGAAAGCGTGTGCAGGATTATCTACCTCACTCGCACCCTGCAAAGATGTTACTAAAAAGTGATAAGCTTGGATTAAACTGAAATAGGATAGTATCTAAAAAATCCTGTGTGTAATGGACAAAACAGTGAAAAAGAAAGGAATGGTTGCAAAAGGATGGATATCCTTGGTAACATCAAGAACCTATTTGGCGGTAACATTACTATCCACCAGGAGTTTATCAACAAAATGATCAAAGAAGCAATAGCGGATAATGAGACGATCAAGGATGTGACCCTGTCTTTTAATGAAGGTAGCCTTACAGTTGGAGTGGATATCCTGGCCGGCGGGAGCACTGCTGTCAACCTGCAGCTGGAGCTATCGCCGGGAAGGTTTGAGTTTAACAGGACAAACCGCTTCATTGAACTGATACTAATCAGCCCGGCAACCATTATGGTTTACGGCATCACCATCAAGGCCAAACTGACAGCGGACATCGATACAACCGCGGCAAAAGCTGCCGGGGCTCCAACAAGTTTAATTGATATGTTTGCTTATCTGACAATAACTGAAAACAATTTTGTTCTTGATTTCAATCAAATACCAGGTTTCAGTAAAGCATTGCAGAATAAGCTGGGATTCTTGCTGAACAACCTTGAAATAACCAAATTGGAATTGCAGAATGAAAACCTGGTAATTCATCCGTCAATTAAATTTTTTTAACCCCATTTTGAGTTATAAAACCCGCCGTGAGGCGGGTTTTTTTGGCTAATAGTTTTCACATCTGACTTCAAAATACGCGCGGGGGTGGTCACACGTGGGGCATACCTCCGGTGCTTCTTTGCCGGTGTGAATATGACCGCAGTTTCTGCATTTCCACTGGATCTCCTGCTCTTTTTGAAAAACAGTTCCCTTATTGAGGTTATTAAGGAGGGCAAGATAACGTTCTTCATGCTCCTTTTCTACTGTGGCCACTGATTTAAAGAAGTTGGCTATTTCAGTGAAACCCTCTTTTCTTGCCACATCTTCAAAATCTTTGTACATCGATTTCCATTCGTAGTGTTCACCGCCTGCCGCCGCCTTTAAATTATCTTCAGTCGAACCGATTCCATTTAAGAATTTAAAGATCCTTTTAGCATGTTCTTTTTCGTTATCTGCAGTTTCTAAAAAAATGGCGGATATCTGCTCATAACCTTCCTTTTTCGCTGTGCTGGCAAAATAGGAATACTTGTTACGTGCTTCGGATTCGCCAGAAAAAGCAGCCCTTAAATTAGCCTCTGTTTTGCTTCCCTTTAATTCCAAAACTATCACTCCTTATTTTATTTTGATACCGGGCCTGTGCCGGGTAAAAAACATCTTATGGCTCGGGATTTATTTTTTTGTTCAGCATCTCGTATAATTGCGTTTCTTCTTTTTGGATATGCCTTCTCAATAACCGTATAATTTGATCACCGCTTTTCAGAAGAGCTTCTTTATTTATTTTCAAGGTTGGAGTTTTCTCCAATGGCTGATCAAGATTTTTAGGCGCCTCGCTTACCTCGGAATTTTTTGATTTGGCGATGACCTGGGCCAGTTTGTTACCCTGCTGCACTCGCAATCCAAGGTTTTCTGCTCCTAAAGAGGCGATAAATTCGTCAAAGGAGTCATAAAGCAAATTATGCTCTTCATACATGCCCATGATAAAATTTTTGTCATCAGTCAACTCTAGGGCTTTAGGGTAGACATCCTTTTCCTCCGACCTAAAATGTGGAATGAGCACATTATTAATTATATCCGCCAGTTCTTTCAGTTCCCAGATTACATTCATGCCGGCCGTATCATGTTCAATATCTTTCAGGTTCCCTTCCAGCTTGGTTAAAATATAGTATACTGCTGTATGTTCATTTTGAAACCTTTTTAGCCAGCTCATTTTCAAAACCCCTTATAAAGAGAATCTATTACGAATTATTTAAAATTATCTTTCCGAAAGATTAAATATTTATTATATTTATTTTTTCGAGAGTTTCTTCGACAACTGACCTGTGATAAGGACCGATAAACGGTATTTCCAAATCCCCCCGGCCCGCCCATAAATATTCAGTGTGTTCGCTGCTTAGAGAAATAACGGGCCTACCTGCGCTTCCTATCTTATGAAGGTAAAACACGCCATACCTTTCTACCCCGTCAGGGAACATCACAACAAAATTTTTTAAAAGACGCGGGCTGCCACCCAGATGAAGACCGGTTTCCTCCATAACCTCTCTTTTTAGATCCGCAGTTGGGTCACCTGACACATAATGACCTCCGGGCAGACCCCATTTCCCTTCAACGCCTTGCCCCTGGTAGTCGGAGTAACGCAGCAGCAGGACCTCTCTTCGATTTACTATGACCACATGCTGCATAACAGCCATTAGCTTATGTTTGAAATTTTTCATCACATCGACCTTCCCATTTCTATAGTAATAATTTACTATTCTTCAAATAAACAAAATTTCCTTCTGCTTATAAGTTTTTGTTTTATATGTACTAATAATACAAAAACTTAAAAGAGGATTAAACTTTCTAATCCTCTTTTAAGTAAATTATGAGATTCCTTTCATATTAGATTAACCTATGGGATGCTCCAAGTTGACCTGACTCGCAGCGTTTACTGCAGCGGCAGTATTGCTGGCCAGAGCGGATTGTCCAAGTGCTACCAGCCTTTTGGTGATATTGCCCCCAACATAACCATTCACCCTGCTCGGCAGGCTGCCTTTGTCGATCTGTTCATAGTTGGTGAAGCCGAGTTCATTGGCAACCTCGAACTTCATTTGATCAAGCGCATTGCTGACCCCAGGTATTACAGTTGAATTAGTATTACGAGGCATTTGCTCAACCTCCTTTCTCAATTTTATTATTATGCGGTAGCTAATATTATGATTACCCTAAAAAAAAGATTTATGTTAGGTAATATATCTTAACGATTACAGATAATACTGATAGATAATGTTATTAATTTATAAATTATTGTCAAATATGCCTGCATATATAAAGAATATTAACATTATGGTGCCTTTAAACAGCTTAGTCTGAATATATTTTGATATATTATTATTTTTTGGCCCGCCTCCGGAGGATAATTCTTCCCGCCCTTAAAAAACATAATAATCAAAATGACCTAAAAATTGTTTTCCTGCAGGCGCCATAGTGTATAATATGTATGGCGCAAAACAGACTATACAAACCAAGGAGGTTGCCCCAAGTTATTGCATGAGTTAAAAATTATCTTCACATCAAAAAAGGAACTGGGCTTGATACTGCTGCTTTTCCTCATAGACTTTACCAGGGGGGCTTTTTTTCTTACCTTCCTGCCGCTTTACGCAGTTAATTATCTAGGTATTTCAGTCGCGGCAACGGGACTGGCGGTATCGGCCCATTTCCTCGGGGAAACGCTTTGCAAAGGCGCAGCCGGTTGGCAACTGGACCACAAGGGTTACCGGGTTTTACACCTGGGCCTTTTGTTTGGTCTGATTATATTATTAATCATGAGACACACTAACTCTCCCGCTATTTTAATATTCGGCTCAGCTTTTCTAGGACTGGCTGTTTCGCCGGTCTGGCTGGCAGTTGTCAGCGGTATCGCCCCTGTACAGTTAAAGGACAGGGCCACGCGTATGGGATTGGTTTTTAGCGTGTGGCTTCTGGGCGGCGGCAGCGGTCCGGTGGTCATAAATTTTTTTATTGCCCGCGGTTTTAGCCTTGCTTTCCTGCTGCTGATTGTCCTGTGGGGGTGCGCCTTACTTGTAACCATTTTAATGCTTCCGGTCGCAGAATGTAAAACAACCGGCGATTCCGGCTTTTCGTTCTGGAAAGAAATTTCAAAGATGGCCCGGAATCAGGCTTTTACGAAAATACTTTTGCCCGGCATGTTTTTGCAGACCATGACCGGCGGCATCATTCTCCCGCTGCTCCCTCTGTATGCTGCAAATACACTTGGCTTCAGCCCCAACCAGTATGCCTTGCTTCTTCTCATCGGCGGCGGCGCCGCAGCTGTTTCTTTTCTGCCGATGGGCCGTCTGGCTGACATTTTAAGGCTCAAATTTTTGCTGGCCTTTGGATTTGCCATGAGCGCCATTTCTCTCATCCTTTTCTCTTTTGCCCATGATTTGACCGGCGCCTACGCATTAGCCGCGCTGGTAGGCTTTTCATACGCCGTTGTCCTGCCGGCGTGGAACAACCTTTTGGCCAAGGTGATCCCGCCCGAGCGGCAGGCTACGGGCTGGGGTGTCTTTTCCACTATTGAAGGCCTGGGCATCGCCGTCGGGCCGTCGCTCGGCGGCATACTGGCCCACACTTACGGAATACCGGCAGCTATTATATTAAGCGCCATACTGCTGGCCATAATGTCACTTTTCTATTTCTTCTACCCGGTAGAAAAGTTCATGGTTTGCGCCGGATAAAATTGCTGCCGAACTAAAACCAAACAGAGGTTTTTTATGGACACCGCCTTTTTTTTAAAGATTGCAATTCTATGTGTATTTATTTATTCCCTGGCGCCCACGCTTTTAATCCGGCTGAGCGGGGTGGGCGCTGTGGCGCGGGCGGCAAGGGGCTGCGGCCGGGTCGCCCTGACCTTTGATGACGGGCCGGATCCGGATTATACACCGCAGATACTTGATATACTTAAACTATATCAGGTTAAGGCTTGTTTCTTTGTTGTAGGCGCCAAGGTCCGGCAATACCCGGACCTGATTAAACAAATCCTCAAGGCGGGCCATACTATCGGCAACCATGGTTTCCACCATAAAGCGATCTGTCTGCTTGGCCCCCGTTCTACTATCAGGGAAATCAGCGAAACCAACGTTGCCCTTGAGGAACTTACCGGCAAGGAAGCAATATTCTGCCGCCCCGCCTGGGGCCTGTTCAACCTTTTTTCTGTCTGCTACTACCGGCTGAAAGGCTACAAAGTGGTTCTTTGGACTTATATGAGCTGGGACTGGACAAAAAAAACTACGGTGGAAAGCATCCGCCGCAAGGTGCTGAACAGGCTCAAGGACGGAGCCATTATCATTTTGCATGACAGCGATTCAGCCCCGGGCGCCGCCAAAGGCAGCCCCGCGCACGTTGTGGCGGCGCTGCCCTATATCCTGGATGGAATTGAAGAAAAGGGCCTGCGAGTATCCCCTCTGGAGGAGATTATCATCCCAGGAAAAAAATTCACCCCTAGAATGTTAATCCGCCGGCTCTGGAGTCATGCAGACGGTCTGGTGCGCCGGCTGTCCGGCATAACCGGCCTGCCGGGCGGCAAAATATGGCGCATTGCCCTGCGCCGTTACCGCGGCAGAAAGTGGATCATGCCTGACGGCAGCCTGCTCAAGGCCGGTGACCCTTACCTTGAACTGCACATAAACAACGACCGGCTTATGGCGCTGATGGATGAAAGCATTTCCGTCGAACGGGCTTCAATCATCGCCCTGCGGGAAGTCTTATGCGAAATGCCCCTCCTGGCAGAGTACCTGAATAACGAAAAAAAACTTGAAGATGTCAACATAATTATGGGAATTACCTTGCTGCACCGCGGCACGGGCAGGATAGGCTTTACAGCGGTGGATATGAAACCGGGCCTTCTTAAAACGTTCACCCTTTGGTACGAGCGGTGGCTGCTCGGCGTCTTTCACCCGGGCGGCTTTAAAAAGCAGAAGACATACCGCGAAAAACTGATGCCCAAGTACGTGATAATGACCCGGCAGAAACTTATGCAGTGGCTGCCGGGGGACGGTTAATGCGGATATTTTTATTTAAGCAGCCGTCGCCACGGCTCAGCCGCCGACATGTCTTTGTTGCGGGACTCCCATTCCACGTGCGACCGGATGCGGGGGTCTTCAAGCAGTTCTTCCCAGGCCAGCCTGGCCCGGGCTAAAAAACGCCGCTCCAAGAGATTGATATCCCCGCCCCGCACCAGGGGACATACCGGCACAGCAGCGTCGTCCAGGCGCATCTCGAGCTTTCCTTCCGGTGTAAGATACGGCGTGACGGGAAATGTCCGGCAGGCAAAAGGACGCCGCTCCCGCGGGCAGACACCCCGGCAAATCACAAAGTGAACAGGCTCCTTCCAGGCAGGGCATAAATCATATTCCTCAGGGGTATGTTTCTGCCAGGTAAGCCAGTCCTCGTTCCCATCGAACATTACTTCTTCGCCCGGCAGCAGGTACATACCCACTGCCCTCTCCCATTCCGTACAGCAGACGGCGCCGCACAGGCGACCACAGTCCGCAGCCAGGGGGGTCACATCGTTCAGCAATTTGTAAGCGCGCTCCCAATCAGCCAGTTTTGTTCAGCCCCCTAGCCGACATTAGCCGGTTTTTCCGCTATCGTAACCGTTACTGTCTGCTGCCGGCGCTGGCGCACCACAGTAACATTTGCTTTCTGGCCAATCTGTGTGGCCCTAATAGCCGCTACCAGTTCATCTGCATTGCTCACCTTTTTACCGTCGAACTCCACAATGACATCCCACTCCCTGAGGCCCGCCCGCTCGGCGGGGCTGCCCGCCACTACGCCGGCCACAACCACTCCCTCTGCTTTACTCAGTCCAAGATAATTTGCCAGTTCACTGTCCAGGGTGCGCGGCTGCACACCCACCCATGGACCAGCTTTGCTGACATTGTTTTTCAGATCCTCCAGCACCAGCTGGACGGTACTGGTGGGTATGGCAAAACCAATTCCCTGGGCTTCCGCGCTTATTGCAGTGTTGATTCCCACTACCTCACCATTAAGGTTCAGGAGAGGGCCACCGCTATTGCCCGGGTTGATCGACGCGTCTGTCTGGAGAAGATTTTCGTACTGCCTGTCCTCAATGTTAATCGGGCGCCCTTTGGCGCTGATCACCCCTGTGGTAACAGTATGATCCAGCCCGTAGGGATTGCCTATGGCAATTACCCAGTTGCCCACCCTAATCTGGTCTGAATTGCCCATCGTTAAAAAAGGCAGGTCATGGGCATCTATCTTCAACAAGGCCAGGTCCAGATCCCTGTCCAAACCCACAACCTTTGCCTGCAGGTCTTTGTCAATACCGGTTACAGTAACAGAGATTTTATTGGCTCCTTCAATTACATGCTCATTGGTTAAAATGTAGCCGTCCTGGGAGATAATAAAACCTGACCCCAGCCCCTCCTTTTGTTTCGGTACGGCAGGCAGGCCAAAAAACTGTCGGAAAAACGGGTCGTTAAACAAGGGGTCGCCCGAACTGCTGGTTGTTATGCTGGTGGCTATCTTTACCACAGCGGGGCTGGCCTGGGACACAACATCAGCCACTGTCTCCGGGCCCACTCCCGGCATGGGATCAACCCCTGCCAGGGGAGCGCCGTTATTCCGTCCGGCATCAGGATGATTATTGGAAGAACATCCCCCGGCCAACGCAAACCCGGCCAGAACAATTAAAAAGGCTGCCAACAAAGAAACCCGCCTGATATAAGCAAACATATCTCATTCCCCCTTTTTTCTAATCATTAGTTTATGCAGTACATCTTCATCTTAATAAATCTGACTAAACGCGGCAATTGGCAATTCACTAATCTGTAACCCGGCAGCCATAAGCGGGGCTGACTTTTTTCCAATGCGCTATTTATATCTTTTTCAGAAAAAAAAGGCTATAATTAATTTAGCAGCTAAAGGAGGGGGCGCCATGATCCGCGTTGACCTGGCAAAGGAGCTGGCGAAATATATCCCCTGGGAGCCAAAGGTGGGCGACCTGACCATTGTTTATGGCGAATTGGGGGAAGCAATAATCGAACCTATTATACTCAGGCATGTCAAGGAGAAAAAAATCTTGTTATCCTTGCGCGAGATAGGCGACCTGGTCTGGCTGCCAAGGCTTTCTATGCTCCTTTATGAACTAAAAATAAGGGCGGCAAAGGGTTTTGCCCTGAATTACGAAAAAGATTCGGACCAATGGTCCTATAAGGACGATGAAATAGAAACCCGCGCAAGTATCCCGGAGGATGCTGCCGCCCTAGCCCTGCTCCACAAGCTGAGAAATGAGTCTCCCCGCTAAACGGTTTTCCTGTAGATCCCTTTCAATTTCAGCAACTTCACATCCATTCCGCTTCCGCCGACCACCGGTAGGTTACAACCTTCTCTATTACCACAGATGCCATCCTGAACCTTATATGGCTAGAAACAAAAACTACTTTTTCAAGATTAATATACTCCAACCAAATGCGTCAATCCTGCCGATCCTTAACAACCCGGCTATTTTTCTTGGGTTATTCCTGCTATCCTGGGAGGAAATACAGGAATAATTGTTGAAGGTAATCAGGTGAGAAAAATATGACAGGAGAGTACAAATAATAGTTTTTTCTATGGAGGTTGGTTATGGGGATTAGCGGCAAGGTTTTAATAGCCCAGAGCGGGGGGCCTACTGCGGTAATCAATCAAACACTGGCTGGGATCGTTTTGGAGGCTAAAAAATATACCCGGGTAACCAGGGTTTATGGCGCCTTAAGAGGAGTTGAGGGCATAGTCAACGAGGATTTCCTGGATCTAACCCAGGAGACTTCACACAACCTGGAACAGGTGGCCCTGACGCCGTCCTCGGCCTTATTGTCAACCAGGATTAAACCGGACAGCAGGTACTGCCATGATATATTCAAGGTGTTGGAAGCCCATGACATTCGCTATTTCTTCTACATCGGCGGCAATGATTCAGCCGATACAGCCCGTATAGTTAATGAAGAAGCGACGCTGGCCAACTATGACCTGCGGGTGATCCATGTGCCCAAAACCATCGATAATGACTTGATGCTAAATGATCATACGCCCGGTTTTGGTTCAGCAGCCAGGTTTGTCACCCAGGCCTTTATGGGCATTAACCTTGATGTCAGGGCTTTAAATGGAGTATATATCGGTGTCGTAATGGGCCGGCACGCGGGTTTTTTAACCGCTTCTTCGGCCATTGCCAGAAAACACGAGGCTGACGGCCCCCACCTGATCTACCTGCCGGAAAAGGTCTTCAGCATGGAACAGTTTCTTCTTGACGTCAAAGACGTTTATGAAAGGTACGGGATCTGTATAATTGCCGTTTCAGAAGGGATCAGGGACGCCACCGGGGAACCCATCGTAACCATGCTGAACAAATCCAATGAATCGGACGCGCACGGCAATGTGCTGCTTTCCGGCACACGTTCTCTGGGGGACCTGCTGGCGGAGCAAATTAAGGCAAAACTGGACATACCCCGCGTGCGCAGCGACACCTTTGGCTACCTGCAGCGCTCTTTCTTTGGCTGCGTGTCCGATATTGATCAGCATGAAGCGCGGGAAGTCGGTGAACGGGCCGTCCAAATGGCAATGTGGAATGATGTAGACGGCTCGGTGACAATCAGGCGGACCGGCAACTATTCCGTTGATTATCAACTTGACCGGTTTGAGGATATTGCCGCACACACAAGAATTATGCCTGATGAATTTATTAACCAAGTGGGGAACAACGTCACAGACGCCTTTAAATTTTACGTCAGGCCGTTATTGGGTTCAGGTCTTCCCCAGCCTTCCTGGGTAAGGGCCCCCCGGGTGCCGAGGATCTACAATAATGGGGAAAAACAAACATGAAACTAATTTTAGTGCCGTACCTTACTATCACACTGCCGCAAACATGCGGCAGTTTTTTTTATGCCTCTTATAAGAATCCCTAAATATTTATTTAAAATGAACAGATAATCAGATATAATAGACCGGGGTTTTGAGACAAAATTTGACAGGGAAAATATCATCCTTGAATGCAGGGGCAGCCTGACATGGCAATGGGCACCGTTTCAAAAAACTAGGAGGGTCACCATGAAACCAAATTATAAAATTCCAGTAATTATCATTGTTTTTATGCTGGTAACAGCTGTTGCAATTTTTTTCACCATTTTGCCCGCAGAAGCTGTACCAGATAATCAAACGGCAGATCTTGATCAAATATTTGAAAAACATGGTGCCGTAATATTATTCAGCGAACCTGATTCCGGCAACATTCTGTACGCCAACAGCGCTGCAGCGGAGTTCTACGAATATACCAAAGAACAACTAACAACGATGGCATTCTCCCAAATAAATACACCTGCTCCGGGGCAAATCACCCGGATGAACGCCTACAAGGAAAAGGGTTACCCTTTATTTCAACACCGGCAGGCCAATGGGGAATTACACTGGTTGGAGGTGTATTCCAGCCCTGCTGAATACCGCGGCCAGGCGGTGTCGTTGATGATTGTCCATGATATTACTCCAAAAATTATATTGCAAAGAAAACACCAAAGGCTGGTAGTATTTACTAGCATTGCCGTTGTTTGCGTTTTAGGTACCCTGCTCTACCTGCTTATGAAACTGCACAGGAAGACAAAATCCCTTGCCCAAGCCAATAAGGAACTGGCAAACTATATTGAATTAAGGAAAACCTTTATAAATGCGGATAACAACTTTGTATATCTTAAGGACGAGCATTTGAAATACATGTTCGCCAACAAGGCTTTGAAAGAGTATTTTCAACTAACTGACAATCAGCTTGTTGGGCATGATGACCTTTCTCTTCTGGAAAAGGGATTCGCAGAGATGTGCATAAATGCGGACCTCGATGTCCTGAAAAGGCGTCATCCAATCACCAGCACGACCAGTTGGAAAAACAGGTTCTTTAGGACAACGAAGTTCCCTGTGCCCATGCTTAACGGCGCCTTTGGCGTGGGCGCCTATATCAGCGATGTCACGGAAGAATACGAACGGTCGCGCGAGCGGGAACGGAGGCTCAAACACAATAAACTGCTTCTGGAAATGCTGAGCCGCGGCTTTCAAAACATGCAGGAACAGCTTGATTACGCTCTTCATCAGTTGCTGAGAATATCAGGAAGCCAATACGGCTATATCTATTTTTATAGTGAGGAAAAAGAGGAATTCAACCTCAATTCATGGACGCAAGGTGTTATGAAAGAATGTACCGTCCCGGGCCGGCCCAGAGTTTATCAGCTTGACTCCACTGGCATTTGGGGTGAGGTAGTCAGACAGCGCCGGCCCATCATAGTGAATGACTTCGAAAAGGACAACCCCCTGAAGAAGGGTTACCCCGGGGGACATGTGCAACTGAAAAAATTCATGTCTGTTCCCGTTTTCATTGACGGTAAAATAGTGGCCGTTGTTGGATTTGGCAACAAACAGACTGATTATGACGAAACTGATGTGGAAGAAATGACCACACTGATGAGCGGGGTGTGGAACACGGTGCAACGCAGGGAGTCTTCAAAAATGCTTGTCTATGAGCGCAATAAGTATTATCAGACCTTGCTGTCCATCGGAGACGGTGTCATGGTCATTGATCTCAACAAGAACATCGAATTTTTTAATGCTGTGGCTTCCAGACTGACAGGCTGGACACTGGAGGAAGCATTGGGTGTAAACTACAAGGAGATTTTTGTCCTGTCACATGAACAAGAAGGCTTAACCATTGAAGATCCGATTGAAAAGGCATTTTCAACAGGGGAAATTCAGATGCTTGGAAACCATGCCGTCCTTACTTCAAAAAATGGCGCTCAATACTATCTGGAAGACAGCGCCGCCCCAATCCTGGACGATCAGGGTTCCTTTGCCGGTGTCGTGCTAGTTTTTAGGGACATCACTGAAAAAAAGGAACAGAGAAAAAGGATTGAATATATTAGCTATCACGACTCGCTTACCGGGCTGTATAACAGGCGTTTTTTTGAAGAAGAGCTGCGCCGGCTGGATACCGGGCGAAATTTTCCTATTTCAATCCTCATGGCCGACGTTGACAGCTTGAAGCTCACCAACGACATTTTCGGCCATGCTTTCGGCGATACGCTGCTGGAAAGGGTGTCCGGGATCCTGCGGGACGCCTGTCGGGCAGATGACATCATCGCCCGTTGGGGCGGCGACGAGTTCGTGCTGCTGCTGCCTAAAACCAGCCGTAAAGAAGCGGAAAACATTGCCCAAAGGATCAAAAATAGGGTCCGTGAGCAGCAGATCCGGGCCATCAAATGCAGCATTTCCATAGGGTACGATACCAAATCGACAATGTCTAAAGATATCATACAAACACTGGACAATGCGGAAGCTAAAATGTACGCCGATAAAACCCTTGGGCGAGGAGATGTACAGGGCAGTGAATTGGAGGCCATTGTCAATTCGCTTTACGCCAACAGCGGGCACGAACGGCGTCATGCCACGCATGTAAGTGAGATATGCCGAAAATTGGGGACCGCATTGGGTCTGCCGGAGGCCGACATCCAAAGGCTTACAGAAGCGGCGCGCCTGCATGACATCGGCAAGATTGTACTAGACCCAAATATCCTGAAAAAAGACAGCCTGCTCAGTCCGGCGGAAAAAAAAGAGCTAGCCAAACATCCCATCGTGGGTTTCCGGATACTCAATTACTTTGATGAAACACTGGAGCTGGCGGAAATAGTGCTGGCGCATCACGAAAATTGGGACGGCTCCGGCTATCCTAGAGGACTTAAAGGCGAAAATATCCCGCTGCTGGCGCGCATTATCTCACTTGCGGAGGCTTACGACCGGATGCTGCATGTATCCGATCAGGCACAGGCAAAAAGCCGGGATCAAGCAATGCAGGAGATACAACGCTGCGCGGGAACG
Organism: uncultured Eubacteriales bacterium; assembly: GCA_964390855.1. Lineage (GTDB taxonomy): Bacteria > Bacillota > Desulfotomaculia > Desulfotomaculales > Pelotomaculaceae > Syntrophopropionicum. Next base: position 29,282 of record CAYMJG010000001.1, on the reverse strand, counting down.
CAATTTGATCCGCAAATAGTCAATGTCTTTGTTAAAATGAGTAACCCCATATTAAGGCAGCCATAATAGAGTTTGGGGATTTTCAATCTGCTTGCAATTTGTTACAATGTCCATGCAGCAATGCCTACACCCATGTGATGCCAGTGGGTTACCCTTCATTATTTGGGAATGGTTTTACAGAAAGGGGGTTGTGGCTACTCCAGAATAGAACCCATTATCTTTCCGTTCCATACACCCATCCTCAATGTTAACCCACAAGGTCTCCCTTAGGATTTCCTATAGCTTTAATGCCCCTTGAGGAGCAGCGACAACAAGAAACAAGCCCTAAATCGCACATCATGGTTGTGCTCCGGGCGAAATGAAAGGAATGGTTATGAAATGAAAAAAACCGATCTGTTGGTCATCGGGGGAAGCGCGGGTGGGATCCTTACTGCTACAATGGCGAGAAAGGCTTACGGAGAAGCACTGGACATTACCCTGCTCCGCGAAACTCAAACAGTAATGGTGCCATGCGGTATTCCATATATCTTCGGCACCTTGCGTAATTCAAAGAAAAACATTATACCCGATGCGGGACTGGTTAATGCCAATGTCAACCTGATCATCGACAGCGCACTGGCTATAGACAAAGAGCAGAAAATAGTATCAACCGGGGAAAATGGCCTGATTAGTTACAAAAAACTGGTTATTGCCACAGGTTCTTTACCTGTTATCCCGACGTTCATCCAGGGCCATGATTTGGACAATGTGTTTCCGGTAATGAAGAGCCAGGATTATTTGGATGAAATTCTAAAAAGATTGGAGTCAGCACAGAATGTTGTTGTAATCGGCGGGGGATTCATCGGAATTGAGTTTGCCGAGCAAATAAGGGCGCTGGACAAGAACGTCACGCTTATTGAAGCTGCAGACTCCTGCCTATGGCAGGCCTTTGACAAGAAATACACGGATGACATTGAACGCCTAATGGCTGACAACGGCATAAATGTGATGACCGGCACCAGAGTAAAAAAAATGCTGGGTGAAAAGTCCGTGCAGGCAGTTGAATTGGCGGATGGCCGGACAATCCCCGCGGATATGGTCATCCTGGGGCTGGGAATGAACCCCAACGGCGCATTGGCCAGGGATTGCGGGCTTGCCGTAAACACTAAAGGCGCCATTTTAGTGGATCAATATATGAGGACCAGCGATCCGGACATTTTTGCGGTTGGCGACTGTGCGGAAAAGAAATGCTTTTTTACAGGAAAAGATGTACCGCTATTGCTGGCCTCAACTGCGGCAATGGAAGCCAAGATAGCGGGCAGCAATGCCTTCCAGTTAAGGCTAATCCGCGCCAATAAAGGCACAATCAGCACATTTTCAACAAAAATATTCGGGAAAACCTTTGCGGCGGCAGGCCTTACGGAAGCAAGGGCGAGGCAGGAAGGTTTCGCCATCATGGTCGGCGAATTCAAAACTATGGACCGTCACCCGGGATCCCTGCCCGATGCCCAGGAGGTTAACATCAAACTGTTATTCTCCAGGTGTTCCGGCATTATCCTGGGCGCCCAAATTTCCGGTGGGAATACAGTTGCCGAGATAATCAACATTTTGAGCCTGGCCATCCTTAAAAACACCACGGCTACCGAACTCAACACTTTCCAAACAGCAACGCATCCTCTGGTTTCGCCGTCCCCCATTGCCTATCCAATAAACGCGGCCGCCATGAATGCCATAGCTACCAACTGCAACCACCTCAATGAGGATTTGGTGATTTAGAAAGACCAAAGCAACCAGGTTGTCAGGGGGACGGGGTTATTGACATCAAAATATCCAATTAGCCCCTGGGGGGCGGATATCCGCCCCCCAGGGGCTAAGGCGAGGTTATTATTTCTTGCTAAACTATTACCTCTTCTTCCTCTTTCTCGGGTTGCTCATCTTCAACTGCTCTCCCTGCAGTGACGGAAACCACGAGAGCATTTTCATCACCTTGTATCTTAACACCCGGGGGCAACACAAGGTCTCCCAGGGTAATTCCTTCTCCAATTTCCAGGCTGGAGACGTCCACCACAAACGTGTCGGGAATACTGGAGGCGAGGCATTCCACATCGAATCGCCATAATAACTGTGACAGTATGCCGCCTTTATCCACACCGGGAGCGTCGCCCGTCAGGTTGATGTTAATGGTGGCATTCACCTTGTCTTTTAAAGAAACCTGGTGAAAATCGGCGTGGATCAAGGTACGGTTCACAGGATGGCACTGTACCGATTTAACCAGCACCTGGTGCTTGCTGGTTTTCTCATTTTGCCTTATTTTCATATTAATCAGTGCATTTGAGCCGGCTTCCGCCAAAATCTTTTTTAGTTCATTAGGTTTAACAGCAATAGCAATGCTGTCCATGTTCTTCCCGTAGACCACCCCCGGGATAAAACCACTTTTTAGCAACTCTTTTTTTTGGCTCTTGTTTCTACCCGATCTTACTTGCGCTTCCAGTTCCCTGTTCATTTATCTTAATCTCCTTTTACTTTGTTCTGTTTTGCGGAACTTATTAGTTGTGCATTATCCCTTCCTCTCCCGGGCCTAATTGGAGTATATAGCAAAAGGTGAAAATTTTCAACCGCTGGTGTCAGGGGGACGGGGTTATTGACATCTTTTAAATAACCCCGGCGCTTCGCACCTCAAACAATGGCCCAGCTTATCCTCGGAGTCGTTTCGCTCTTTGAATTAGGTCCCAATATCACCGCCGGCGTAAGCCCGCAGATCGCTTATCCGCAAGGTATACTTTCCTAAACAATTAAAAAAATTTAGCGCCGAAGTTATTTTCGGCGCAAAGTTTTGGTGGTGGGCGATGACGGGTTTGAACCGCCGACATCCTGCTTGTAAGGCAGGCGCTCTCCCAGCTGAGCTAATCGCCCTTATATATGGTGACCCCTACGGGATTCGAACCCGTGTTACCGCCGTGAAAGGGCGGTGTCTTAGACCGCTTGACCAAGGGGCCATTTTCGGATGTAAGTCGTCTGATGTCAGACGTCGGACTGCTTTGTCGGAATTGGCTCAGCCAATTCCATTGTTTAAACGTTGCCTGACGTCAGTCGCCGGATGTATGATAGTCTGCATGTCGTTAGTTATTTGGCGTTAAGCGAATTCCTTCTATCCCAATGTCTGACGACCAACGACTGACGACTAACATGGTGGGCCCACCAGGATTCGAACCTGGAACCAGCCGGTTATGAGCCGGATGCTCTACCGTTGAGCTATGGGCCCAAATTTGGCTCCCCGAGTAGGATTCGAACCTACAACCTACCGGTTAACAGCCGGTTGCTCTACCGTTGAGCTATCGAGGAACATCGGCACAAAAGATATTATACGATACTTAGTGCCCGACGTCAATGGCCGCTTCTATTAATTTAATCCAGATAGTCTTTCAATTTTTTGCTGCGGCTCGGGTGCCTTAGCTTGCGCAGGGTTTTGGCTTCAATCTGTCTAATTCGTTCCCTGGTAACACCAAATTTCTGCCCCACTTCTTCCAGGGTGCGGGCGCGGCCGTCGTCCAGACCGAAGCGCAGACGCAATACCCTTTGCTCCCGATCGGTTAAGGTTTTCAGCACCTCGTCCAACTGCTCGCGCAACAGGGTGAAGGAAGCCTCCTCGGCAGGGGCCCTGGCATCGTGGTCTTCGATAAAATCACCCAGGTGGGAATCTTCCTCCTCACCAATCGGTGTTTCTAAAGAAACAGGCTCCTGGGCTATCTTCTGTATCTCCCTAACCTTTTCTTCAGAAATATTCATCTCTTTGGCAATTTCTTCTGGGCTCGGCTCACGTCCCAGTTCTTGAAGCAACTGCCTTTGCACCCTAATCAGCTTGTTTATGGTTTCGACCATATGCACCGGGATCCTGATCGTCCTGGCCTGGTCAGCGATCGCCCTGGTGATCGCCTGGCGAATCCACCAGGTGGCATATGTGCTGAATTTATATCCTTTGCGGTAATCAAATTTTTCCACAGCCTTGATCAGGCCCAGGTTCCCTTCCTGGATCAGGTCCAGAAACAGCATTCCCCTGCCTACATAGCGTTTGGCAATGCTAACCACCAGTCTCAAGTTGGCCTCGGCCAGCTTTCTTTTAGCATCCTCATCCTGGGCTTCCATGCGCATAGCCAGATCCACCTCCTCCTCAGAGGTGAGCAAAGGCACGCGGCCAATCTCCTTCAAATACATACGCACAGGATCATCAATGCCGACACCTTCAGGAACCGCCAGATCAACTTCCGCCTCGGCTTCTGTTTCCGTTTCTTCGTTTGACGATTCCAACGTGGCATTTTCCATCGGCTCAAGGTCGGCGGCCTCCTGGACGACCTCGATGCCCAATGTGGCCAGTTTTTCATAAATTTCATCAATCTGTTCAGGTGTGAGATCAATTCCCTGCAGACCGTCCATAATTTCATTATACGTCAGGACACCGCGTTTTTTCCCTTTTTCAATTAAATCTCTTACTCCTTCGGATACAATCTCTTCACTCAAGCGTTATCCCTCCCCCCGCCGCGGTAATCCTCGTGTATTATTAAGATTATTCCTGTAATCAACCATTAATTCACCAGCACGCTCTAAATTGCCCGTTTTTTCTGCTTCATCTATGCCTTTTAAAAAAACAAGTTCGCGCAGCAGCTGATCATACTGCTTGTTGTTGCCCATTTTTTCCAAGCTTTTTATTTCCTCCAGGATTTCTTCCCTCCGCTCCAGGCGCGTACACCGGTTTATAGAGTTAATATAGCTTTTAATTATAGTCACAGGATTCTCTCCCGGGATATCCAGTGTTAACAATTTACTTAACAGATTTTGCTTGTGATCATCCAGCATGCTGAACAATCCCTCTGGGCGATAAGCCGGACTTTTATATAATTCAAGACAACTTATAAATATCCTTTGATAATTATCGTTTTTAAATGGATTTTCGCCTATTTCAGCAAGGATTATTTCCCCCAGGGAAGGATCATCCAAAACAAGCCGCAAGAGGATTGTTTCAGATTTCTCCCGTGCATCCATTTTTTTCTCTTTTCTTATAATAGTATGTATGTTTTTAACATTTTTATCCGGAATTGCCCATCTTTTACTTGGAATTTCCTCAAATCTTCTTAATTCTCCCGCCACCGTATCCCAGCTTAGATTCAGTGTACGGGCAATCTTTTTTATACCCTCTTCCTTTTCAACCTCGCTTTTTGTCGCCAAACCAGGGAAGACCTGGCGCATAACTTCTAATTTTTCTGCCACCGACCCGATAATTTTCTTCCCGGAGGCATGCCGCAGTTTGTATTCTATCAAGGAAGCCGCGTGACTGATTAACCCCTTCCAGGCGGCATTGCCATGTTGCCTTAAGTAATCATCGGGGTCTTTTCCATCCGGGATGCGCACCACGCTGACCTCACAACCCAAACCTTGCAGGATATCCAGTCCCCGGATGGTTGCCGCCACACCAGCCGCGTCGGCGTCATAAGCAAATATCACATTTTTGCTGTGGTTCAGCAACAGGCGCCCATGGTCCACGGTGAGGGCGGTGCCGAGTGTGGCTACTGTATTGGTAATCCCATACTGATGGGCGGTGATCACATCCATATAGCCTTCAACTACAATAACGCAATCGTTATCTCTAATAGACTGCCGGGCCTGGTGCAGCCCGTATAATATCCGGCCCTTGCTGAAAAAAGGGGTTTCCGGACTGTTTAGATATTTGGGAGGGTTATCGTCCAGGGCCCTGCCCCCGAAGCCGACAATCCGTCCGGCGATGTCCTGGATGGGAAACATAATCCGGTTGCGAAAACGATCATAGCACCTGCCCGTATCTGCGCTGATCGCAAGACCAGCCTCCACTATATCCTGTTGCCGGCAACCTTTTTTGCCCAGATGATCCAATAATGTCTGCCATCCGGGTCGGGCATACCCTACTTGAAAACACTTCAGCATCTCAGTTGAAAGTCCCCGCCCCTGCAAATAATCCCTTGCTGTGCTTGCCTCCTGGCTTTTTAAGTTATTAACAAAGAAATCCCCGGCCAGGCTATTAACGTTTTTCAGGCCCTCTCTTTTGGCTTCTCTTTTACGGGCGGCAGGATTGTCATCAGCGGGGAGGACCATCCCCGCCTGTTCAGCCAGTGTCTTAACAGCCTCGGAAAAAGTCAGGTTTTCCTTTAACATGAGAAATTTAAAAACATCGCCGCCGACACTACATCCAAAACAGTGAAAAATTTGCTTTTCGGGTGTAACAGTGAATGAAGGCGTGCGTTCTTCATGAAAAGGACACAACCCCGTATAGCTTTTCCCTTTTTTCCTAAGCTGTACATAACGGGATATTACATGCAGGATATCTGAACGCAGGCGGACTGTTTCAATTACCTCATCCGGAATAAAGCCCACCTCAGGATCACCCTTTTCCCACCATGTGTTTTGTAGTAGTAAAGCAGTTCAACAAGTATTTTTTTTGTCCTTCCGCAAATTGTTATTAATTATCTATAAGAAAAATGCATCTTCCTACCGCTAGAATTCGCTGTGACTAAAATTTATCCTTTTTTTCGACTGATTTGCATAAACACCAAATAATTTTATGCCTGAAGCGTTAAGGTTTTACTGCCTGTGTGGCAATTCACGTCCCGTAATAAATGGCTTGATCAGGCTAGGGTGTCCACGGCAACGGTAAGAAATAACGCTGGTAGATCCTTATAGCGAAGTTATCCGTCATACCGGCTATATAATCGCACACCACCCTGTCGGTATCCTCTGCAGCGGTACGTTGCCGGTATTCAGGGGGCAGGAGTTCAGCATGCTCGATAAAATGCCTGTACAGGTTTTGCACCACATGGCAGGCCTTGGTTTCATCCCGTTTGGCCTGCGATCCGATATAAACGCTGTCGTACATAAAATTCCGCAGTTTTTCGGTAGCAGCCCGGATGGATGGGCTCATCTCAATTTCAGTGGTCCCATCAAGATTTGTATGAATTAAATCCAGCACCATTGTGTTGATCCTGTCCCTGTGCCCTTTACCCAGGACAGCCAGGCATTCGGCGGGGATCTGCCCCGCTGTGATTACCCCTCCCCGGATTGCGTCGTCAATGTCATGGTTGATGTAAGCAACCCTGTCGGCGATTCTGACGATCTGTCCTTCCAGGGTAGAGGGGATTTTCGGCCCGGTATGGTTTAAAATGCCGTCCCTCACTTCCCAGGTAAGGTTAAGTCCCCTGCCGCCTTCCAGATAATCCACCACCCTGAGGCTCTGCTCATTGTGCTTGAAACCGGGTTTAAAAACCTGATTCAAGGCTTTTTCCCCCGCATGGCCAAAGGGTGTATGGCCCAGGTCGTGGCCCAGCGCCACTGCTTCGGCCAGATCCTCATTAAGCCGCAGGGCTCTAGCAACCGTTCGGGCAATTTGCGCCACTTCCATTGTGTGCGTAAGCCTGGTGCGGTAATGATCATCTTCCGGGATGATGAACACCTGCGTTTTATGTTTAAGGCGCCGATAACTTTTTGAATGGATGATCCGATCCCGGTCACGCTGAAAAACGGTGCGCACGACGCATTCTTCCTCCTTCAGCCGCCGGCCGCGGCTAGCGCTGCTAAGGCAGGCCCGGGAGGATAGAATCCGGCGTTCCAACTCCTCTGAACGAAGGCGTATGTCCATTTAAAGCCACCGTCCTATTCGGATTTGAAATGTTTAACAGAAGACATTCTACCGGTGGTGTCGGGGAGACGGGGTTGCTGACTTCCCGCCAAGCGGCGCCCGGGCCAGGGTAAAATATTTCGGTCCCCCGGGTCCCAGTTCGCTGAGCATCAGATCCACAGTTAGAATTTTCGCGGACCCAAACACCTTATTTTCCGCCATTTTCTCCGCTCTTTCCATAACCTCGGGGAAACCGCCCGGCGAGCGAAACCTGGCTAGAGTAAGATGGGGCGAAAATTTATTTTTACCGGAGGTAAAACCCAATTCCTGCAGCGCACGCTGTACCCGTCGGCATAATAGCAATAAAGCTGTGCTATCGCCTCCAACAGCGGCCCAAAAGACACGGGGTTTTTCTCTTGAAGGAAATACGCCGACCCCTTTTAGTTTAAGGGTGAAGGGCGTTATTCCAGTGGCAGCCGCATTAAGCGCCTGCGCAACAGCCGGTACCTGATCTTCACTGACGTTGCCTAGAAATTGAACGGTGAGGTGCAGGTTTTCAGGCTCAACCCATTTAATGGCGGCGCTGATTGGCCTAAGTTCTTTAATGAATATGCCTATTTCGTTTTTGACCTGCGGCGGGAAATTGATCGCCGCAAATAGCCTCATTTGCCGCATGACTACCAACCTCATTGCTATAGTATCATATAGTATATCTTCAATGGCACGGCATTACTTCCTTCCCCCATAGAAAGATTTATTGACCCGGCATATTTCTTACCGTAAATAGCCAATAAGCCCTTGATTTATTGCAGGAATACACCGATAATGTAAAAAAAGGTCGAGGTGGCGCAAATGCTGGAATATTTGGCCGCATCACTGGTTATTAGCCTCGTTATAGCAGCCATACTAAGCCTGATTAGGAAATATATCCCGCTTAGTTCACGGGTTATTTTTGGCACGGTGGGAATTTCGTTTGTTCTGGGCGCCTTTTTCCCTTTAACTGTCTCCAGCATGACCCCGCTAAAGGCCGCGGCTCTTTATTTTTGTTTAATCGCTATTGTTGCCGTTGCCTTGGGCTACACCGATAGCAAAATCAGCCCGGAAACATACGGGATACCGCACAAAGGGGACTTGTTGGGCGCCAGGGTGGGACAGTTGGCAGGATCCTTTTCCAGCGTATTGGACGAGGAGATAAAAATCCTTGAGAATAATGATCCCGCAGATTTATCTGTATGGGAATCGGGCGCTTTAGAAGACCATGATGAAACCGGCGTAAAGGATGGAGAAACAGGCGCGGCCCCCATACCCATCCCGGAAGCGGAAAGGGACGAAGAAATAGATTACGAGGGAGAAACAGGTTGTCCCGGGGAAATATACCATAAAGAAATAATAGAATGCACCGATGAAACAGAACCCGGGGAAGAGGCTGTAACCGCATCGGTAGACTCTTCCATCGATGAGGATCCGTATGCTCCCGTCCCGGATGAAGAAGATGAAAAAGTCCTCATATCACCCACGCCTGGACCTTCCAGCGATCACGCTGACGGAGGCTTCACAGACGTATCAGCATCCCCGGCAACTGTCAACACCTATATTTCAGCCGGGTTCAAAGCCAAGTCCTGCGGTAATTTGATTGAGGCGGCAAAGCACTTCATGACGGCTTTACAAATGAACGCGGATCAGTATGCGGCAAAATTTCTGGCGTTGGAGATTAGCTCTGTTTATCAGGAAATGGGCCAGTATGTCCAGGCCGGGATGATATTGAAATCAGTCATGGGACGGGAAAATATCCTTAATCAATCAGATCTGGGACGAAAAATACGCAGCCGGCTGATATACCTGGAAACCCTTGAAGAACTCCTGAGAATAACCAAAATGCCTAATGCCCCATACGGAAAATTACCGGACATTGTTAAAATAAAGGCCAATTTTGAAACGGACAAAAAAATAAAAGAATTACTTTGAGGAGGCGTGGAAGGTTGAAAAGGAGCAGTGATATTTTAGGTCTACGGGTTCTTAGTATTGAAGAGGGAAAATACATAGGAAGGGTAAAACACATGGTAATAAACCCACAGCCGGGGCGGGTGGACTTTGTACTGGTGGAGGATCAGGCCTGGTATTTAGGGCTAAAAGCGCTGGCTTTCATGGATATTCAAGGTATTGGGGAGTCCGCCCTAACTGTAACCGGCAGGTCCGTTCTACTGCCTGTTGTGGAATGTGACGCGGCTGTAAATCTGCTGGAGAAAGACATTTGCCTGAACAGTTCAAGGGTACTGAGCGACAGGGGGCGTTTGGTTGGTTCAGCCAGGGATTATTTTATTGATGAAAACAGCGGTGAGATAACCGGCTTTCGACTGTCACCTGAAAATGACGAAAAACCTGCCGGGATAATCCCCAGGCAGCACATTATTACATTTGGCTGCGAATTTCTGATTATTGAGGATCAGGCGGACGAAAAAATGATGCCCGAACTGGTTAAATCCGACGTTAACGCTGAATGCGAGGAAAAACAATCCCCCGGGGAGATTGAGAACGCGCCGGAAGATTCCGCCAGTGACTTGCAGCAGGCAGATTCTCCAACAGATCCTGCGGACATCTTGCAGGGGGAAAACGCCCTGAAACATTTTGAGGAGCAGCAGAGGCAATATTTGCTGGATAAAAAAGCAACCATGCGAATTGTAGCCGATAACGGTGAGGTAATAGTCGAAAGGGGCGAAACCATCACCGATGATATCATTAAACACGCCAAGGACTCCGGCAAATACATTGAATTAACCATGAATATTAGTGATTAGTAACAAATGAAGAGTCTCATGCCTCTTTTCAAGAAAACCTTGTACCTGTCATTAATAATTTTTTTGCAGTCAGGTGCCGTTATATTGGGATCTGCCGCAGCCCTGGACAAGGGATCCGGGTTAATACAGCAGGGTTTCAGCATTAATGGTATTCCGGTTGGCGGCTTAAGCCCTGTCGAAGCGGCCCAAATATTGGAGGACGGCTTTCCTTCCCCCGCCGGCAACGCCTTCTTAATTGAGGATGGGGAAAAAAGCTATACCATGGAACTTTCCGGCATTGACGCCAGGTATGACTATATGTTTTCCGCAATAGAAGCGCTGGATTGCTCCGTCAAGGACAAATACGTCAACCAGTTGATCTCTGTTCTACGGCTCAGGGCAAAACCGGTAGACAAAAGTTTGAAATTTGCCTATTCTGAAAGTGCTGTCGCAGATAAAATAAAAAATTTGCAAGCGGAATGGGATCAGTCTCCTGTTAACGCGGCCATCGTCATGTCAGACAACAACGTCGTAATAGTCCCAGAAAAAAACGGTTACACCCTTGATTTTGAGAAAACACTGGAACAAGCCCTGGACGTACTATCCGGCGGAGGGCTGCAGGTCTCTGCGGCGGGCCGGGTTATTAAGCCGGACGTTACCGCCGGGGATCTGACAGGGATTGATTTGTTGCTGGCGGAGTACACTACCCACTTTGACGGCAGCGCCGTCAACAGAACCCATAATATTGCCCTGGCAAGCGCTACCGTCAACGGTTGCCTGTTAAGGCCGGGGGAAACATTCTCACTAAATGAAAGACTTGGACCCCGTCTTGCGGAAACCGGCTATTTGGAAGCCCCCGTATTTTTTGGCAATCAACTCGGCCTGGACGTGGGCGGCGGCATATGCCAGGTGGCCACTACAATCTACGACGCGGTTATACTGGCCGATCTGCCTGTACTGGAGCGATACCCCCATCCGCTACCGGTGAGTTACTCGGCGCCCGGCCTTGACGCGACAATTGCCGAGGACAGTCTGGACCTTAAATTTGCCAACAATTTGGACACCCCGGTGTACATCTCCAGCATGGTTGAAAACGGCCAGCTGACGGTGCGGATTTTTGGAGCGGTAAAGGAAAACGGCAAAAAGGTAAGGATCACCACCGAGAACTTTACCATTGACCCCGCAGAGGTTGTCATCCACGACGACAGCCTGCCGGAAAGTGAAAGCATAGTGATCAGCGAAGGCAAGCCGGGTTACGAGGTAAGGGTCTATAAGGAGATTATCGTAGATGACGTCGTTACTTCAAAAACGATGATATCAAGTGATTATCTCAAACCGGAAAATAAAGTCGTCCGTGTGGGACCGGTGCCAAAGGAAAATAACAAATAGGAGGCGGGGTCCACCCGCCTCCTTTTGCAATATGTCAATGCCTTAACCCGTTTAGTTTATCTTTTTACGCCTTACTTTGCCCGGCCTTGGTTGCTGACGGCCGCCTGGGCGGCGGCCAACCTGGCTATGGGTACCCGGAACGGGGAACAGCTGACATAATCCAGGCCGATGTTATGACAAAACTCAATCGAAGCAGGCTCCCCGCCGTGTTCACCGCAAATACCGATAAGCAGGCCGGGTTTGGTTTGGCGGCCCAGTTTCACCGCCATCCTCATCAGCTTGCCGACACCCTGGCGGTCCAGTACCATAAATGGATTTTCGGGTAGTATTTTAAGGTCAAGGTAGGCACGCATAAACTTTCCTTCCGCGTCGTCCCTGGAAAAACCAAATGTCGTCTGGGTCAAATCGTTGGTGCCGAAGGAGAAGAAGTCAGCCGCCGCCGCCACTTGGTCAGCTAAAAGAGCAGCACGGGGCATCTCAATCATCGTCCCCACTGTATATTGAAAGTCCACCTTGGTGTTTTCCCTAACTTCGCCGGCTATCCGGTCAACCAGTTCACGCAAATGCGCCAGCTCCTTGACCTCAATGACCAGTGGTATCTCTATTTCGGGGATTGGGTTAAAACCTTCTTCAACCAGTTTTGCCGCTCCCTGGAATATAGCCCGGGCCTGCATCGCATAAATTTCCGGGAAAGAGATCCCCAGGCGGCAGCCCCGGTGGCCAAGCATGGGGTTGTGCTCGGAAAGAGACCTGACCTTACGCAAAAGTCCCTCTTTTTCTTTTATTTCTGTTTCATCGCCGCCGGTAAGCCTCAAACGTGTAATCTCTACCATCAACTCCTCGGCGTCCGGCAGAAACTCATGCAGAGGTGGATCCAAAAGCCTGATAGTCACCGGGCAACCGTCCATTGCCTTTAAAATTCCATAAAAGTCCCCCCGCTGCAAGGGCAGCAGTTTATTAACGGCCTCTTCCCTTTCCTGCAGGCTGCCTGCCAGGATCATCTCCTGCACCAGGGGCAGTCTATCCTGGGCCATAAACATATGCTCGGTCCTGGTCAGGCCGATGCCGGCGGCGCCAAATTCCCTGGCTTTAGCGGCGTCCTCCGGGTTATCCGCGTTTGCTCTCACCCCCAGGGTACGAATTTGGTCCGCCCATTCCAGGAGTTGTTGAAATTCCGCAGATAGTCCCGGGGCAATCATCGGCACCGCGCCGAGGTAAACGTTTCCGGTTGTACCGTCTATAGAAATAATGTCACCCTGCCTGACCATCCGGCCGCCGACTCTTAATTCCTTTTTATCGTAGTCGATCTGCAGGGCCTCACAACCGCATACACATGGTTTACCCATGCCCCTGGCCACTACCGCGGCGTGGCTGGTCATACCGCCTCTTGAAGTCAGTATGCCCTGGGCGTGCAGAATCCCGTGGATGTCGTCGGGGGTGGTTTCCGTGCGGACAAGCAGAAGCTTTTTGCCTTCCTGGCCGAGCTTTTCCGCCAGATCCGCGTCAAACACCGCCTTGCCGGAAGCGGCGCCCGGCGAGGCGGGCAATCCGCCGGCCACGGGGCCGAGCCTGGCCGCTGGATCAATGCCGCGATGCAGGAGATGGTTAAGCTGGCCCGGTTCAATCCGCATTAATGCTTCTTCCCTGGTGATCAGGCCCTCATGTACCATATCCACGGCGATTTTTATCGCCGCCTGGGCAGTGCGCTTCCCATTTCTGGTCTGCAGTATCCACAACTTGCCCCTCTCCACAGTAAATTCTATGTCCTGCATGTCGCGGTAGTGGGTGTCCAGAAACCGGCAGATCTCCTCGAACTGTTTGAATATCGCAGGCATATCCCCTGCCAGCGCCGCTATTGGCTGCGGTGTGCGAATGCCGGCCACCACGTCTTCGCCCTGCGCGTTAATCAGGTATTCGCCATACAACTTTTTCTCACCAGTGGAGGGGTTGCGGGTAAAGGCCACACCAGTGCCGCTGTCGTCGCTCATGTTGCCGAACACCATCGCCTGAATATTCACTGCCGTCCCCAGGTCATCGGGGATCTTGTTAATCCTCCGGTAAACCACCGCCCGGTCATTATTCCAAGAATTGAAGACGGCATATATTGTCATAAAAAGCTGTTCCACCGGATCCTGGGGGAAGTCCCGCCCTGTTTCTCTTTTGATCAATTTTTTATATTCTGCGATGACGTCCTGCCATTCCCCGGCTGTAAGCCGGCTGTCGCTATTAACCTGGGCCCTGTTTTTTTGCCGGTCAAGGATCCTTTCAAACTTGCTGTGATCAATGTCCATAACCACGTCGCCAAACATATTTATAAAGCGGCGGTAGCAATCAAGAGCAAAACGTTCATTGCCGGTGCCCTTGCTTAAAGCCCCTGTGGTAACGTCATTTAGGCCCAAGTTCAGCACGGTGTCCATCATCCCGGGCATGGAAACGGGAGCGCCTGAACGCACGGAAACAAGCAGGGGATTGGCCTGATCGCCAAATTTTTTTCCAAGCCTACCTTCAAGTAACGATATCTTTTCCCTAACTTGCTCTTCCAGTCCTGCCGGGAACTTCCGTCCGCTTGCTGAGAATTCTTTGCAGGCCTCCGTTGTAATAATAATACCGGGGGGGACGGGAAGACCGATATTGGTCATTTCAGCCAGGTTGGCGCCTTTGCCTCCCAACAGGTTTTTCATACCTGCGCCACCCTCTTGAAAAAGATAGACATATTTATTAGCCACGTCTTTCCCCCCTGTAATAAATCTCCATTACCCTGGTAGCGGTTTCTTCAATAGCCTTATTGGTCACATCAATTATCTGGCAGCCGGCTTTCTTCATAATCTCTTCGGCATATTCCAGCTCTTTTAATATCCGTTCCATGCTGGCGTAGTCAGCGTTTGAGGTTAAACCAAGGGTATTCAGCCTTTCCCGGCGAATCTCATTCAGTTGCGCGGGCTTGATTGTCAGGCCGATTAGTCTGTAAGGCTGCAGTTGAAATATTTCCTTGGGCGGCGCCACCTCCGGCACCAACGGCACGTTAGCCACCTTTAAACGTTTGTGAGCCAGGTACATGCAGAGCGGCGTTTTGGAGGTGCGGGACACACCGATAACCACCAGGTCTGCGCGCACGATGCCCCGCGGGTTTTTCCCATCGTCGTACTTAACGGCAAACTCGATAGCCTCTACCTTGCGAAAGTATTCGTCGTCCATCCGCCTGACCAACCCCGGCTCCAGCTTTGGACGGCGATGGATCACCGTTGACAGCGCATCCAGCATCGGTGTCATAATGTCCACTGTGGGAATGTTGCGTTTTTTCGCCTCACGGATTAGCGCGTCCCTTAACTCTGGAATAACCAGGGTGTAGGCAATAATGCTGTTGAAGCTGCCCGCCTCCTCCACAATCTCGGGTATTTCGTTGGGATCATTGACATAGGGCACCCGGCGTATATCCACCATGCCGTGGTTAAATTGGCTCGCTGCAGCCAGGGCTACCAGTTCCGCCGTTTCACCAACAGAATCGGAGACAATGTAAATTGTAGTTTTATCAGAAATGTTGTACACCCCCTTAATACCCTTCTCCCAGCTCCACAAACAACCTGGTAATATTGGTTTTGCTCAAACGTCCTACCACCTCAAGACCTTCCTGCTGATCGGGGAGAGTAACCTTGCGCACTACGGGCAAGGCGTCAACCTCATGGGCTATGATTTTTTTAGCGGCCAGCCATACCGTTTCCTCCGGCGTTGTCAGGACCAGGTTGGGCATTCTGGTCATAACCACCTTGACAGGCAATTTCTGGATGTCCTGTCCGCCGAGAGTCGTTTTTAAAAGGTCCTTGCGGGATACTACCCCTTCCAGCAGGCCGCCTTCTTTAACAACAAAAAGAGTGCCCACATCCTCGATAAACATTGTTACCACAGCGTCATAAACAAGGCTTTTTTCGTTTACGACTATCGGGACCGACTTGACACTGTCGACTAAAACGCTATTCAGTTTTTCTGCAACAACCCTGTAACGGGACTTGCCGCTATGAAAGTAACCCACTCTGGGGCGGGCCTCCAACAGGCCGGACATTGTCAGTATGGAAAGATCGGGCCTGAGTGTGGCTCTGGTCAGGGAAAGCATCTCGGCAATGCGTTCACCGGTAATTGGCCCATAATTGGTGACAATTTCAAGGATGCTTTCCTGCCGCTTGGTAAGTTTCAAATCAATCGCTCCTTGTAGAGCATATGTGACACATATGTGACATACTAATTTGTCTTTATACAAATATAATATATATTAATTCCCGTATGATTTCCATACCTTTTTAAGTAAAAAATTACTTTTCCGTGTGTGTTCTATGCGCCACAGTGTGCCACAGGGACGGTTCCGGCGGCACGCCGGCGTCTGTTAAACCGTTTTACGGGACAGGTTGGTAACACACAGTGATCAAGTTTGCGCGGCTCATGCCTGTTAGTCAACCTAATAACTAGTACATCGCCATTGTCCGGGCCCCCCTGTGCCACAGTCGTAAGGGGGATGTTCCCTTTGGTGAAATGCCCTTTGCTCCCGGTTCACTCCCGTTGCGCTATCGATCCGCCCCTCTGCCGTGATCACCGTAATCCGTCGTCTGACGACAGACCTCCGAAACCATAGGCGCGGCTTTAACCGTACATCCCGGCAAAGTACAACACCCTTCCGGCGGAAACCGCCGCGGCACGAAGCGCCGGCGGGCTGCAGCCCGCCCTACAGCGTGCCGTGAAGGCAGTCCCCTTGACCCGATGCCCGGCTTCCGGCATCTGAGGACTGATCTCAAAACCCATGGCATGGTTTTGTTTCAGGCGCTTGCTACGACTTTGCTCAGGTCGGCTGCTTGTTTAGCCAGGGCGGCCAGGTTGGCCAGCAGCGCCAGGCGGTTGTCCCGCACCGCCGCGTCGTCAACCATAACCATGACAGAGGTAAAAAAACTATCCAACGGAGCCTGAAGGGTCGCTATCGCGCCAAACAGGCTGCGGTAATCCTGCTGTTCCAAATACACATGTGCTTTTTCCCTCACATCTGCTAAAAGTAAATAGAGTTCCTTTTCCGAAGGGTCTTCCAGCAAAGCAGGGTCAATCTTCAGCATCATGGCGTTTTTTGAGAGATTATTGGCCCGGATAAAGGCAGTGAGCAGGTTGTCGAATTCTGCCTCCCGGCGGAAGTCTGCCAGGGCGCCCGCCCTTAAAAGGATGTCATGCAAATCATCGTAACCGGCGCCAAGTACAGCATCCACTGTGTCATAGGAAAAGCCCCGCTCATCTAGGATCGCCTTCATCCTTTGTTTAAAGAATTCTGCAACTTCCTCTTTTACCCTGGCCAGGGGCAGTTCCAGACGAACTTTCTCCTGGTAGCAATGGTAGGCGGTTTCAATTAGTTTTTCCAGGGAGAGGGATGCCCCGGCTTCCAGGATGATATTGCTGATACCCAGGGCCTGCCGTCTCAGGGCGTAGGGATCCTGCGAACCTGTGGGCTGGATGCCGATGGCGAAACATCCCACTATAGTGTCTATCTTGTCCGCAATGCTCAGTATTTTCCCGGGCATGGTCCGGGGCAGTTGGTCCCCTGCAAAACGCGGCAGGTAATGTTCAAAAACAGCCTCCGCCACCGCCTGCTTTTCACCCGATCGCAGCGCGTATTCCCGTCCCATGTAGCCTTGCAACTCCGGAAATTCAAAAACCATATTCGTCACCAGGTCTGCTTTAGCCAGGCCGGAGGCGCGCAGCGCCGCTTCTTTATCCTGCGGACCGACCCCCAGCGCCCCGGCCAGGTAGGCGGCTATTTCACCGATGCGTATTGTTTTATCGTAAACAGCGCCAAGCTTTTCCTGGAAAACGATTTTCTTTAACCCGGGTATTTTTTCTGATAGAGGCGTCTTTAAATCTTCCCGGTAAAAGAAATTGGCATCGGCCAGCCTGGCCCGCAAGACCCTTTCATTTCCTGCCCTGATGATATCAAGGTGATCCGCGGCGCCATTTTTCACAGCTATGAATTTTGCCAGAAGCCTGCCGGAATCGTCCACAACAGGAAAATAACGCTGATGTTCCCGCATCGGGGTAACAAGGACCTCTTTGGGCAGCTTTAAATAATCCGGACTGAAGGCGCCAATGAGCGCTGTGGGATATTCAACAAGGTTGTTTACTTCATTCAGCAGGTCCCGATCCTCTTCCACAAAGCCGCCGGCCTCACGCGCCAGTTCGTTCACCTGCCGCCAAATTTCTTTTTTGCGCTCCTGGACGTCAACCAGGACGTGGTTCCGCCTCATTGTCCCAATATATTCCGCGGGTTCGGCTAGATCAATTGGTTCCTTACTTAAGAAACGATGGCCGCGTGTAGTCCGGCCGGAATTCAGTCCGGCAAATGTGAATTCAACAATATCTTTACCGAATAGGGCCACAATCCAGCGAATCGGTCTGGCAAAACGGAACTCCAGGTCACCCCAGCGCATCGGTTTGGGAAAATGCAGCCCGCTGATCAGCCCCGGCACTATGGCCGGCAGGACCTCCCCAGCCGGTCGGCCCGCTTCCCTTTTTACGGCAAAGACATAGTCCACATGGCCCACCGGTTTCTGCACCAGATCGGCCACCTTTACCCCCTGACCGGCGGCAAAACCTGTCGCCGCTCTGGTTGGCGCCCCATCCTTGTAAGCAACCCTAACGGCCGGACCCTTGACCTCCATTTCCAGGGACGCCTGCCTGACGGCCATTCCCTCCACCAGCAAGGTAATGCGGCGGGGACTGCCGCAGGTAGTCAGGTTTCTATAGGCCAGGCGGCTCTCCCCCAGAGCCGCTGCAGCCAGTTCTTTTAATTCGGCCAGAGCCGGATCAAGAAACCTGGCCGGCATTTCTTCCACACCAATTTCCAGTAAAAAATCCTTGCTGCTCTCTGCCATGCCGTTATGCCTCCTTCCTTTTCAACAGCGGGTAGCCCATTGCTTCACGCTGCTCCACATAGGCATGGGCGCACAACCTGGCCATATTGCGTACCCTGGCAATAAAACCGGTGCGCTCCGTAACGCTGATCGCGCCGCGCGCATCCAGCAGGTTAAAAGCATGTGAGCACTTCAGCACATAATCGTAAGCCGGCAGGACCAGGCCCTTGCCGATTATGGATTGCGCCTCTTGTTCATAAAGATCAAAAAGTTTGAACAGCATAGCAGTGTCCGCCAGTTCAAAATTATAGTGGGAATGCTCCACCTCACCCTTGTGATGGACATCCCCGTAAGTGATACCCGTCACCCAGGTGATGTCATAGACGCTGTCCACACCTTGTATATACATGGCGATGCGCTCCAGGCCATAGGTTATCTCCGCGCATACCGGGCGGCAGTCGATACCGCCGCACTGCTGGAAATAAGTAAACTGGGTTATTTCCATACCGTCCAGCCAAACCTCCCAACCCAGACCCCAAGCGCCCAGTGTGGGGGATTCCCAGTTATCCTCGACAAAGCGGATGTCGTGTTCATCCGGATCAATACCGATGGCCCTAAGGCTGTCCAGGTAGATCTCCTGAACATTGTCCGGTGAAGGTTTTAAAATAACTTGATACTGGTAGTAATGCTGCAGCCTGTTGGGGTTTTCTCCGTAGCGCCCGTCGGTCGGACGGCGTGACGGTTCAACATAGCCCACCCGCCATGGCTCCGGACCCAGCGCCCGCAAAAAAGTCGCCGGGTTCATGGTACCGGCGCCTTTTTCTACATCATAAGGCTGCTGGATAATACAGTTTTTTTTGGACCAAAAACTATTCAGCGCCAGGATCAGTTCCTGAAAATTCATGTTCTTCCTCCTTGTAAAAATATCACACGTGGCCAAAAACAAATTTGTCTGCGCGTCACTTATCCACAAAGTATACCTCCCAAGCAATAAAAAACCCCCTGCCCCGGCGTTGCTGCCAGGGACGGGAGTTTTCCCCGCGGTTCCACCCTGCTTGGCTCTCATCCCTATTGTAATGGATACCTGGCAAAGGGAAAGAACCCACTTGATCATGCGCAAGTTTTACTGGCCAACGAATCGTGAATTTTCAAGTCACGATTAAAATTGGTTTTCCTCTCGCAGCTCGGAAACGCCTTTCACCGGTATTGTTTACCCTTTTTCACCACTACGGGCTCTCTAATAAAACAAATCCCCCGGCTGATTTTTTCCTCATCGCTTTCTATTTTTTTTCCAATTTACCAAATTAGCGGTTTAAAGTCAATGCCTCTCTTGTTAAATATCTTGATCCCCACTACCCGAATTCTCTTCCGCATCTGCCGCTGGTGATTTGCGTTCAAATTCCAGGGTGTACTTCTGACTCATTGCAGCTGCCGTGCCCAGCGCACCGATAAGGGCAATTTCACTGCTGGCCAGCACCCCGAGCAGTCCCAGCGCTCCCAGTGATGCGGGCACAGTCAAAACTGTTTTATCGCCTTTCTTCACTTTGATCCGGTAGTCCTGCCCTTTATGCAGAAACCCTTTCAACTGCCCCAGCATCTCCCGGCCCTTTTCCTGAAAATTATCGCCGGCGTCCCACTCCCTGC
The DNA here is from genome assembly GCA_964390855.1 of uncultured Eubacteriales bacterium. Taxonomy (GTDB): domain Bacteria; phylum Bacillota; class Desulfotomaculia; order Desulfotomaculales; family Pelotomaculaceae; genus Syntrophopropionicum. Next base: position 8,988 of record CAYMJG010000001.1, on the reverse strand, counting down.
CTTCCAGGTTAATCAGCGCCTGCACTACATCTCCATTCGCTTCATCAAGGGCTTCTTTCGCTTCTTTATAGCTGATCTCCAACCGGCTTCGCAAAATATCTATTTTCTCCAATTCACTGTTCATATACATCCCCCTTTCCTGGTACTATTTACCCCCGGTGAACTGGTTTTTATACATTGACGCTTCAATTATCCGCTGTAAACCTGTTTAAAAAAGAGGCCGTTTTAAGGTCCCGCTCCAGGTAATACCTCAGGTATTCATATAACAAAGCCTTAATCAGCTTCTTGTCGGCTGCGCTGATTTTAAGCTGGTGCAGCCTTTCCTGGGGCCGGTTTATTAGCGCCTTTAAAATCTCCACTATACCCCTGCTGACACAGGCGGCCTGCAGGTCCCCTGCACCGCAGGCCTGGCATAGCGCCCCGCCGGCCCCAGCGCTGAAAAACGGTCGTCCGGCAAGGGGTTCCCCGCAGTGAGCGCAGGCGTCCAGTACGGGGCGGTAGCCCATCAGGACGGCAACCTTAATCTCAAAAGAACGGGTTAATACCTCGGCGCCCCCTTCACCCATCAGCCGCATTGTCTCCAGGAATAGATGGAAAAGAGGTTTGTTTTGTTCCCCCTCCGGTGTGACGGACAGGACCAGTTCGCTAAGGTAACTGGCATAACCGATCGCCTTCAGGTCATGTCTTAAAAAGGGAAACATCTCTATGCCTTCACACTGGCTGACAGAGTCAAGATCCCTGCCCCGGCGAATTAAAAACCTGCTATAGGTGAACGGTTGCACAGAGCCTCTCTTTCTGCTGAACGGTTTGGCAACCCCGTGGGCCATAACCTTGATCCGGCCGAAATCCCTTGAGAACAGGATCAGCAACTTGTCAGCAGCGCCGCAATCTATGGATCTCAAAACAATGGCGTCAACCTTATATAGTTTCATAATTACCGCCCGGGTTTATTGATTATGCTGCAACCTGTTTATGACCGTGCCGTCATTCCTCGCCCCTGTAACCAAAATTCCACAACTGGTCTTCCTTGTTGCGCCAGCCCGGCTTGACCTTAACCCAAAGTGTTAAAAATATTTTTGAGCCCAGCAGGCTTTCCAATTCTTCCCGCGCCTGCTGACCAATTTTTTTTAGCATGTGGCCGCCTTTGCCAATCAGGATGCCTTTCTGTGATTCTCTTTCCGTATAGATCACGGCGCGGACAGCTACCAGGTGATCAGGCCTTTTTTCCAACTCTTCAATTACCACCGCCACCGAGTGGGGGATTTCCTGGCTGGTCAGCAGCAGTACCTTCTCCCTAATCAGCTCGGCCATAATGAAGGTCTCCGGCCTGTCGGTAACAAGATCATCCGGATAATATTTCGGCCCGGGCGGCAGGTAGTTTTCCAGTGTGCCAAGCAGGGCCGGCAGGTTCTCCCCGGTCAGCGCCGATACCGGTATGATCTCAGCAAAATTATAGAGCTTACTGTACTGTTCAATAAGGGGGAGCAGTTCCTCCCGTTTGATTAAATCGATTTTATTTATTACCAGCAGGATTGGTGTTTTCAGGTCCTGAAACTTTCTAATGATAAAATTGTCTCCCGGCCCGGGTGGCGCACCGGCTTCGACCAGGAACAGGATCGCGTCCACTTCACGCAGGGTTTGCAGCGCCACCTGCACCAGCTGCTCACCCAGCCTGTGTTTGGGTTTATGGACGCCGGGAGTATCTAAAAAAATAACCTGGGAATCCTCCCGGTTGAAAACAAACAGTATCTTATTCCTGGTAGTCTGCGGCTTATCCGACATAATCGCCACTTTCCTACCGGCAATTTGGTTTAGCAAGCTGGACTTGCCCACGTTGGTCCTGCCGATTAAAGTTACAAAACCGGACTTGAAACTATCCTCTTTAGACAAACAAGATCACCTTTTCGCTAAATATTGTTGGTCAGGCATCCCTGTCACACCGTGTTACAGGCGCGTGTCACGGGGACAGTTCCCCCGGCACGATATTATACGGGATGCGCGGCTAAAGCCGCACTTGCAGTCCTATTTTAAATGAGTCAGGCAGTAATTCAGCCACAGACTTCATAATATATTTTCCATCCTTGTTGGCCATGTATACTTTTATATCCGGACCAAACTCCGCCAACACCTGGCGGCAGGCGCCGCAGGGGGAGCAGAATTCATCTGTGCCGGCCGTCAGGGCGATCGCCTCGAAGGCACATTCACTATTGGAAACAGCATTGAAGAGGGCCACCCGCTCGGCGCAGCAGGTCAGGCCGTAAGAAGCGTTTTCAATATTGCATCCAGTGTAATAACGCCCCCCTTTGGTCAAAATGGCGGCGCCGACCTTGAAATTTGAATAGGGCGCGTAAGCCTTTTCCCTTGCTGCAGCCGCAGCCTCAATCAATTTTTCCGCAGAAAATGTCAAGCATATCACTACCATTCCATTAAGCGAGTATAACCTGCGGCCCACTGTCCGGCAACACCTATCGAAAAAGTTGTCAACAACCCCGTCCCCCCGACACCTTTACCAGCCGGCCAGGCGGAAGACTGCCATGGTAACCAGTATGCCCAGAAGCGCGCCGGCAACAACCTCAAATAGGGTGTGCACCTTTGTGTCCAGGCGGCTGTGGGCTACCAGCAGGGCAATTATGAGAGCTACCGTGGCCACAAGAATATTGCCTGTGAGCAAAACTATCGCAGTAGCGCCCGCGAACGCCACCGCCGTATGGCCGCTGGGCAGGCCGCCTTTCACATAGGCGCCTTTACTGGTAAAAGCCTTTCCCACCCCCACAGCCAGTACGACAATCAGCAGGGCAATCAGCGTCACGTTAAGCGGTGTTTCCTTTATTCTAGGGGCCAGATAAAGAGAATAGCCCTCCAGCCGCGGAAAAATTATGATATAGGCAACTACAAGTGAATTCACCGCAGCCAGCAGGACAGCCCCGGCCGCCACATTTTTGGCCGTCCTGGCCAGGGGGTGGAATTCCTGTATGTACAGATCAACTACGGCCTCAATGGCTGTGTTCAGCAATTCGGCCATGATTACCAGTGTAATGGCGAAAAATATGATTAGGAACTCACGGGAACTGATCCGCAGGTAAACTGACAGGCCCAAAACCAGCAGGGCCGCAACCATATGAATTTTCATATTGCGCTGCGATTTAATCGCATAGACTACTCCCGCCACAGCATAGTTAAAACCATCCAGTAACTTGTGCAGGTTCATATGTACCATAACCCCTTCTATAATCAACTTGCAGCATGTAGTGGCTATAATCTATTTTGTATTAAAGGAAATCAAGACTGTTCATAATCACTTCTTCCCGCAGGCGCATTGTCTCACGCTGATCCTCTTCCTGATGGTCGTACCCGAGCAGGTGCAAAACCCCGTGTATCGTCAGGTAGGCCGCCTCGCGCAGAAAGCTGTGACCGTATTCCCTGGCCTGCCGTTCCGCTGTCTGCAGGGAAATAACCACATCTCCCAGCAGTATTACATCTTGACCGCAGGCCACGGGTTCTCCTTCCAGCATGGCAAAAGAAAGGACATCCGTGGGGCAATTCAGACCCCTGTAGCTGTTGTTTAACTCCTGCATATACCCGTCATCCACAAAAACCAGGCTTACTTCCGTATCGGCGCCATGCCCCGCGGCTTCTAACACCTTACCGGCAGCGCCGGCTAAAAATCCAACTGTATAATCGTCAACTGCCATTTTTTCCTGCAAGTTGCTTACGAGAACCGCCATTTGTCCTTTTCCTTTCTATTTCCTTGTACATTTCCGGATATTCAATGCGACTGTGAAAAACCCCCGACAGGACCCTTACAAAGGCGCCCGCGATTACATTAAGGTCCCTAAAGGTCAGGTCGCATTCCTCCAGCTGGCCGTCGTTGAGCTTGTCCTTGATTATTGCCCTGACCAATCCCTCAACCCGCCCCTGGGTCGGGCTTTGCAGCGAACGCACCGCCGCCTCCACCGCGTCTGCCAGCATCACTATCGCGGCTGCCCTGGTCCTTGGTTTGGGCCCCTCGTATCTGAATTCCTCCTCTGTAATAGTATCAGCGCGGTCACTTTCCAGAGCCTTGTGGTAGAAATATGATGCCAGGCTGGTACCGTGATGCTGTTCTATTATATCTATTATACCCTGGGGTAGTTTGTGTTCTTTGGCCATTTCCACCCCGTCTTTCACATGAGACGTAAGGATCAGCGTGCTGAGAGAAGGGGTTAGTTTATCATGCGGGTTGTCGCCGGCCATCTGATTCTCAATAAAGAAGTATGGCCTTTTGCATTTACCGATATCATGATAGTATGCCCCTACCCGCACCAAAAGAGAATCGCCCCCCAGAGCGTCCGTTGCTGATTCGGCCAGGTTGCCGACAATGATACTGTGATGATAGGTCCCCGGGGCTTCAGTGAGCAACCTTTTCAACAGGGTATTGTTCGGGTTTGATATCTCCAACAGCCGCACCGGTGAGGTAATCCGAAATGTGTTTTCCAGAAACGGCAGGGCGCCGTTGGTCAGAATCGACGATAGGATACCGTTGATCAGGCCCAGAGCCAGACTGGATGAAAGAAGCAGCGTCAGTGGGCTGCCGTTTACAAGTCCGATGATAAATATGGCCACCACATTAGCCCCGCTGGTGTAAATCCCGGCCCGCACAAGGTCGCTGCGCTGGCTTAGTTTGGAGACACTGTAGACACCGGTAATACCGCCGATAAACCCTACCACAGCGAAACGGAGCTGGTTGCCGGTCATTATCCCCAGCAACAGGCTTAAGAGCGCCACCATAAGCAGGGCCAGTCTGGAGTCAAGCAGCAGGGCAATCAACATCCCGGCAGCGGCTATCGGCACCAGATAGCCGAATTGGGCACTAAAAGCAGGCCACTGGGTCACATTAATGGCAATAATTGCTTTCCCCACCCCCATCACTATCAGGACAATTATTCCCAGCAGATAGAGGTGACCGGCATGTTGATAAATTTCCCGGTTCTGTTGGTGAAGATAGATCAGGATAGCAATCATCAACATGGCCACTAGTAGAAAAACACCCAGTATAGAGGCAAATTGGGGCTTCTCTCTGACCAAACCAAGCGCCTGCAGCTTGATTAGGCTTTCCTCGGTGATTATCTCACCTTCCCCGATCAGCTTTTCACCCTCCTTGACGGAGATCATCGCGGGAGGCACAGCAGCTGCTGCTTCGTCCTGTTTCTCCCTGGTCATTTCATAGTTAACGAAGGTATTGGGGCGTAAAAACCGCCCAACCGCCCCTTTGGAAAAACGATCATAAGGGCTGGCCAGGTTAAGGGCACTAATTTGAATATACAAGGTACTTCTGGCCTCTTCCAGGGTATCCTGGGCAATTCCGTCCCCGGCCAGCATAATCCCCCCCACCAGACTGTTCAAAGAGTTTTCCACAGCCTGTGTATCCTGCGCCTCGGAATTGGCCAGTCCTGCGACGTCTTCCTCCGGAATGACAAAAGGCAGCGCCGCTTTGAGCCCGGCGACCCTGGCTGCGGTGTCCAGGCCGGCGTCCCTCTGGATTTCGCTCACCCGGGTAAAAAGATCTGAAATATCTTTTTGTACCGCAACAATCACCTGAGGATCCTTGGAATATATTTTTTCGGCCTTTTCCGTAGCTATACGCCGCATTTCCGCTGTTTTATTCTCATGCTCAAAAACAAGGTCCTTCTGGGCCTTATATGTTTTTGGTGAAACCTGGCCAATCACCAGATCGGTTCTTTCAGGCACATAATCAAAAGCAATGATTAGAGTGAACAGCAACAAAAACAAAACTGCCGCGCTGCCCCGCCGCACCTTGCGCTGTTTAATCAGAAAGGACAGGACGGCTGTCAGTTTATTCTTAAGCCAGCTATAAACAGGCATGATCCCACACCCCTAAAATCGCCCGCACAAAATTATTTCATTTTCTCATAGGCTTTGATAATCTCTTCCACCAGCGGGTGCCTGACAATATCCTCCCCGGTCATGGTATGAATACCCAGCCCCGCTACATCCTTTAAAACCGCCAGGGCGTTAATAAGCCCCGACACCTGCCCCCTGGGCAAATCAATCTGGGTGATGTCGCCGGTGATAATGGCTTTCGAACCGAACCCCAATCTAGTCAGGAACATTTTCATTTGTTCCGGAGTGGTATTTTGCGCCTCATCCAGGATAATAAATGAGTCTTCCAGTGTCCTGCCCCGCATATAGGCTAGCGGAGCGATCTCGATGATGTTTTTTTCCAGATATTTTTGCGTGTTCTCCAGGCCCAGAATATCATAGAGACCGTCATACAGCGGCCTTAAATAAGGGTCGATTTTTTCCTGCAAATCACCCGGCAAAAAGCCCAGTTTCTCCCCTGCTTCCACAGCGGGACGGGTCAGCACCAGCCGGCTGACGTCCTTCTGCCGCAGGGCCTTGATTGCCATTGCCACAGCCAGATACGTTTTGCCTGTACCGGCCGGACCGATGGCAAAAACCACGTCGTTTCTTTTAATCGCATTAATATACTTTTGCTGCCCTTTGGTTTTCAACTTGATTTGTTTACCACGGGGAGTAACCATGACGACCTGGGCCGCCAGGCTTTCCAGTGAATCCTTAACCCCGCTCTGTACGGCTCTGAGAGCGTAACCAACCTCATGCGCCGTCAAAAGGTTCCCCGCCCGGTAATATTTTTGCAACTGGTTCAGCACCTCGACTGCCTGTTCCACCTTCTCCCGTTCACCGGTGATGATTAGTTCCTGACCCCTGGCCACAAACCTGACGCCAAGAGCCCTTTCAATATGGGTCAGGTGCTCGTCATTCCTGCCGAATATGGCCGCCGCGGCGCCAGTGTTTTCCAATGCAACCCTTGTCTCATAACTTTCAACCAATACCAGCTTGTCCCTCCTCAGTATTCAAGCAATCGCTCAGCCACTGATCAACTGGAAACAGTGTTAAAGGGCGCCTCCATACCAATATCCTCAACGGCCTCCAATGTCACCTTGACCCTGATCAGTTTATCTGATTCACCCGTCTCAATTTCCTCTGCCTGGCGCTCTTGTATAACAGCGTCACCCGGCATACCCGCCGCGGCCATAGCAAAAGCCTGTTCCTCGGCGGTTCTGCGAGCCGCGGGCCGGCTGCGTTCCACCCTGTAATCAGCCAATTCAAAATATTTAACAGTTATAAGTTCTACAGGCAAGGCAATATTCCTCCATTGCGGCGCCTTGTTGACAAAAGTCTTGGTTTCATATGCGGCAAAGCTATCGTCTTGGTTTTGGTTTCCAGATAGAATTATTTCCTTATTATTGAATTTAATACTGACACGCGTCTTTTGCCGTCCCGTGAGGCGCCGCCCTATCTCCACCAAACTGATTTCACTGTAGCCTTCGTACCAGACCCTGGCCCGGACAATTCCCATAGCGTGCACATAGCGCATGGGTTCAACCTCTTGTTTTAAGTCTGTTTCACCTGGTAGAGGTTCCTCCGCCACAGGCAGTATCACCCCGGATATGAGTACCTGTCCGGGTAGAACAGTATCTCCTTCCCGCACCGACTGACAGCCGTTTAATACCAGCACCTCTTTGATTACCCCCGTTTTTTTAGCCACTATATGGGCGGGCCGGCGGTCCTCATCTTCCGGCACTATTCGTTCTGCCACCTCAATGGTAGCCCTTGTTCCTTTGATGTAAACACCTGACCATGACAGCAGGGGCAGCTGCTCAATTATTTTTTCCTCAACAGCGCCCGCGTTAATATTCCACTTAAGCGCCCCCCGGCACAGTCCCGCCTGTTCCGCGGCCTGTAAAACATGGGATGAATCCAGTTTTTCATTCCCCTTTACTTCTATAAACCAGATAAACGAACTCAAGGAATAAAGAATTATAATAAATAATAAGGCCCCCAGCGTCAGGGCCCTTCTTTTGCGCAGCGCCGCCGCGTAAAAAGGCAACCCCGAGCGCCGGTGGACGCGAAACCTGCAACGAGTACGCCTGGCAATATGGCGCAGCGCATAAACGTCCCTCAGGCGGACCTTAATGATCACTACACCGTCAGGCAACTGCTCCACATCCCATAGATAAATTCCCCTGCCGGCGGCCATATTAACGAACCTTTCGGGGTTGTCCCCCGCCACGTGAATAACAAGGTAACCCTGGAGCCAGGATATCATCCTGAACAAGAGCAAAATAAACACCACCTTATAGTTAGTAAGAAAAACTGAGGGTTTTGATTTTCCCTTCCACGCAGATTTCATCTGGAAGTACATTACGCAGCAGCAGGTCTTCCCCGGTGACGACCACTTCCCCATCCCGCACACCGACCCTAAGCCCCGATGTGCTGTACTCAATAATGCCGCGATGGTTTTCTATAAACAGCTTGAGATCGCCGAACATGGTTATTTTGGGCAAATCCAGCATGACGTCGCTTGGTAGTTCAAGAAAATCAGCAAATTCTTTTTTAATTTTCTGCCCGAAATCACGTAGAACCATAAAAAATCCCCTCCTGCCAGAATTTTATGCCGGCGAAGGGGTTAAGATTACTATTATTTACCACCACAACCACATACTGCTGTTAACCTATAGCCGCCTTCAGGATTGCAACACGGCCCAGTTCACCCCTTTAGCGAAAAGGTGCACACCTCCCTAACAGGTATTCTTTTTAAGGCCTGGATTTGTCCACGACAGGGGCAGCGAGAAAATTCAAAATGCCTGACCAGTGGCCAGGCATTATTTTTGTAAATCAGTGATATCTGCGCTTTCGAGCCGCCTCAGATTTTTTCTTCCTCCGCACGCTGGGTTTCTCGTAATGTTCGTGCTTCCTAGCTTCAGCTAGAACACCAGCCTTTTGACAGGTACGCTTGAACCGCCGGAGGGCGCTGTCCAATGTTTCATTTTTTCCAACCTTAACTTCCGCCACAATAATCCCTCCCTCCGCTAAAACCATAACACAATCTATGTCTAAAAAAGTCCCATAAACAAACACTAAACATTATACAACAGCTTAAACCAAAGAGTCAACCAGGGACTC